>DAISXR010000001.1:0-36187 GCA_036825755.1 Anaerolineaceae bacterium
ACCTGCGACCTCATCTGTGTAAAAGATGTGCTCTAACCAACTGAGCTACCCGCCCATGGGTGATGCGCCTAATTATAGCGCAAACGGATAAAAAATCCAACCTTTTGATGGTAATTATGGCTGATCCGTCGCCGGGGGTATACACTCAATAATCAAATTGCTCTCCTGCAGGCGCATACTGCAGTACAGCGACCCCCGCGAAGTGGTAAAGATGCGCGTGAGGGGCAGATCCGACGGCAGTTGGGATTGGCTTTCGGTCACCCAAAAAGCCATCTCATCCATCAACGCCGTATCCGGTGCGGGAGAAACCTGCGCAGAAGGCGATGGTTCAGCGGTAATAGTAGCTGTTACAGCAGACACTGTCTGAGTGGTGTCGCTCTCAGGACGGATTGTGCTTTCCCACAGCCAGGGATAGCGCAGAGGCGTCTGCGCCAGCCAGATGATGTCATTCCGGATCTGGTCCGGGAAAAACAGCGAGAATGGATCCACCAGGATACGCAGCGAACCCGGTAGGCTGCTTTCAGACCAGGCCAGATTTAATTGAACCTGAACCAGCCCTATGGTTTGTGCGCAATCCATCGAGAGGATCGTCTCAGTTATCGCATCGGATTTGCTCTGCACCGCATGGCACACATACCTCTCGCCAGACATATCGGACAGCAGACTGGTGAACTGTCCAAACTGGGGCAGGAAGGTGGCGGTGGGGGTGGGACTTGGACCTGGTGTGACGGTGAGCGTGGGTGTGGATGTGGAGGTCGGTCTGGGGGTGCGGGTGATGGTAGCGGTGGATGTGGCGGTCTGCGTGGGGGTGGGATGCATCTGGTAAGCCCGAATGCTCAATACATTGGCAGCCACAAACACAACCACCGCCAGTATACCCAGACCGGCAGCCAGACGATTCAAAAATTTTTGAGAGCGGTAGAACGGTGTCCCCATGCGCACCTGTGTCACTCACGTGCAAATCATTCTCGCGAACAGAATTAGTTTATCATAACTCATCCTGCCGGATGGACAAAAGCCTGTCAGACAAACAGGTGTATATGATAGACTATCAAAACAATATCAAACAGGAATAAAGGGAGAGAAAATGCGCTTTGCACGGTATCAATATGGCAATGAACAACCGCGTTACGGTTGGGTTCTGAAAGACCAGATTGGCCTGCTGGAAGGCAAGCCGTATGAGGAGTTTCGGCGGATGGAGATTGAGCGGTCACTTGACAGCGTGAAGCTGTTACCGCCTGTACTTCCCGGCAAGATCATCGGCGTGGGTCGAAATTACGCGGACCATGCCAGAGAACTGAATCACCCCATCCCCGATATGCCCATGCTGTTTCTCAAGGCGCCATCGGCATTGATTGGTCCTGGGGATCTGATCGTGACGCCGCCGCAATCCAGCCAGGTGGAGCATGAAGCGGAGCTGGCGGTGGTGATCGGTAAAAAGGCGCGTTGGGTGCAGCCTGAGCAGGCTCACCAGGTGATTTTGGGCTACACTATCGCCAATGATATGACGGCTCGCGATCTTCAGCGCAAAGACGGACAGTGGACCCGCTCGAAAGCATTTGATACATTTTGCCCGCTCGGCCCGTGGATTGAGACCGATTTTGATCCGGCTGATGCCATGATTACATGCCACGTGAACAATGAGATGCGGCAGATGGCTTCCACCCGCGAGATGCTCTTTACCGTTCCCCAACTGGTTGCGTTTATCTCCAGCGTGATGACGCTTCTTCCGGGCGATGTGATCTTGACTGGAACACCAGCGGGTGTTGGACCAGTTTACCCGGGTGATACAATATCCATTAAGATCGAAGGAATCGGTGAACTGCGCAATCCGGTAGGAGCCGGTGGGTAGATTGACAAATTCTGGTGCGCTTCAGGATTTACAGCCCTGCTATGCGTGGTGTATAATTAATTCCGCTCAAAAAAGAACGAAACCTTCCATTCCAGGAGATAAGTATGTCTGGACATAATAAGTGGTCCACTATCAAACGAAAAAAAGGCGCTGAAGACGCCAAGAGAGGTCAGGTTTTCACCAGGCTGGCTCGTGAAATCGCACTGGTTGCCCGTGAAAGTGGCGGCGATCTGGAGACAAATGTTCGATTACGACTGGCTGTTGACCGCGCCCGTGCTCAAAACATGCCGAAAGACAGCATCGATCGAGCGATCAAACGTGGAACCGGCGAGAGCAAGGAAGGGATGATCATTGAAGAGGTCATGTACGAAGGATACGGCCCGAGCGGTGTGGCTATTATCATTCAGTGCGTGACTGAAAACCGCAACCGTACCGTGGCTGAGGTCAGACACCTGCTCACCCGCGCAGGCGGGGCTTTAGGCGAATCGGGCTCGGTGGCCTGGCAGTTCCGGCGCGTGGCATATTTCTCCATTCCCGCCAAGGGACACAAATTCGATGACATCTTTGAGCTGGCTGTAGAAGGCGGCGCAGATGATGTGACCGAAGATGACGGCTATTTTGAAATCATCGCCCCGGTCGAATCGTTCAAAGTGTTGAGCGACCGGCTGCGCTTTGCCAACATCCAGGCTGAAGAAGCCGAGCTCAAGATGATCCCCAATCAGGAAATGGAACTGTCAAGCGATGCGACCGTGAAGGCCATGAAAGCCATCGAGGCGCTTGAAGAGCTGGATGATGTCCAGAATGTTTTCAGCAACCTGAAGATCTCTGACGAGGCGATTGCAATACTTGAAGCCGAATAACGACCCGGCTGTCATCCTTGGCATTGATCCCGGAACAGCTCTGACCGGTTATGGTTTTATCACCGAAGGGCCAACCGGCGAATTAACAGCGTTGGATTACGGCGTGATCAGCACGCCCGGCGGGATGCCGCTTGAAAACCGGCTGCAAATCATTCATCGAGAATTAACAAGGCTTATTCAACTCCACCGGCCTGTATCTGGGGCGGTGGAGAAGCTTTTTTTTCAGAAGAATGTGAAAACTGCTCTGGCAGTAGGGCATGCCCGTGGGGTGGTGCTGCTGGCGATGGCGGACTGCGATGTTCCCCTTACCAGTTATACGCCCAATGAGGTCAAACAGGCTGTCACCGGGTATGGAGCCGCCGATAAGCATCAGGTTCAGGAGATGGTGAAATTGATGCTGGGTCTGGAAAAAGTACCCAAACCAGATGACGCTGCCGATGCCCTGGCAGTGGCGATCTGTCATTTTCACAGTCGCCGGTTTGAAAACCTGGGTCTCGAGGAAGAAGCATGATCATCACCAGTCCGTCCAACCCGCGCATCAAATCCATCCGCAAACTGGCTGACCGAAAATTCCGCGAAGAGCAGGGTGAGTATTACATTGAAGGGCTGCGCATTGTGGGCGAGGCATTTGAGCATCACGCCGATCTGGTGACGGTGCTTTACTCGCCTGATTTGCTTACCAGTGAATTTGGACAGCGCCTGGTTGAGCAGGCCGTCTCTCAGGGTATTGAGGTTCTGGCACTAGGCGGCGATGCTTTCACCCGGCTTTCGCTGAAAGAAGGTCCGCAGGGAATCGCGGCAGTAGGCCGGCAGGTATTCACACGATTGGAATACCTTTCGCCCGTTGAAGGTGAGGTATGGATAGCCCTCGATAGCGTTCAGGATCCCGGCAATCTGGGCACCATTCTTCGCACCGGTGACGCCACCGGCTGCAAAGGAGTCATTTTGCTGGATCACAGCACCGATCCGTATGATCCAACCGCACTGCGAGCCAGTATGGGGGCGGTGTACGGCCTCAAACTGGTCAAGGCCCGTCTGACCGAGTTTGCTGCCTGGAAGGAACGGCAGCATATCCTCACAATTGGCACCTCAGATAAAGCCCGGGTGTACTACCGGGATTTTCATTACCGGCTGCCCATGGTATTGTTAATGGGGAGCGAGAAGATGGGTCTGACACCGGATCACTTGCGATTATGTGACGAGGTGGTCAGTATGCCCATGCTGGGTACCGGTGACTCGCTCAACCTGGCAGTGGCGACCGGTGTGGTTTTGTATGAAATTGTGCATCAAACACGGATGAATTTGGAATAACGAGGGCGGCATGATTGCGAATATCTCCGGCAGCATTTTATCAACCAGTGATGACAGCATAGTGGTTCAGGTGGGCGGGATCGGCATTCAAGTGTTTGTACCCAAATTCCTGGCCAACGGGGCTGTGATCGGTGAACCGATTCACCTGCATACCACTTTGATCGTCCGCGAGGATTCGCTCACACTTTATGGATTTGAGAATGCCGAACAAAAGGAATTTTTCCTGCTGTTCCTGGGTGCCAATGGAGTAGGCCCTCGTACTGCGCTGTCGGCCGTATCCACGCTCTCGCCGGATGTGATCCGTCGCGCAGTATGGGATGAGCAGGCCGATGTGTTCGCGCGCGTGCCCGGGGTGGGGAAAAAAGGCGCGCAGAAGATCCTGCTGCACCTGCAGGGTAAGGTGGGGCGGGCTGCCGGTGTGACGGGAACGGAACTGCATCGCTCCGATATCGATGTGGAGATCCTGGATGCGCTGACCGGTTTGGGTTACAGTGTAATAGAAGCGCAGTCCGCATTGCAATGGATCCCCAAGGATGCCCCTGAGGATCTGGAAGAACGGCTGCGCATCGCCCTTAATTACTTCGCCAGATAGTATTTTTAGTAAAAACCAATTGATTTCAGGACAGCATGGCTTCGGCCACAGCCTGCTCGGTGGATTTCATCAACCGTGCTTCTTCTTCCTCGGCAACCCGGATGCCTTCCTTTTCATCCACTTTGGTCAGCAGCAGAGCTCCTGCGGCAAAGAAGATGATCAGTGAAACGATGCTGAGGCGGCTGCCGCCCATAATTTTGGAAACCACCCCAAACACCAACGGCCCGACGGTTCCGGCAATTTTCTCGCTCACGCTGAAAAAACCGTAAAATTCGGCCGATTTGCTCTTGGGGATCATGCGTCCGCATAGCGAACGGCTGAGTGCCTGGCTACCGCCCTGAACGGTTGCTACCAGGAACCCGAGCGCCCAGAAATGCCAGGGTACCTGCAGGAAGTATCCCAGGATGGCGATGATCGTATAGATCCCCAGGCTGAGTAGAATGGCGGGTTTGGTACCGATCTTTTTTGCCAGCCAGCCGAACAGAAAAGCGAAAGGTACAGCGACGAATTGAACCATGAGCAGGGTGCCCACCGTGGTGGTCATGCCAAATCCCAGCTCGGTGCCATAGATGGTGGCCATCACGATGATGGTGCCGATGCCGTTGTTGTATAACCAGAAAGCGACGATGAACTTGAGCAACTGGCGGTAGGTGCGGATCTCTTTGAAAGTTTGGGCGAGACGTCCCATACTGGCAGACCAGGGGTTCTTCCCGGCTTCTTCGGCATGGATACGCCGAGGGGGTTCTTTCACGGTGCGCCAGAGCGGAATGGTAAATACAAGCCACCAGATCGCCACGCTTAAGAAGGCCAAACGGGTCATCAATCCGGTCAGATTTTCAGGAGCCAGCAGGATGCCGGCCATATTAATCGCCAGCAGCAGGCCACCGCCCAGATAACCGGTGGCATAACCGCGCGATGACACCTGGTCGATATCTTCTGGTTTGGCGATGTGGGGCAGGAAGGAGTCGTAGAAGACGATCGAGCCGGAAAAACCGAGATTCCCGATAATATACAGAACGGAAGCCATCAGCCAGTCGCCGGTGCTGACAAAAAACAGCAGCGCGGTACCGGTGACGCCCATCAGAACAAAGGTGGTGAAAAAGCGTTTTTTGGCGCCGGTGAAATCCGCCATAGCCCCCAGCACCGGACCCATCAGAGCCACCAATATGAGCGCGATGGTGGTGGTGAATGCCCAATTGGCAGTCGCGTCGGCTGGGGTCAGGTTGGCTGAAGCTACGCTGGAGTAATACACCGGCAGTACAGCCGCCATGATGGTGGTGGCAAAAGCGGAATTGGCCCAGTCGTACATAGCCCAGGCGCGAATGCCTTTCTTATATGCTTTTTCTTCCATGGGAAGCTCCTGAAGGGGACATGTGATATTGAGGCGTGAATAAACTGATTATACAGGAAAACGCCCAGGTAAAATGCCCTGCTGGAAAGTACACCGGCAAATAACCGGATGGCGCGCTAATCAATGAGGTAACAAGTTGGAACTTACGGGTAGGATCTGTTTCCCACACAATCCATGGGCAAGCTGTTTTATAATCAGTACCATCGCAGGGATCAAAATCATGACAGAAAACGAAAAATGCGCATCTGTTGCAGTGATTGGCGCCGGGCCGGCAGGCATGGCAGCCGCTCTTGAAGCATCCCGGCGAGGCGGTGAGGTGATCCTGCTGGACGGCAACGCGATCACCGGCCGCAAGTTACGTGTCACGGGTGGAGGGCGCGGTAATCTCACCAATCTGCATGCCACGCCTGAAAAATACTTCACGCATGGCAGCACAGCGATGATCCAGGCTGTGTTTCAACAGATGGATCCGCGCGATTTGATCCGCTATTTTCACGAGCTGGGCATTCTCACCTGGCACACGGACGATGGCTGGGTGTACCCGGTTTCCAATTCGGCGGTCAATGTTTCCACCATTCTGGAGGCTCGCCTGCGCGAAGCGGATGTACAGATCAGGTTGGGGACTCTGGTGCAGGATATCATCCCCGAAGCTGATGCGATACGGCTCGTCACGAATTCAGGTGAAGAGATACGCTGCCTGAGCCTGATTGTTGCCTGCGGCGGAAAGGCTTACCCGGATCTGGGTTCCACCGGCAGCTTATATAAAATTTTGCAGCGGTTGGGTCACACAATGATCCCGGTCACACCGGCCCTCGCGCCCATCGAAACTGATCCCAAAGCGGTTCAAAAGCTGCAGGGTATCCGCCTGGACGCCGGTGTCACTTTATTGAGCAAAGATGCGGTCATCGCCGAAACCACCGGCAACATCATCTTCACACAGTGGGGTATCAACGGCCCGGGGGTGATGGATTTGAGCCATCACGTGCAGGAATACCCGGGCGAGGTTCTGTCACTGCGGTTGAATTTTCTGGGCAATTACCATCAGGAATTTCTGAAGTACATCACCGACCAGCGCAATTCTCAAATGAGCATCGAAGCTATGCTGGGGATAGTCTTGCCGCCTAAACTGTGTGCTGTTTTGCTGGAAAAAGCACATCTTCGGGGTGCTACTCCGATCAGCCAGATCGACGACAGACTATTGCAATTTCTGATTTTGCTGGCGCAGGAGTATCGCATCGACGTCAAAGGGGTAAGGGGTTACGATCAATGCCAGGTGACCGGCGGCGGCATAACGCTGGATGAGGTGGATCCGTTCATCCTGCAATCCCGACTCCAGCCGCGTATCTGGCTGGCCGGTGAGGTATTGGATGTGATCGGCCCATGCGGGGGATACAACTTACACTGGGCCTTTTCCACCGGAATACTGGCCGGAAGAGCCGTTTCCATCGCTAATTAGAAAATCTGTGCTATAATTGAATCGAAATCAGCGAGTTTGTGTGATAGCTGATTTTGCTATTTTGAGGGCGGAATTTTTCACTTTGGTATAATAATAGATTGCGTTTTGATCAAATCAAATCAAAGGTGTTTATGGCAAGAAACAGTATTCATGTGGTGGGGGCCAGGCAGCATAACCTGAAAAATATTTCCGTGGAGATTCCGCGTGACAAACTGGTGGTCATTACCGGCTTAAGCGGCTCCGGTAAGTCATCGCTGGCATTCGATACCATCTTTGCCGAGGGGCAGCGCCGGTACGTCGAATCGCTTTCCGCTTACGCGCGTCAGTTTTTAGGTCAAATGATGAAACCGGATGTGGATTACATCGAAGGCCTGTCGCCGGCAGTATCCATCGATCAAAAAGGTGCTTCACGTAATCCGCGTTCTACGGTGGGCACAGTAACCGAGATTTATGATTACCTGCGTCTGCTGTTTGCGCGGGTCGGTATCCCACACTGCCCAATTTGCGGGCGTGAAGTGGTGAAGCAATCCGCTCAGGAAGTGGTGGAGATCATCGACCGGATGCCGGAGGGCAGCCGATTGCTCATTCTGGCGCCCATTGTGCGCGGCAGAAAAGGTACCTATCAGACCGTTTTCGAAGAGATCCGTAAATCGGGCTTCGTGCGGGTGCGTGTAGATGGTACAGTATACAACCTGGAAGATGAAATCACGCTTGACCGCTACAAAATCCACACGATTGAAGCGGTGGTAGACAGAATCGTTCTATCCAAACCGGAAGACGAAAACGAACGCCGTGGGGTTATCTCCCGCCTGACCGATTCAGTGGAGACCGCGTTGAAAGTAGGTGAGGGATACCTGACCATTCAGGATATCGGCAGTGAGCCGCCGGTGGATTATCACTTCTCCGAGCATCTCTCGTGTCCTGAACATGGCATCAGCCTGCCGGAGATCGAGCCGCGTACTTTCTCGTTCAATACCCCGCACGGCGCCTGCCCTGACTGCCAGGGTCTTGGCAGCAAACTGGAGATCGATCCGGATTTGTTGATCCCCGATAAAGATGTATCGTTAAACGACGGCGCCATTGTGGCGATGGAATGGAAGAACTCGCGCGATCAGAATGGTTATTACTGGCAGTATCTGGAAGCTGTGGCACGCGAATACAAAATCGATCTGGATGCACCGGTCAGCAGCATACCCCCGGAAAAAATGAAGATCATCTTGTACGGCACCGGTGATAATCAGGTGACCGTGCGTATCGACCGAAAGGAACGCCAGTCCAAGTTCGAAACCTCGTTTGAAGGAGTGGTGAACAATTTCGAACGACGTTACCGCGAAACCCAATCCGAGTTTGTGCGCAGCAAAATTGCCGAGTACATGAGCCAGCGCCCATGCCCCACCTGCAAGGGATTGCGTTTGCGCCCCGAATCGCTGGCGGTTACGGTCAACGACTCCAACATCGTTGAAGTAACCGACTGGCCGGTACTCAACACTCTGCAATGGGCTGAACATCTGGCCGGGGCTGACGGTCCGCTGACCAACCGTGAGAAACTCATCTCCGATCGGATCCTCAAAGAAATCCGGGCGCGGCTCAACTTCCTGGTGGATGTGGGTCTTGATTACCTGACTCTCAGCCGTTCAGCAGGGTCTCTTTCCGGCGGTGAGGCACAGCGCATCCGGCTGGCAACCCAGATCGGTTCTCATCTGATGGGAGTGCTGTATGTGCTGGACGAACCCTCCATCGGGCTGCATCCGCGTGATAACAATCGCCTGCTGGCCACCCTCATCAACCTGCGTGATCAGGGCAACACGGTGCTGGTGGTGGAGCATGATGAAGACACTATTCGAACCGCGGACTGGATCATCGACCTGGGGCCGGGAGCAGGTGAACATGGCGGCGAAGTGATTGCCGAGGGTGATATCAACGACATACTGGCTTCACCGCGCTCGTTGACCGGCGACTATCTGTCACACCGCAAACAGGTGCCCATTCCGGAAACCCGGCGCAATGGCAATGGCAAGAAACTGAAAGTATTTGGCGCTAAAGCGAATAATCTCAAGAACCTGGACGTGGAAATCCCGCTGGGGAAGCTGGTGTGCATCACCGGTGTGTCAGGGTCGGGCAAATCCACTTTGATGATTGATATTCTGTACCAGGCGCTGGCACGTGATCTCAACCGTGCCAATACAACCCCGGGCGAATACAAAAAAATCGAGGGTCTTGAATTTTTGGACAAGATCATCAATATCGACCAGTCACCCATCGGGCGCACGCCGCGATCCAACCCCGGCACCTATACCGGGATCTTTGATGAAATCCGCAAACTGTTTGCGGAGCTTCCCGAGAGCAAGGTGCGCGGATACAAATCTGGGCGGTTTTCCTTCAACGTTCATGGCGGGCGCTGCGAGGCCTGCCAGGGGCAGGGGCAGCTTCGCATTGAAATGCAGTTCCTGCCGGATGTGTATGTGCCCTGTGATGTGTGTCAGGGAACCCGCTACAACCGGGAGACACTGCAGGTGAAGTTCAAGGGTAAGTCCATCGCGGACGTGCTGGATATGACCGTAGAAAGCGGCCTGGACTTCTTTTCTGCGTTCCCATCCATTATGAACAAGCTGGAGACACTCAACGATGTGGGTCTGGGGTATATCAGGATCGGCCAACCGGGCACCACACTTTCAGGCGGTGAAGCGCAGCGCGTGAAACTGGCCCGTGAATTATCACGGCGCGCTACCGGACGAACAATCTATGTTTTGGATGAGCCCTCGGTGGGTTTGCATGCAGCTGATGTGCATAAGCTGATTGAAGTTCTGCAGAAGCTGGTCGAAAACGGTAATTCGGTCATCATCATCGAACACAATATGGATATTATCAAGGTGGCCGATTACATCATCGATTTGGGACCTGAGGGCGGAAACCGCGGCGGTGAACTGATTGGGCAGGGAACGCCGGAACAATTGTGTGAGAACCCTAAATCCTACACCGGGCAATTTCTAAAATCATACCTGGAAGCGAACCATACGTCTCAACCTGTGGCTAAAAAAGCATCATAGGACCGAAGAATGTATCAGCAGGCTGCCATACATTGGCAGCCTGCTGATATTGTTAAGCCCAGTCAGCCTGAGAGCCTGATTTGACAGATAAAACCCTTGACAGAGGATGAAAAATCCTGTGTTAGAATTGCTCCTAAGCTGGTTTTAAGCTTTTCTCCAGTTGCATCACGCAATCTTAAATAAAAGGAAATTGATATGGCAGGCAAATCATCACCACAAAATGTGATTGACAGTTACCGCAAGAAACAGCGCAGTATGCCCTTTATTCTGGGCGGTCTGGCTGTTTTGCTTGTGGTTGTAGGTATCATTGTCCTGGTCATCTGGTTGACCGGTGACAGAGGAGGAAATCCGATCTCCGGATTATTCGCAAGCGATACCCCCACTCCTACTTCCACCAGCACCGTAACCCCGGTCACGCCCACTTTGACGGCTACAATTACCCCGACGGTAACAGAAACCCCCACCATCACCATGACGGTGACCCCTTCCGGTCCTTTCGAGTACACCGTGAAGGAAAATGACAACTGCTGGGATATCGCTGCCTCCTTCGAAGTGGATGTCCAGGTACTTCAGGCGATCAACAATTTCGGTACTGCCTGCCCTATTGTGGCTGGACAGGTCATTCTGATCCCGGCGCCCGGGCAGACTCTCCCCACCGAGACCCCGCTGCCCACCGGGCTGGCTTCCGGCACCAAAATTGATTACACCATCAAGACGGGTGAAACGCTGGCCATCATCGCTGCCCGGTTCAATTCAACCGTCAAGGCGATCATGGATGATAATGATATTGAAGATGAAAACAGTATTCAGGCCGGGCAGATCATTACCATCCGCGTGAATCTGGTTACCCCCACCATCACACTGGCACCGAGCGCCACAAAATCCATCACCCCGCAGCAGGCGGCCCCTTCCGCCACAGCTACCCCGTAATGAAATCCTTTTAATTTGAAAAAGAGTCGTAAACTCCTTGTTCTGATCATCCTCCTGCTGGGAGTACTGCTCCTGGCAGGAGGTTTGTTTTGGTGGAACAACCGCCCAACCGCTGAATTGGCGCCGGTTTTTACCAGTTCAAATTCCCTGAGCGTATGGGGACCGGCGCGAGTGAGTTTGCCTGTGTTGGATGGTCAAATCATGGAGTACGATTTCAGTATTGCGCCTGAATTGCCATTTACTGTGATCCAGAACGGAGCCGACACGGAGCTGTGGTTTTCCACCCCGGCAGATCCGGAAATGACCTATACATTAACTGCTCGACCGATCGATACAGATCATGCCGCACAGCAGGCACAATGGCAGTTCACCCCGCGACGCCCTGATGTCATTTATATGGTTTTACAGGAGCAGGGTTCGGATCTGTGGGTGACCTCGCTTGAGAACCCCCAATCCCGTAAGCTCACCTCAACCAATGGCGGCATTCAGGATTACGCGGTCAGCCCAGGCGGTGAACAGATTGTCTTCAGCGTCATCAATTCTCAAACCGGGTTTGATTTGTGGACGATCGACAGAAACGGCGAGAATATGCTGCAGACACAAACGTGTGGGCCTGATACCTGTACGGATGTTGCCTTTCTGCCGAGCAGCGGAGACTACGCTTTTGTGCAGAACAGCCGCACCGATACCGGTGAGGTGGTATCCCGGATCTGGTTGAAAAAAAGCGGGTCACAGGAAGCACAGGTGCTGTATGAGCAAAGCGGAGGCGGGGTGAGTGATCTGAAATGGTCACCTGACGGAAGCATGCTGGCATTTGTGAATGAAACCCGTTTTCAAATCCAGTTTCTGTTTCTCGACAACCTGAAAGTCTCCGTGGTGGACTGCGAATCCAGCGAAACGGGCGGATGGTCTACGGACGGTTCACAAATGGTATTTGCCTGTACCGGTTCAGAGCAGGATAGCCCGTGTAAGGATTTGAAGGAAGTGAACCCCTTGACCCTGAAAATAACAGATTCACCACTTCAGGAATTAAACGGGCAGCGCGATTACAGCGCACCGGTCTGGTCATTGGATGGGAAGTGGATTGTGTTTGGAGAGCGCTGTTACAGCGACCGCCCAACACGCCAGTTGTGGCTGGTGGATGCGCAGACACAAAAAGGTGAACAAATCACCAATGAGCCGTTGTACAACTTCGCCAACTATCATTGGGATCCGTTTTCACAGATAATGGTTTTACAGCGTTATGAAATGGGATCCGCTTCAGCCGCTCCGGATGTGATGCTGTGGAAGCTATCCACTGAGGAACTGGAGTTGCTGGCCGAGGGCGGGCATTCTCCTCAATGGCTGCCGTGATCCACAGCGTTTAACCCTGATGAAGTGCCTGTTGAATTTCTTCCCGGACTGTAATATCCGTTTCAATTGAAAGGCGGCGTGTCAGAATCTCACGAGCCGGTTCACTGCCTGAAAGACGGGCCAGTTTTCCGATGGCCCAGGCTGCATGTGCTCGAACGATTGCTTCCGGATTCTCATCCAGTAACGCCTGCAGAACGGGGATTGTTTGCTGATTGCCTGAATTTCCCAACACAACCGCGGCATTCCGTAGAAACCCCTTCCATTTAGCCCGCATAACGGGATAAGCCTCAAACTGCTCCCTGAAACGGTCCGGCGAAAGTTGATCAACCTCCAGTAAATTCACCCATTCGTGAAGCCGGTCAGACTGGATCTCCGGCACGATCATCCTAGGGTGCGGCGTATGGTTCCATGGGCAAACCTGCTGGCAAACGTCACAGCCAAACAGGTGATTTGCTGCCGCATCACGCAGCGCAGATGGGATGGGGCCTTTATTTTCGATGGTGAGATACGAGAGGCAGCGGTTGGCGTCAAGCGTGCGATCCGGGTTGATACAACCGGTCGGACAGGCGTCCACACAACGCCGGCAGGTTCCGCAGCGATCCGGTAAAAACGGCTGTGAAGTCTGCAACAGCACATCACAGAACATCTCGGCCAGCAGAAAACCTGAGCCGTATTTCGGCGATATCAGGCAGCCGTTCCGGCCGACCCACCCCAGTCCGGCCGATCGGGCCAGGTCGCGTTCAAGAATGGGGGCGGAATCGGTGAATATCTGATACCTGATTTCCTGCCCAATGATCTCTTCAAAGCGGGGAATGAGGGAGCCAAGGCGCTCCGGCAGAACGGTATGATAATCCCGGCTACCGGCATAGGCAGCGATTTGTCCCCAACCTCCAGAACCCGGTGGAGGTTCCACATAATTGAGCGGATATGGAAACCCGAAAACGAGAATAGAGCGGGTATTCTCCATTAACGATTTCGGGTTTCGGCGTTTTTCAACTGTATCCGGACGGGAAAGGTAGGCCATACCTGCCTGGCCGCCGGTTTCAAGCCATTTCAGAAAATGATCAAAGTGAGCCGGTTGATCCGGGCTGGCGATACCAAACAGAGGGATGCCTGCCTTCGAAACAGCTTTCCGCAGGCGATCCTCAACCGCTAACGGATTGAAACTTCCATCCTGAGACTGTGATCCCGAATAGGTTCGTCCCATATGCTCAGCTATGCTCAGCCGTTTCTCATGCCCTTCCTGGCGAACACATTCTCAAGAAAGGGCGGCGATATCCCCGTCAGGGTATCCCAACTTAGCTGCCGGGGGTCGTTGTGTCCGGTGTATTTGTAATTGCTGGCGCCGACGTCTTTGTTGGGGTGGCGGTGGCGCTGGCTGCTCCAACTTTGATCACCGTGTATACCGGGTAAAAATTCAACCCATCCGCATTGGTGAGTACCCAGTTACTTTTATATTCGCCGGCTTTTGTGGGAGCCGTGAATTCTGCCGAGATAGACAGGGTTTGTCCAGGCGCGACTGCCTGTGGGAAAGAATACGAATTGGAACCCGTACCCAGACGTTCCCCGCTGAAGAACCGAATTTGATACGAGGTAGTCCAGGTGGTCTGTCCGACATTTTTCAGGGTCCAGGTAACGGTAAAAGCTTCACCCGGTTCGAAGACAGTACCGTCTGCAGGATCATTGCCGATGAATTCAACCAGATCATTTGTGACCGGCAGAGTTGGCGGAATGGTTACCTGCTGCATGGCTGTGGACACCGCCACCGTAGCAACAGCCTGGGTATTGGTAGGCGGCACCGGCGTGACAGTATTGGTTGGGGTGGCAGACGGGAAATTGGCGGCGTTCTGGGTGAGCTGAACAGCAACGGTTTGTGCTGCAGATGTGTAAATCGCATCCGGACCGGGTGTGGGGGTCTTCTCTGATTTTGAACCGCAGGCCGGCAGCAAAAGCACCAGTAAAACAAACAAAACTCTAAATCTCTTCATATTGTCCTTTTTCTCTTCAACGCATTGTATAACCGTATCAAAAAACTACCGGGGTAATTACCCCGGTAGTGATATTTTAGTGGATATGGGGATTTTTGAGTAGGAGGCGATTTTTATACTATCCGCAATCCGATCTCAGTGGGCTGCATCAAAGTCAGCAATGATGGTGACATCCACATCGCCAAAATTACCGCCATACTGATCTTTCAGCTTCCACCAACTGTAATAGGTATCTTCTGTATCCGGAACCGACATTTCAACAGTCAGGGTGATGGTCTCACCAGGTTTGACCTCTTTGCCAAAATCGTACGAGTTATCGGTGAAAATACCCCCGCCGATGCGGTTACCGGAGAAGAACTGGATGGTGAAATCCTTTTGCCAGGTATCGGTGCCGGTATTCTTGATGGTCCAGCTCATTTCAAAGGTCGTACCGGGGGCGATTTTGGTCTCATCTGCAGGAGACTGTCCAACCACCTCATATTTCCCTTTGGGAGCTGATACAACTGGGGCTGTTCCGGTGAAGGTGGGTAGCATACTGATTGTTGAGGTGACCAACGGGTTAGCAGTGCCGCCGGGGGTTGTATTGCCCGCGTTGCTGACCGTGACCGTTGGAGTGGCGGTTTCGGTAGGAATCATGACCGTAACGGTAGAGGTAGGGTTCAACTTTGCCGCCTCAGTCAGTTGTGCTTCCACAGTCATGGCTGCTGAAGTGTAAATGGTATCAGGATTGACGGTGGGTTCCTGGTTGTTGGCTGCACAGGCTGAGAGCAGCACAGCAGTCAAAACAAGTATCAACCCAGCTTTTCGTAAAGAAGAAAACATTTTCAAGCCCTCCGGTTTGCCATAATCAGCAGGCAAATTTGAATTTTCAATTTTGGCAAAAATCGATTTTCAACCAGTAATAGTAAATTGTCAAGTAACGGATATTGTCAATTTTAAGTAAGGTATGGTTTTCTTTCCAAATTATACCAGATGGTCGATTTCAGGTCAGAATTCGCAAACCAGTTTATTCACCATCCGGCCAGTTACCCTTTAATGGGCTGTCCGGTGGTGTGAAATCAAATCCCTCCTCGCCGTTGAACCGAAGAAACGATACAGCCCCGGGATGAATTTCAATCAAAGTGGACCAGGTTTTATTGATGTAATCCACCATAATCTCATATTTGCCGGCTGGCAAATCACTGATGACCATGTTTTCCTGATAATAGTCGTCCTTATGCACAGTAGTTGGCCCATAGGTAAATACCTGCCATTTCTCTCCGGTATACAAAGAACGAATATTGATCACTTGCTGATCCAAAAAGGAACCATTTGTATTCTTGAAATCACCTGCCAGCACCCCTGAGCCCTGTGGGGGTGCGATCCACAGCTCGGGATTGCGAGTTTTATAAAAGCTGTCATCCTGCATACGGACTTCAAAATGCAGATGCGGGCCGGTGGTATTGCCGGTCATGCCCACCAGACCTACCGGGGTTCCGGTTTTGACGGTTTGCCCCACCACCACATCGATTCGGTCCAAATGCGCATAGATGGTATACAGCTTCTGGCCTTTGTACCCAAAGTCATGTTCCACAGAAACAGCCAGGCCGTATGGATCATTCTCAGCGCCGCTGCCGTAGAACAGCCCGTACCCCGCCCAGATCACCTTACCATCTCCGGCTGCGATGACGGTGGTGCCCCGTTTGGCAGGAATATCAATACCGGTGTGGATGATATCCACGCCAAAAAAGATTCCCCCATAGCGGTAATCGGGCAGGGGCCAATTGACTTGATCCGCGGCGATGGGTCGCGAGAAATAAAAGTGATCATACTGGCTGAGCGCGAGGGGGGTATCAAACAGCGGGGCACGCCAGAGCGAGACCGGTTCTGACATGGGTGTGGGAAAGGTCAACTGCATCACATCGATCACCGGTGAAGTATTGCCCCCGTTGTTTGCAGAATCGGTGGTGGGAGTTTCACCGGGTTGGATCAGCGCTGGATCCACGGTAGGGGACCCTGTGGGTGAAGGGGTGGTCTGAATGGTTGACTGCACGACAATCACCTGCGGCTGCGCTGATAATCCTGACTGCGAGGAAGACTCGCCGCCGGAAACAATACCCTGGCAGCCGGCCAGGCCGAGACACACCAGAAAAATGAGGAGCAGTTTTTGTTTCATTCCGGCTGAATTTTCTGTCCGGTTATGGACTGGCAATGGGTGTAGGAGTCATTGTGGGTACACGTGTGGCCGTCATCAGCGCTTCGGGCGGATACAGCTCCCGCATGGCGGCCTGCCACGAAAGGGTGTCGAACTGAACATACTGGTTAAGCAGGGCTCCATCCATGTAGCTGCGCCAGTTAGGCACGGCAGGTACCCGGTCCCAGCCGTATTGCGCGGCCAGGGCAGTAAAATCAACCCAGTAACCCTGTGGCGCTGCAACCAGGCTGCCGCCACGTTCGTAGGCTGAGGTATCACCGGACGTACGCGTGGTGAAATCCCATACCTGTGAGCGGATCGGCATTCCTTGCGAGCCATCCTGATAGCGCGTTTTTAGGTAAATACGCCAGTAAGTCTGACCGGATTGATCCTCCCGCACCACACACATCCAGCCTCCATATAATGGAGCGGTATTGACGGCAATCGCGCGGCCTGTATATAACCAGGATTCCTCCATTTCAGGTGAAGGCGGCTGGGTGATGGGGAGAAAGGCATTTTCCAAGATATCCATATAATTCCAGCCGATTTGCTGTTCCACCTGCTGGCGGAGGGTGTTGAAACTGGCCACCACATCACTGGTGAGATACGGCTGCGGTACGTTGACTCCCTCGATGGCGTTTAGTGTGATGGAGCCGGACCGCTCCAGGGTTTGCTGCCCGGTTCCAGTGACCGCACCGGGTACCCCATCGGGATCAAGACTCTGGATACTCTGTAAAACGGACGGCAGGATCGAGGAGGGTATCCAGGTGATCCCATGCAGGTCGCCGGGCAGAACAACGGGCAAAGTGACCGCTTTACCGGTCTGAGGAGAAACAAGGTTGAGTTGACTGTAATCAGGGGTCTGATTGAGGATGAGCAGATATTCGCCAGATGGGTCCATCCGCGGGCGGCTGCCGAAGGATATTTTTTCCACAGTGCCGGCAGCCGGATCATATCGCACAACCTGCTCAGACCCGTTGTGCGCACGTGACCAGTACACGGCAGAACCATCCACTGACCAGCTTGAAGATCGGTCATCGGCGGCAGATTGGCGGCTCATGTTGACGAAGCGATCCTGTGTCACCTGTAGATCGGTGCGCGTAATTTCTTCATCACCGGTGCGGTTGGTGGTAAAGAGCAGGTAACGTCCATCAGGTGACCAGGCGGGTGAATGATCAGCGCCGGGGTCTTCTGTGATGCGGATAAGATCACTTTCTCCTGGTACGGTTGACAGGATGACGATCTCCAAATTGCCGTCCAGATACGTTTCGTAGGCAATCCATCTGCCATCGGGTGACCAGCTCGGGGCACCGTCATACTGGGATGTCTGGGTGAGATTGGTCAGCGCATGGGTGCCAAAATCCAGCAGGTACAGATCCCAGAACCCGTTCAGATTGGAGCTGAATACCATCGCCTGTCCATCGGGTCTGATTTCTGGATCGATGATACTCCAATCAGTATCGGTCAACTGGGTCAACGAGGCTGAAAACGGCGAATAGACATACAACTGGTAATGGGATTGCGTAAGGAGGGAAAGTAGCGTGGACGGTTGATCATCCGTCGTAGAGGCTTGCGGAGCGGTTGTACCTACAGTTTGAATGGTGGGCGCCGGCGTGGAGGAAGAGAGGGCAATCACTCCGGCTGAGGTTTGTGTGGTGGTAGCGGAAATCTCCTCAAGACGCGCTGGATCGGGACTGGCTTGTGCAGACGGCGCGAAAATCAGACCGGTGATCAAAAGCAGGATGACAACGGCCAGCGAGAGAAGAAAAAATCGATTGACAGGTCTGTGCGGTCCTGACATCAGCGAATCCAGACTTGTATGTACAAAAATTTGGCAGTCAACATCATTATACTCATCCCGATTGGCTTTCAAAGACCGTATCACCTTGTAATATTGTTATTTCAGCGCATCACGAAGCGTAAACACTGGCAAAAAATGGCCCATGGTATAATTTTTTCTCGCAAAATCAGGTAAATTACGAAGGGTTAACCCGTTCAGGGTCATTTTACCGGTGTAAAGGCCGGCAGAATCAAGCAACTGTCATGCATCCGGATCAGATCGACACAACGACCACAAAAGTAAAACCATCCCTGCGAACCGCAATCATTTTGCTGGCCCTGCCAGGATTGCTGGCTCTTTTGATGTTTGTGGTAGTTCCTTACCTGCAGGGGGTTCGCAAACAGCAGAAAATGGATTTACAGTTGACCCAGGGTGCAGCACTGGCTGCCGCAATGACGTCCACGGATCTGGCCGCGCATCCCATTGAAACCTCAACGCCCGGCATCACTATGCCGGTTATGGCAGAGCCAACCAACACACCGAATGCAATTTCGGAACCGTCTGAAATGAACAGCCCTACACCGACAGAGCCTTCTTTCTGTTCGCCGATTGACGGGGTGGAAATCAACGAAATGGATCAGATCATCTCCCAGGAGTTCAATGTGCCCAATCAAAAATCAGATGTGGGTCATCATGGGGTGGATCTGGGTTCGTACAATTTCGAGGGCCGGTATCTGTACGAAATCCCGGTGCGGGCGATTTTGTCCGGGCGGGTAGCCGGCATCACGGTCAACAGACCGCCAATTGGTAATGTAGTGATTCTGGAGACACCTTACGAAGACCTGCCGTCTTTCATCCGCCAACTATATCAAATTCAACCCGGACAATCGCTGTACCATTTTTACGGGCATCTGATCAATGAACCCACCCAGCAGATTGGCGATGTCATCCAGTGCGGTGATCAGATCAACCTGCTTGGCAAGAGCCAGACCGTGGAAGCCCATTTACATCTTGAAACCCGCATCGGGGTATCCGGTCTGACGATCGACCAGATGGCATTTTATGATGCCGCTACCACGGAAGAAGAACGCGCGGAGTATCTGTGGTGGCGAACCAGCGGCGAACTGACGGCCGTAAACCCGATGGATCTGTTCCATGCCTATGTTGAAAACGGGCAGTGACAGATTTGTTTTTATTACAAAGTGAAAACCGCCTGACTGCTACAAGTCAGGCGGTTATTTTTAGAATTGGAAGGTTTTTTGAAACTGCTGAAACACGCCCAGGGTGTCACTTTGAAGCCAGGAGGTGATGTGGATCATGCCGTCTTCCGATGCAGGCATGTGCAAAACGTATGAGTTGATTGCATCCGGGGTTTCGATCACGGTCATCTCTTTCAGCAGATTGCCCTGACCGTCTTCAGCCCGGATCCGTAAATCAACCGGTTTGCCGTGGTTCACGATCATCACCTTTACCCGGAAGCCGGTTTCCAGCTTCTCCAGATGGATATCCTGGATGTACGGTTGACCGGGTAAAGGCGTTGAGTTATCCATCAATCAGGCGATCTTGCGACATTCCAGGTAGAAGCGTTTTTCATGCGCTTCTCCCATGGAGAAGGTCTTGCGGGGCAGAGCGCCGTCGAGGATGACCGTCTTGAACAATTCCGATTTTTGCATGGCGGGCAGGTAGATGCCAAGATTCCCGGCTTCCGTACCGAGGTCAACCACTGTTTCAGCGCCGTGAACATAGTCGATTTCTTTAGCTTTACCCTTGCTCAACCACTCATCCAGGAAAGTCTGGATGGTGCCAACCGGAAGGTTACTGGAGGGGTTGCTGATATAAGCCACTGAGAAACCGTCGGACTGAATGAGACCGATGGCATGCTCGCTGCCGTTTTGACCATCAACAGTGCGTTTCATTTCATTAGCGCTGGCTACCGAAACCACGCGGAAATTGTTCTGGAAGTAATTTCGCATGGCTGAAACCGGGTTTTCTTTCACGTCAAAGATCACACGGTGGATGGGTTCAAACTCCAACCCCTGATCGTGGATATTTTCAATCTCCACCAATGCGTAACGGGAGGGATGATCCATTCCTACTTTGGCTTTATTCTTTTCCCAAATGGCTTTGGCGGTGGCCAGTGAATGGTTTCCATCGCCCATGGCAAACAGAAGAACACCGGTTTCAATGTCTACGCCGTATTTCTGGCAATACACATCAGGATCAGCCAGTTTCTTGATGGCTTCCACCAGTTGCTGAATGTGTGCATCCTGGTTGATCATATAACCGGTCAGATGTCCGCTGCTCATCATCAGGTTGAAGTTATAAATCTTCTGTAATTCGGCTTTTTTATTGGTAAAGGGTTCGATGACCGTGCAATCGGGGTCATCGATCAGTACCAAAATGTGAGGGAGTTCCAGCGGCGCGCCTTCACGGATTTTGATACGGGGTGGAAGCCGTTGAATGATGGTGCCCTCGGTTGCGCGGATCAGGCTCTTGGATCCTTTGTTGTAGTCATATTGTTCCAGGTCGAGCGCCAACACCAATCCATGACGAGTTTTATTATCTACCTTGCGTTCTACCAGAATGACGCCTTCTTTTTCCACAAAGACATCACCAGCAAGGTATTCTGCCATTTTTTGACGGGTCAACTCTGTTTGTTTTTGTTCTTCCGGTTTCCCTAAAAACACTTCGGGAAGAATCAGGTTGAGGGTGGAGGGGCTGCTGCCAACCAGTTTTCTAACATTTTCCCAATAATCTGGCTGTGAGGTAAATTGATCACATGCAATGACCGACCATTGTGTCATATTGATCCCGGGGCGGGGGAGCAATATATCTGTCACCTGAATGCCAATCTCTGGATAATTTTTCATCTTCGTAATTCTCCCAAAAAATGATGGCTAAATTGTACCAAAAGAAGTGACAAAAAACGGGCAGCCTTGCTGCCCGTTCTATTCATCAGAAGGTTTCACACGAACTTAGATACCAGTCATGTAAGCGATCCCCAGTGTACCGGGTCCGGTATGGGTGCCGATAACCGGGCTGATATCACTGAGGATGGCGCTGTCAATCTGATTGGTGGGGAAGGCGTCGCAAACTCGATCCAGCAGTTTTTGACCCTCTTCCGGGCACATGGCATGGATGACGGCAAAGTTGAGCGGTGATTTCTTCCCGATCTGCTTCTTCAATTGCACGACCAGATGATCCAACGCTTTCCCCATGGTGCGGACGCGTTCGACGGGTTCAATTTTTCCATCCACCAACATCAGGATCGGTTTGAGATCCAGGGCTGTCCCCAGAAAGGCGCTCGCGCCTCCAATGCGCCCACCGCGGTGCAGGTATTCAAGTGTTGTTACGGTGAAGAGGGCGCCGGCATTGCTGCTGCATCGTTCCGCGATGGCCTTGACCTCATCGAGATAAGCTCCTTCTTTGGCTGCCCTGGCGGCGGTCAGCACGGAAAAGCCCAGTGCCATGGAAGCTACCCGCGAATCAACGATTTCCACACGGTCGGTATCCAGTTGGCTGCGAGCCTGCATGGCCGAAAAAACGGTTCCGGACAAGCGGGCTGAAATATGGATGCTAACGACTTCTTTTCCTTCGTCCAGGAGTTTTTGATAGACGCGCCTGAACATTTCAGGGCTGGGCTGTGATGTGGTTGGAGATGTCTTTTCGGTCTTCAGCCGGGAATAAAACTCATCTACGTCGATATCAATTCCTTCCTGATAAGTTTCGCCGTTCCAGATAATATTCAACGGCAGGACAGTGATGGGCAGATCAGCCATGAGCTCCTGCGGAATGCTGGCGGTACTATCGGTTACGATGGCTATCTCAGACATTTTTTCCTCTTTACCAACAAAATCACCCTCAAAACTGCCAATCAGGCAGAGACGGATCAATTCAATTAACCCGGTGTTTCGATTTTGGTTCTGTTTAATGGCAATAAAGGATTAGGATCAGACTCCTGATGACAAACAGGAGAAAATGTCCGATGCGAACAGGTCAGTGATTTTTTCAGGACAGGAGCATTTGGATCATTTGTAAAAATTCGCTCGCGTAATCGGAGAGATACATACCCCGCCGTCGCACATAGCCGATCTCATAATGGAAATCAGTGCCCAAAATCGGAACACATTTCATCCCTTCATAGAACGGGAAATGCGAATAGGCTTTTTTGTTGAATGTCCCCAGATAGTAGGCTTCGGTCTGATTCAGGATGCCAATCAAAGAACCCCGGTGGCAGACGGTCAGAAAGCTGTTTGGGGAAAATTTTTTAAAGATCTTGCGATCGATGGTCATGAAGAGATCATTTTCTTCGGGAAAGATAATCATTTTCCGGTTGGCAAGCTGGGCAGGGGTAAGAGCTGAGGAATCATACATCTCGCAATACGGACCCATCACCGCATGCGGGGTTTCGATGCTGATCAGTGTGTACTCCAATCCCTGGGCTGCCATCAGGGAAAGCCATTTTTCGCGATCCACGGATGGCATCATCAATAAACCCAGTTCAGCTTTGCCATTTGCCACCGAGTTAATGATCTCTGTTCGGGTGCGTTCCAGGTAATTCAGATCGATATTTTCACTTCTATGACTGTTGCAGAAGATCGCCCACACCTGTTGCGCAAAGAACAGGTAATAAACCATTACATCCAGGCGAGAACTGACCGGTTTTTGCGGGCCGATTGCGCACAACCGTTCGATCGTATCCACATGATTGAGTATTTCACGGGTATGTTCGACAAACTGACCGCCAAAGGAAGTCAGAACCACCCCTTCTGCCGAACGTTTGAATATCTTTTCACCCAGTTCCATTTCCAATGCATTGATGGAGGAACTGAGGCTGGATTGGGACATATACAGGTTTTGGGCAGCCCGGTTGATGGATCCGGTATTGTACACTTCCAGTACGCGTCGAAGTTGTTCAATTTTCATGGCTCTTACTTCTTATATTTATTTTCAATCATAAGATGAAGCATTCACAGATCCGATTCTGATAGCGAAAATTTCGTTAACGAAACGCGAAAAGTTGGATAAATAGTATCACATTTGTGACTGTATAATCACTTTGGTTGCTCCCATTGTAGAAATTCATTATATCGGTAACGAGCACGACAGGAAGTGATTGGACCTGTCGGTGGAATTAACGTTGCCTTTTCCCGTGCACAATGAAAGCAACCCCTGTCGTATCAAACCCTTATTACTGTTTCGGAGGATCTGGTCATGTCATTAATTCCTGAAGAAAACATCTGGTTGGTCTGGGTTGTGGTTGTTGCGGTAGCCGCATTCGCCATTTTTGCCGAACAAAAATGGAAATGGGCCGCCTCCATCACTGGCGTAACCATCGCCATTTTCGGTTCCATGCTGCTCGTGAACCTGAAGATCGTGCCGGCCAAATCACCGGTGTACAGTGTAATCAGCGGTTATTTACTGCCCCTCTCCATCCCCTTGCTCCTGTTCAAGTGCGATCTGAAGAGAATTATCAAAGAGTCCGGTAAATTGTTCCTGCTTGTGAACATCGCCATCTTGGGTTCCATGCTCAGCGCGTTGGTCTGCGGTATTGTTCTGCGCAACACTGAGTTCATCCAGGGGATTATGGCCATGCAGGTAGGCGCCTACGTAGGCGGAACTGTCAACATGATTGCTATGGGTAATGTGTACAAGATGGACCCCTCCTATATCAATGCAGCTGCAGTGGTTGCCAACGCATTTGTTGCCGTTCTGTTTGTCATCTTCAACTTCCTGGTCAACAGCAAGTTCCTGCGCCGCAACTTCAAGCACGCTCATATCGATGCATATGAATCCGGTGCTGAAGCGGGCAAAACCCTGCAGGAACAATACTGGAAACCGAAATCGATTTCTTATCTCAATATCGCCATGTCACTCGCAACAGCCATGGCCATTACCGGTATCAGCGCCTGGGTCGCCTCGCTGGTTAATGCCTCAGGTATTCATGAAAACCTGAAGATGATCCTGGGTAATGTTTACCTGATCATGAGCTTCGTGACCATTGCACTGGTTACCATTTTCCCCAAGTACTTCGAAGGCCTGAACGGTGCAGAAGAACTGGGTAACTTCCTCATCATGCTCTTCTTCGTTTCCCTGGGTCTGGCAGCCGATATCGGTCTGTTCCTGCAGGTGGGCCCGGTCATGATCGTGACCGCCATCATCATGATTTTCTTCAACTTTGCACTCCCGCTGCTCTATGGGAAGATCCGCAAGGAAAACTTCGAAGAGGTCATGCTGGTATCCTGCTCGACCATTGGTGGGCCAACTACCGGTGCGGCATTCGCCATCTCTCACGGTTGGTCAAGCCTGATCGTTCCCGCTCTGCTGGTTGGTCTGTGGGGTTATGCGATCGGTAACCTGGCCGGTGTGTTTGTAGCTAGTTTGATCCCATAGTTCAAAAAATGACAGGAGTGTCCGTCTGCGGTGATCCAATCAAGTGACGGACACTCCAACTGAAAAAGCCAATCTTGCACGGGAAAATGTAGCAACTGATATCGCCTTCCACGATACCTTTCCCCTGAGGGTGGAAGGCGATAACTTTACAAAAGAAGTCGAGGAGAGAGCCATGTACGATTTATTCATCAAGAATGCAACGATCATTGATGGAACTGGAGCCCCCCGCTTTATCGGAAGCGTTGCATGCAAAAACGGCAAGCTTTCTGTTCTCTCCAATAATGCGGCTGTAGAGGCTCAAAAAACGATCGACTGCACCGGGCTGTATGTTTGCCCCGGGTTCATTGATTCGCATTCCCACGGCGATGTGCCATTGGGTCGCGAGTTTGCGTCACTTTCGAAAATCTCTCAAGGGATCACTACCCATATTGCCGGACAGTGTGGTTTTTCCATGGCTCCCGTGGATCCTGCGAAACTGGATCTCACCGCGCAGGGCCTGGCAATTTTTACCGACACACTGCCGGAAAATATGTCATCTTTTACTACCTTTAGCGGTTATCTGAATTACGCCAAAAGTCTGAAACTTCCGGAAAATGTTAAGTTTTTAGTCGGTCATGTAATGCTGCGTATCGCTGCCATGGGTTTTGACAATCGTAAACCCACATCTGCTGAAATGGAGCACATGAAGTCGATGCTGCGGGAAGCCATGGAAAACGGCGCCATGGGTTTCTCGACCGGTTTGATTTATATTCCATGCGCATACTCGGACATCGACGAAATTGTCGAACTTGCCAAAATCGTCAAGGAGTACGGCGGCGTTTACACCACCCATATGCGCAATGAATCACAGGATGTGCTGAAATCCATCAAAGAATCAATTGAGGTTGCCCGTCGCTCCGGCGTGAAACTTCAAATCTCCCACCTGAAGGTCTGCGGGATCAATAACTGGGGTTTGTCAGAGCAGATGCTGAAACTGATCGACGACGCGAATCGTGAAGGTTTGCAGGTAACGGCTGACCAGTACCCTTATACTGCCTCGATGACTCACCTGAATGTTTGCATCCCGCCCAAATACTTCACCAAAGGGATTGGCGGGATGGTGGAATATCTCAAAGATCCGGCTCAACGCGCCCAGATCAGGCACGAAATTGAGACCTGTGATGACTTTGAGAACCAGGTGCGCAATTGCAATGGTTTTGATGGCGTATTTATTTCACGCGCGGCCAAAACCCCGGCGGTGGAAGGTCTTACTATCGGTGAGTACGCACGCCAGCATAACCTGGATCCGTACGATGTTTTGTTTGACACATTGATCGCCAACCAGGGTGTGGCTACGGCCATCTATTCCAGCATGGGCGAGGATGATGTATTCCGTATCATCCAGAATGACCATGTGGTGGTTGGCACGGATGGTATTGTCAAATCAGCCGAAGAAAGAGCGCATCCTCGCGCATACGGTTCCTTCCCAAGAGCCATCCGCTACTTTGTTAAGGAAAAAGGTGTCCTGTCACTTGAGAAGATGATCTCCAAGATGACCTCGCGCAGCGCTGAAGCAGCCATGATCCCCACCAAGGGTGTAATCAAAGACGGCTACGATGCAGACCTGGTGATCTTCAATTATGAGACGATCAAGGATACTGCCAATTTCCTGAATTCCAATTTACTGGCAGATGGTATTGATTATGTGATTGTCGGCGGCGAAGTTGTTTATCACGACAAGAAGCTGACAGGGGCCAAACCAGGCAGAGTTCTGCTGCAAGGCCAATAATACTGGTACCGCATTGAGTTTATCGGTATTCCATATGTGGAAGAAGGAGACAGTACAATCTGTCTCCTTCTTCAATCTGATGGCAGCGGTCACCCTTGACCTTTCACTCACTACAAGCTAAAATGCAGGTTTGCTGGCGTAACCGAGATCCTATATAATAGGAAACGCCGTTAGAGCAGGGATAACATCACGTGTTTGCGAGTTTATCGGAACGTCTGAACGACATCTTTAAAGAACTTCGCAGGCATGGCAAACTGTCAACAGAAGACGTTGACACCGCCATGCGGGAAGTTCGTATTGCTTTATTAGAAGCAGATGTCCATTACAGCGTGGTAAAAGACTTCGTCAAACGGGTGAAAGAACGCGCAGTGGGCGCAGAAGTGTCCAGAGCGCTCAACCCTGCCCAGCAAGTGATCAAAATTGTCCATGAAGAATTGATTCGCACCCTTGGCGATCCGGCTCCGTTGAACCTGACCGGTGCAAAACCGCGCGTGGTGATTCTGGTTGGCTTACAGGGCTCCGGTAAAACCACCGCCGCTGCCAAGCTGGCGCGTCTTTTACGCTCGCAGGGTGAGCGTGTGATGCTGGTAGCCGCTGATCCATACCGCCCGGCAGCCGTGAAACAACTGCAAACGCTGGGTCAAAAGATCGGAGTGGAAGTATTCCACACCCCGGATGTCACTCCACCCAAAATGGTACAACAGGTGTATGAGACCGCTCAAAAAGGCGGCTATTCGGTGATGATCGTCGACACCGCCGGCCGGTCTCAGCTTGACCAGCAGTTGATGGATGAATTATCTGCCATTCATTCCAAAGTGGTTGCCGCTGATACTATTCTGGTGATCGACGCGATGATTGGTCAGGAAGCGTTGGGCGTGGCCGAGGGTTTCCGTGATTCCATCCCGCTGACCGGTTTGATCCTAACCAAAATGGACGGTGATGCCCGCGGCGGCGCTGCAATTTCCATCCGCAGCGTCACCGGTGTGCCGATTAAGTATCTGGGCACCGGCGAGGGCGTGGATGCCATCGAGGCGTATGACCCCGGACGGCTCGCATCACGCATTTTAGGCATGGGTGATATCATCGGTCTGATTGAAAAAGCCGAAACTGCTTTCGATCAGGAACAGGCCGAGAAACAGGCCAAGAAGTTGATGAGCGGTGAATTCACGCTGGAAGACTTCACCGAGCAGCTTAAACAGATCCGAAAAATGGGTCCGCTGCAGCAGATTTTGGAAATGCTGCCGGGGGGTCTGGGTGCCGCTGCCAAATCCATGCCGCAGGGGCAGGCGGAAGACCAGATGAAACTGGCTGAGGCAATCGTCAACTCGATGACAAAGTATGAAAGACGAAACCCGGACGTACTCAACGCCAGCCGCCGGCGCCGCATCGCTCGCGGATCTGGTACCGACGTCCAGGATGTTAACCGCATCATGAAGCAATTCCGTGATGCGCAGCGTATGTTCAAAATGATTAAGAAGTCAGGAACAAAGGATTTATCTCGTTTATTACGTTAGCGTTAGAATCGGAAGATACGCCTCCCTTCTGCGTACCCTCAAACTCTTCCGCATTTTGACCAACGACTGATAAAAACAAATTAGACAGGATCAGGAGAAATATAAAAAATGGTACGAATTCGTTTGCGTCGTGTCGGTTTACGCAATCAACCCAGTTATCGTGTGATTGCTGCCAACAGTGAAAGCCCTCGTGATGGGAAGTTCCTGGAAATTCTGGGCAACTACAACCCCCGCACTGAACCTTTCACCCTGGACGTCAAAGAAGACCGTGTTTATCACTGGATGAACAACGGGGCACAATTAACCGAATCCGTCGAGCGCCTCTTCAAGAGCACCGGGATTCTGGATCGTTTTCAGCGTTTCAAAGGCGGCGAAAATGTTGATACCCTGCTCGCCGAAGCGGACGCATTCTTCAAGAACCGGACGGCAAAATAATCCTGTACAGTCAAGTTGGTATCCGGGTTTGAAGTCCGGGAAAGGACAGATTGTGAAAGAGTTAATTGAATATATTGCACGATCCCTGGCAGATAATCCAATGGATGTGAGGGTACGTCAGGATCGATCCGGGAATAAAATTCGTTTGCAGTTGCAGGTTGCCAAAGAAGACATGGGGCGTGTCATCGGCAAGGGCGGCCGTGTTGCCAATGCAATGCGTATTTTGTCACGGGTCGTAGCCGTAAGGGAAGGCAAGCAGGTTTATCTGGATGTTGTTGAGCCACGATGAGCGGGGCACAGGCATCCGAACAAAACGACCAACCAAAATCAACAGGCTCGCCCCAACAAGGCGAGCCGTTGTACTTAGTTGTCGGACAGATTAGAAAACCGCACGGACTTAAGGGGGAAGTGCTTTTTGAGGTGATGACCGATTTTCCGGAGCGGCTTCAGCGCGGAAAACGAGTCTACATTGGTGATGAGCATACTCTCATGACCATCATCGGTGTGAGAAGTCACAACAAGGGCTTACTCGTCAGCTTTCGGGGCAAGGAAACGCCGGAAGATGTGGAATCGTTGCGTAATGAGATGGTGTATGTGAAAACCTCCGAACTACCATCGCTGCCGAAAGGTGAGTATTATTTTCACCAGATGGTAGGGCTGCAGGTTTACAATGAGCAGGAAGAACTGTTGGGTGAACTGACCGAGATCCTGGAAACGGGAGCCAATGACGTGTATGTCATCAATACGCCTGAAGGCAAGGAACTGCTGGTTCCGGCGATTGAATCCGTTTTGAAACTGGTCGATCTCGACAGGAAAAGGATCGTCATATCTCCGCCTGAATGGGATTGATTGCATGGATCCGCGTATCTACTGGGTGGGTTTCAATCATATTCGCGGAATTGGCGCTGTCAGAATGCAGCGGCTACTGCAATTTTTTGGTGACCTTTCAATTGCCTGGGATGCTCCGCTCGATGCGTTGACAGCCGCAGGGCTGAGCGAAAAGCTGGCTCTCCAGGTGATTGAAAGTCGCAAGAAAATCGATCCTTCACAATTATTTTCCAGTATTCAAAACAAGGGCATTCACATTCTGACCAGCCTGGATGATGCCTATCCCAGAAAGCTGCGTGAAATTGATCAGCCGCCACCGGTGCTGTACACCCTGGGGAGCCTTCAACCGGAAGATGATTGGGCGGTGGCGATTGTGGGCACCCGCCGAATGACCGGGTATGGTAAGCAGGTCGCCAGTGAACTGGCCGCTTTCCTGGCCCGGCATGGGGTCACCGTGGTCAGCGGGCTGGCCAGAGGCATCGACGCTGCGGCGCATTCATCCAGTATACAGTCCGGCGGACGAACGCTGGCTGTGCTTGGTTGCGGTGTAGATGTAGTGTATCCGCCTGAAAACAAAATGATCTACCAGCAGATCACCCAGCACGGGGCTGTGATCAGCGATTACTGCCCTGGTACCGCTCCGGAGGGGGTGAATTTTCCGCCCCGCAACCGGATTATTTCCGGTCTGACCTCCGCCACCGTGGTGATCGAGGCGGCTGCCACCAGCGGAGCGCTGATTACCTCCACGTTTGCAGCCGAACAGGGGCGTGAAGTTTTCGCGGTGCCTGGCAGTATCTATGCCGCCCAAAGTAAAGGTACCAATGATCTAATCCGGCAGGGCGCACGCCCATTGCTGGATTTTGAAGAACTGCTGGAGATATTACAATACAAACATGTCAATCAATCACAAACGGCGCGGAAGCTGCTGCCGGTTGATGATGTAGAAGCGCAGGTTTTACAGGTTTTGGGAGATTACCCAACCCACGTGGATGAAATCCATGTCAAATCAGGGTTATCCATGGCTGTGGTATCTTCTACCCTGACCCTGCTGGAGTTGAAAGGGATGGTATACAAATCCGGGCCGATGAATTATTCTGTGGTCCGGGAGTCATTATCAGGTTATGGGAGTGAGTCGACAAAATGAGTGAACCTCTGAAACATTTTTATGCTGTCATTATGGCAGGGGGCGGAGGAACACGTCTTTGGCCGTTATCGCGGCAGAGCCGCCCAAAACAGGTACTCGATCTGGTGGATGGCCGGTCTATGTTTAATATCGCAGTCGACCGGCTGGAGGGGTTGTTCCCTCATGACCATATTTATGTGGTCACTGTTCAGGATCAGGCTGATCAACTGATGCAGTTATGCCCCACCATTCCGGCCGAGAATTACCTGATCGAACCCTTCCCGCGCGGCACGGCCTCAGTGGTTGGGCTGGCGGCCATCGTCCTGCAGCACAAAGATCCCAACGCAGTGATGGCGGTGCTTACCGCGGATCACTTTATTGAGGATGTAGCCCGGTTTCAACAGGTGCTGCGATCTGCTTATCAATTAAGCCTGCAGGATTATCTGGTCACGTTGGGGATCACACCGACCTTCCCTTCCACCGGGTATGGGTATATCCATCGCGGGGAAGCGCTTGGCGAACAGGAAGGTTTCAAGACTTATCGTGCGCTCAAGTTTAAAGAAAAACCCGCTCTGCCGGATGCGGAACGTTTTTTGGAGAGCCAGGACCATGATTGGAACTCCGGCATGTTTATCTGGAAGACTGCTAATATCCTCGAAGAAATCAACCGGCAGATGCCTGAATTGGCCGGTATTCTGAGTGATATCCAAAAAATGCTGAACGATGCTGACTGGAACCAGCATATTTATGAATTATGGGGTAAGATCACCCCGCAAAGTATCGACTATGGAATTATGGAACATGCTCAAAACATGGCAGTGATCCCGGTTGCGGATATGGGTTGGAACGATGTCGGGGCGTGGGATTCGCTTTACGACGTTCTCCAACCGGACCAAAATGGGAATATTATTCGCCATGATAACTTTATTGGGCTTGAATCAAAGAATGTAGTGGTATTATCCAGGGAATCCGGTCGCCTGATCGTAACCATCGGTGTTGAGGACCTGATTCTGGTGGATACTGGTGATGCGCTGCTGGTGTGCAGCCGGGAAAAAGCGCAAAATGTGAAGGATGTTGTCAATCGATTAAAAGCCGAAGGCCGACAGCAGTACCTGTAGGAGAAGAAAATTGGAAGCCTATTGTGTAAAATGCAGACAAAAACGGGAGATTCAAAACCCCGTTCCAGAATTCAATAAATCCGCCCGCCCGGTGACACGCGGTGTATGCCCTGTATGCGGCACCACCATGGTACGGATTGGGGCAACACCCGCCCATGAAGGGCTGCAGAAGCCGGTGGCTGTGGTGGAACGCAGCGGAAAACTGGTGATTGTCGAATCACCGGCGAAAGCCCGTACAGTGGGCCGTTTTCTGGGAAAAGGATATACCGTAAAGGCTTCCGTAGGGCATGTGCGTGACTTACTCCGTTCATCCCTCAGTATCGATGTTGAGAATGATTTCGCTCCAAAATACCGTGTTCCCAATGAAAAACGGGCGGTAGTCAAGGAGATTAAAACAGCGGCCAGGAAGGCTGAAGAAGTGTTCCTGGCGACTGACCCTGACCGTGAGGGTGAGGCAATTGCCTGGCATTTGCTGGAAGCAGCCGAGATTGATCCCAAAAACTCGCACCGGGTGGTATTCCATGAGATCACCCAAAATGCAATTTCTGAGGCATTTGGACACCCGCGTGATATCAATATGGCTCTGGTGGATGCGCAGCAGGCCCGCCGTGTGCTTGACCGTCTGGTGGGGTACAGCATCAGCCCCATTCTGTGGGAAAAAGTGCGTAACCGTCTCTCTGCCGGCCGGGTTCAATCTGTGGCACTGCGCTTGATTGTGGAGCGTGAGCGTGAAATTGAAGCCTTTGTACCGGTAGAGTACTGGACCATCGGGGCAGAGCTGAAACCTGCAAAAGGGAAAGACACCTATGTAGCCAAACTGGTGCGGATCAACGGGGAAGAACCCAATCTGCCGGCTCGTGAGAATGTGGATGCCATATTGGGTCATCTGGAAAACGTGGATTATATAATCAGCCGGATTAAACGCGGCGAAAGGCGGCGAAAACCCTCCGGCCCGTTCATCACCAGTACCCTGCAGCAGGAAGCCTCGCGCAAGCTGGGTTTCACCGCCCGGAAAACCATGAGTGTTGCCCAGCAGTTGTATGAAGGTCTGGATATTGGCGAAGGCGGCTCGACCGGTTTGATCACCTATATGCGTACCGATTCGACCAATATTGCCGAACAGGCGCAGACCGAAGCGCGCGAGTACATTTTGGGTAATTACGGTCAGCAATATTTACCATCGACACCGCCGGTATACAAAACTCGTGCCAAGAGCGCTCAGGAAGCGCATGAAGCCATCCGACCCACTTCTGTCTTGCGAAAACCCGATAAGATCAAAGATTCTTTAACTCGCGATCAGTACCGCCTGTATCAGATGATCTGGCAGCGGTTTGTAGCCTGTCAGATGGAAGCTGCAATTTTTGATACGCTCAGCGTAGAGATCTCAGCCAAACATGAGGATCAGGATTACCTGTTCCGCGCATCCGGTTCAACTTTGCGCTTCCCCGGCTTCATGGTGGTGTATGAAGAAGCCAAAGATGAAGATCTAAAGAGCGAGGAAAGCGAAGAAGTCAAAATCCCGGCCAATCTGGAGGAAGGGCAAAAACAGACCATGATCCGATTGATACCGGAACAGCATTTCACACAACCGCTGCCGCGTTTCACCGAGGCTTCGCTGGTGCAGGCGCTGGAAGAATTTGGCATCGGACGACCATCCACGTATGCGCCGATTCTCTCCACCATCCAGGCGCGCGGTTATGTGTACCGCGAGAACAAGCGGCTGATCCCCACCGAAACCGGTTTCCTGGTCAATGACCTGCTGACTGAATACTTTGATGATGTGGTAGATGTAGGCTTTACGGCCGATATGGAATCCAAGCTGGATACGGTGGCTGCCGGTGAGAGCGAATGGACCAGCGTAGTTCGGGATTTTTACCAGTCCTTTGAACCTGAGGTGGCGCGAGCACAAAAGGAAATGCCGGAGAATAAGGCCGAGATGGAAAAAATCGGCCGGGTGTGCCCGGAATGTGGGCATGATCTTGTGATCCGCTGGGGCCGCTACGGCAAGTTCATCAGTTGCAGCAATTTCCCTGAATGCCGATACACCGAAGCCTGGTTGGACAAGATGGATATTCCTTGCCCGGTGTGCGAAACCGGTGAGGTTGTCCGGCGAAAGAGCCGCAAGGGGCGTGTCTTCTTCGGCTGCTCCCGTTACCCTGATTGCACATTTACTTCCTGGAAAGAACCGATCAAGACCGCCTGCCCGAGCTGCGGCGGTATGCTGGTGATCTCCAACAAGAAAAAAGTACAGTGCCTGAAGTGCCAGGAAGAATTCCTGCTTGAGGAAATCGAAGCACAGGCAATCGAATAGGCATATTTATTGCATCCTTCCGAATGTATGCCGCCATTCATGGTTCATCGCATTAATTCGATGGGCATCCTGCCAGAATCGATATGCCATGAGGCCGACATCCTTAATTTTATATTTTGCGGCAATGCAGGAGGATAATAAATGAACCTAAAAGCGACGATCGAGGTGATTCGCCAGAGCCTCAAGAAACCTCTCGTAACTGCTATCGTCGGTTTCGTGCTTGGTTTGATCATTGGACTGCCCATTCTGGGGTGGGGGCTTTTCCCTGTGAAGTGGACAGATGCTGCGCCGGCGCATTTGCGCGAGGATGTCAAGCTGGATGTGATGAGCATGATGGTTGACTCGTATGCCCACAACCAGGACAGTCTGCTCGCCTTAAATCGCTGGACTGAAATGGGCGATGACGCTCAGGCGCTGCTGGATCAGGTGCAAAGCAAGGGTGTCAAAGCCGAGGATGTGAATGCATTCAGCGCTTTAGTCGGCGCGCCCGCACAGGCTGAGGCGGTGACTGCGGAAGAAGCGCAAGCGACTGAACCGGCTAAACCAGCCTCCTCATCGAATGAAGTCACCGTGATCGTTTCCTCCAATCAGGCAGACGCGACGGAAACCGCCAGCGATGTAACCCTGACGGAAGAAACGGCTCCGACGACAAAAGCAAAGTTCAAACCGTTGATGCTGTTGGGTTTTCTGGTGCTGATGCTCCTGTTGGTGGGCGGAGCGCTGTTATATCTGCTGGTTTTGCGCAAACGACCGGTCAATATTGCCCAGCCAGTGGCTGTTTCAGCCGCAAGCAAACGCGCGGATATGATGCAGGATGTTCGTGAAACCGCTCCCCGCGCTGAGGTGGATCACGATACCCCAATTGCCCAATTTATGACCACCTATGTAGTGGGCGACGATCTGTATGATGATTCATTCAGCGTGGATTCACCCACCGGCGAATTCCTGGGCGAGTGCGGTGTAGGTATCACCGAAACCATCGGGGTGGGCGAGCCTAAAAAAGTGACTGCATTGGAAATCTGGCTGTTCGATAAAAACGATATCCAAACGGTTACCAAGGTGCTGTTGAGCGAGTATTCCTTCAACGATCCCACCGTCAATCAGCGGGTTGTCTCCAAGGGTGAGCCTGTCCTGATTGAACAGGATAAGGTAATCCTTCTGGAAACTGCCACGCTTCAACTGGAAGCCCGCATTGTAGATCTGGCTTACGGACAGAGCGCGCTGCCTGAAAACAGCTACTTTGACCGCATCACCATGGATCTGACCATCTGGCCGAAAGCCTGATTTACAGCAATTGCAGTTCGGAAATTAAACTGAAAAGGGGCTGGTGAAAATTTCGCCAGCCCCTTTTGAACGTTTTATTTATGCGATTCGGATAATCTTCAGATACAGGGCCCCATCAGGGGTCTCTACTTTTACTTTTTCACCCACTTTGTGACCCATTATGGCTTTACCAATGGGGGAATTATGCGAAATCAACCCATTGCGAGGATCTGCTTCTTTTGATCCCACCACAAAATAGGTTTCCTCTGGATAGTTGTCTTCCTGAAGAGTAACGGTATCACCCACGCCCACCACCGACTTATCTTTTTGAATCTTATCGATAATAAGGGCGTTGCTGAGAATATACTCCAGCTCCTGAATACGGCCCTCCAGGAAAGCCTGGTCTTCCTTGGCAGCGGTGTAATCGGCGTTTTCTGAGAGATCGCCCATTTCAATGGCGGCTTTCAGGCGAATCGAGATTTGTTCCCGTCCGGTCGTTTTAAGTTGATTCAATTCCTCTTTCATCTTTTCGGCACCCTGTGCCGTCAAATACTGCTGCGTGTTATCCATTTATTCGCATGCTCCTGCAATAAAATCATCCCTGGGATTCATGGCTGGCAACCCGTTGGTATTGCAAACGTGTTCCGGTTCTGGCGATCTGGTTGAATCCTCAAAGGGGCTTCTGGCGCACAAAACCGGACCGGTCACCATTCATGAGCTGTGCAATTTTACCTGATATTG
>DAISXR010000001.1:36287-82610 GCA_036825755.1 Anaerolineaceae bacterium
TGGTTGTACAGTTCGCGGTAGAGAAAATCCATCAACTGGCGGTTGCGGCGGTGAAGGTCTTCACTGAAGGCCACCACGTTATAGGCCAGTTTTTGCACATCTTCGGAGGTCTTTACGCTGCTTTGATGGATATTCTTCAGGGTGTTATCCACCACATCTGAAACCTCCAGTCCGATCATCTGACGGATCAGGATATGGCGGTCCAGCTCATCGATATGGTACGGATTGGTGCGGTTGCGGTCTACCAGCAATTCCCACAACTCCAGGCCTTCCAATTGGCGTGGATGGATCATTTCAGAGCGCAGGCCGTCATCCAGATCATGGGCGGTGTAAGCCAGGGCATCGGCGATGTTGACAATTTGCGCCTCGATATGCCCCCGCAAATCGGGGTTGAAATCTTTGGCATCCGAGCGGTCATACTCGGTTTCGTGCTTCACCATCCCCTCAAGCACCTCCCAGGAGAGGTTCAAACCGGGAAAATCGGAATACCGTTGTTCCAATTCGGTCACAATACGGAAAGACTGTTTGTTATGGTCAAAACCGCCGTGTTCCAACATCAGGCGGGCAAGGGTGCGTTCACCGGAATGGCCAAAAGGGGGATGCCCAAGATCATGCGCCAGAGAGATGGCTTCCGTCAGGTCTTCATTGGCCCCCAGCGCCCGGGCGATGGTGCGACCGATCTGGGTGACTTCCATGGTGTGGGTGAGGCGGGTGCGGTAATAATCGCCCTCGTCGTTAATGAACACCTGGGTTTTATATTCCAATCGGCGGAAGGCTGTGGTATGGATGATGCGGTCGCGGTCGCGTTGAAAAATGGTGCGGTATTCGGGTTCGCCGTCAGGGTGCATACGCCCGCGCGACATGCTGGAGTGGGTGGCATAACCGGCCAACGTTCGGTCTTCAATATCTTCCAGTTTCATGCGTGTAAACAACATGGTTTATCCTCCATCACTCTACCCTTGATCCAAAGCAACTGTTGTACCGTTTTGCGCGCCGCATAATGCTGCTTCAATGCTGCCCGGCTCCATTCCGGAAAAAATCTGCCCCTGACAGGATGGATTTTGCTTCACCAGACCCATCAGAATACGGAGTTTTTCCTGCATCCCGCCGGTCACATCCGGGGCATCCGATCCACGGGCAAAACGGGTAATCTCGTCATCCGTCGTGAACCCGATCTTCTTAATCAGTGTAGTGCATTTCGGAAAATCCTGCCACACCCCTTTTTCAGCGCCGGCTAACAATACACAAGCCGGGGGCAGGTGTTTGACCAGTTCCGCAAACACATCCTCGGTGGAGAGGATGGTACCGCCCAGAGCTGAATCAAAGACCACGTCGCCGTATACGAGAGGAATCATGCCCTGCCGAATGGCTGCCAGCAGCGGTTCCATGTTCCAGGTTTGGACAACACCCTGACGGGTTAAAATCATGGCAGAAGGGGGGAACGCAATCACCGGCAGTCCGGCGCGGATGCAGGCATCAACCACCAACTGGTTGAGCATACGGGCTTCCTGCCAGACTTCCACAAAACCCTGCCATTCCTGCGGGGTGTGCACTCCTGAGCGGGTCTGATACTTTTTTGCCGGCACGTGGCCAAACGAACCGGAACCGTGTCCCAAAATGAGCCTGCGGCTCGGGATACAGTCCAGCCCGTGTTTGATTTCCAACGCGCATCGTTCGATGACATCCAGACGCGGTGTGTGCGCCGATTTCTTCTCGGTGAGTAATGAGCCACCCAGCTTGAGATAAATGTATGTGTCCATGGGTCAGGAGCCAGAACTCCTTTCAAGCCGTGAAAGAACAGTCTGAAAGACGTTCACGGCGCCAGCTTGCATCAACGCCGTTCTGACTTTCCCCGCATCGGTATCCTGCACCAGGGCGATCACATTTCCTCCCTGGCCGGCGCCGGATAATTTTGCCCCCAACGCACCCGCATCCTGAGCGGCTTTCACCAGCCGGTCGAGCGGATCACAGGAGACACCCAGTTGAACCAGGCATTTTTGGTTCTGGTTCATCAACGCACCCACCCGGTTTTGCATGCCATCCACCAGCATTTCTTTGGCAGTCTGAGTGAGTGCCGCGATGGAATCAAAAATGGCATCCACTTGTTTGGGACTTTTCTCCCGGTTCAGGCGCACCTGTTCCACCACCCCGGAGGTTTTGCTTTTGATACCGCTGTCGGCGATGATAAAGGTCATATCACGACCCGGAATCAATGGTTTGGGCGGCTGGCCTTTCAGAAAATACACCGGGCGTTCAAAGGCTACCACGGTGTTATCCACCCCGGAGGGATTGCCGTGATAGATCTTCTCTACCTCAAACGCCAGGGCTGATACTTTGGCAGGGGTTAGCTCGATACCCAGAAAGCGGGTTAATCCGCGGATCAGCGCCACGGAGACAGCAGTCCCCGAACCAAAACCGGCCGCCATGGGGATATCCGAGTGGATTTTCACATGCATGGCAGGAAAGTGATCGATGCCAAGCTGATCCTGAACAGTCTGGAAAAGCACCCGGAAGGGGTGACCTATAGGTAAATCGGTCAGGGCAGATTTGAGATCGATATCCGGTGCTTGTAGATGGACGCCGCCGGTCGCGGATGCGGGATCGGCCTGAAAGTAGGCAGTCGCTCTGAGCTGCATTACCGGTACGGCAATGGCGGGCCGTGAGTACACCACGGCGTGTTCACCAAAGAGAATGATTTTTCCTGGAGCAGAGGCGGTAATGGCGGGCATAAGGCAATCGGTAAGATTTCAACTTAAGTAAAAGATCATCAAAACCAGCAGCCCCCACAGGAGAAATGTGATTTGCAGAGGCCGATCAGAAAGAGCGAGTTCTTCAGGAGCGCTGCCCAGCAATTTCACCTGCACCAGATACAGGTATCTAAATACCCCGTACAGTACAAATGGGATGGTCAGCATCATGGTGTGATTTTCGGGCAGGTTGGGGGCCGAGAAGGTATACAGGCTGTAAGCGACGATGGCTGTGCTGGAGACAATGGTAATCAACTGATCCAGAAACGGGATGGTGTATCCATCCAGCACGCGCCGGTGAGCGTGGTTTTCAGTTTGTAACAGGCTCAACTCGCCGCGGCGTTTTCCCAGGCCCACAAAAAGGGCAAACAGGGTCGTCACCACATAAAGCCACGGCGAAAAGCGCTCCACCACAATCAACGATACACCGGCTGCTACCCGCAGGACATACCCGGAGGCCAGCACCATCACATCGATGATGGGGAGATGCTTGAGCCATTTGGAATATGCGAGATTGACGAGGAAATAGACCAGGCAGATCACGCCAAACTGCACCGAGAGTATAAATGCGGGAATGAGCGTAATCAGAATGAGGATTATGGCTGCGGTGACAGCTACTTTTACCGGGAGAATCCCTTTTGCGATGGGGCGGTTGCGCTTGGTGGGGTGAAGCCGGTCTGCTTCCAGGTCAGCGATGTCGTTGAGCAGATAAATGCTGCTGGACAGCAGCGAAAAAATCACCACACCCAGCAGGGTACGTAAAACCGCATCCATATTGGTGAGCTGGCGGTCAAATACAATCGCCGCCAGCAGGAAGACGTTTTTGATCCACTGGCGAGGCCGTAATGATTTGATTAATCCCTGGAGCATGTGATTATATTATCACAGGATGACTGGCCGTGCTTCCGGATTGTGCGGTGAAATTGGTAAAATTGTCGCATTCCACGGCCGTCCCGGTTAAAATAGAAACACATGAAAAAAATCCGTCTTGATCAACTGTTGGTTGAAAGAAATCTATCTGAAAGCCGTTCTCAGGCTCAACGCTATATCATGGCCGGTCAGGTGCGTGTAGCCGGTCAGGTGGAGATCAAACCGTCCACCGCGGTAGATCCGGACGCACCGGTGGAAATTGAGGAGTCGCTTAAATATGTATCGCGCGGCGCCCAAAAGCTCGAAGCTGCCCTGGAAGCCTTTGATCTGCAAACGATGGACGGCCTGGTATGCGCCGATGTGGGAGCCTCAACCGGTGGTTTTACCGATTGTATGCTCACGCATGGCGCCGCAAAAGTGTACGCCATCGATGTGGGGCACAATATCCTGCACTGGAAGCTTCGCAAGGACGAACGGGTGGTGGTGATGGAAAACACAAACGCCCGTTACGTCGAATCGCTGCCCGAGCCGGTGGATTTTATCTCAATCGATGTATCCTTTATATCGTTGGAAACAGTACTGCCGGTGGTGCGGAAATGGCTTTCGCCGGAAAAAGGGCGGATAGTGGCGCTGATCAAGCCGCAGTTTGAAGCCGGGCGCAAAGAAGCCGCGCGTGGCAAAGGTGTGATCCGTGATCCGGAGGTACACCGCCTGGTTTTGAACCGAATTTTGACATTTGCCGAAAATGAGGGCTGGGGGATCGACGGATTGATTATTTCACCCATCACCGGTCCGAAAGGCAATATTGAATTTCTGGTATCGCTTCAGATGCCCTGTCGTGAGGTGATCGATTACGCCTCCAGGGTCGATCAACTGCTGGCCGAACGAAACGGGCAGGAGCTGTCCGCACAGGGCGAGACGGAATCGTAAATTTTAGACAATTCAGGGTATACTACTAGCCGATTATGACATCCCACATTCGCAATTTTTGTATTATCGCGCATATCGACCATGGAAAATCTACCCTGGCCGACCGGCTGCTGCAATATACCGGCACCATCTCTGACCGTGATATGACGGAACAGGTGCTGGACAGCATGGATCTGGAACGTGAGAAGGGTGTCACCATCAAGGCTTCGGCCGTGCGAATGGCGTATCATGCCCAGGATGGACAGGACTACGAACTCAATCTGATCGACACCCCAGGGCATGTGGATTTCAATTATGAAGTCAGCCGTGCGTTGGCTGCCTGCGAAGGCGCACTGCTGATCGTGGATGCCACGCAGGGTATCGAAGCCCAGACCCTGGCAAATCTCTTTTTGGCCCTGGAAGCTGATCTGGTGATTTTGCCGGTAATCAACAAAATCGATTTACCCTCTGCCCGTCCAGACGAGATCGCCAATGACATCCATAATTTGTTGGGCACCGACCCGGATGAAATTGTGCGCGTTTCCGCCAAAGAGGGCATCAATATCGACAAGGTACTCGAAATGGTGGTGCAGAAAGTCCCGCCGCCAGCCGATAACCAGGATTCATCGCTGCGGGCGTTGGTGTTTGACTCCCATTACGATTCCTATAAAGGTGTGGTGGCGTACATCCGTGTGGTGGATGGGCGTATCGATAAAAACGCCAGACTGCATGTGATGTCATCCGGGGTGGATATGAACCCGGTTGAGATCGGGTATTTTTCACCGGGCATGAAACCCGGCAACACGCTGGTTGCCGGTGAGGTAGGGTATATTGCCACCGGTTTGAAGGTGATCCATGACTGCCGCGTAGGCGATACCATCACACTGACGGAAGCCCCGGCAGGTGAACCGTTGCCGGGCTACCGACAGGTGAAACCCATGGTGTATGCCGGTATCTACCCTGTGGAGGGTGAAGATTACCCGGATCTGCGTGAATCGCTGGAAAAATTGCAGTTGAATGACGCTTCTCTGGTGTTTGTTCCTGAAACCTCACAGGCGCTGAACTTCGGCTTCCGCTGCGGCTTTTTGGGTCTGTTCCACATGGAGATCATCCAGGAACGACTGGAACGCGAATACGATCTAGATATTGTGGTGACCGCGCCGTCGGTGGAATATGAAGTGATGACTGCTGATCAAAAGGTGATCAAGATCGATTCACCGGCTCAGCTCCCCGATGAAAGCTCCATTGTGGAAGTACGCGAGCCGTGGATGCAGCTTCAAATCATCACCCCCACTGAATATTACGGCACCATCATGGATTTGGTACGCAAGCGGCGCGGTTTGTATAAGGAAGAGGAATACCCTGCGCCGGACCGGGTGCAACTGATCTACGAAATTCCGCTGTCTGAAATGATCGTCAACTTCTTTGACGATCTGAAATCCCGCACACGCGGTTACGCTTCCATGGACTACACTTTTCTGGAATACCGTCCGGAAAAGCTGATCAAGCTGGAGCTGCTGGTCAACAATGAGCCGGTGGATGCTTTTACGACCATTGTGCACAAGGATATGGCCTATCACAAAGGCCAGCGGCTGGTGACCAAGTTGAAAGAATTGATGCCCCGACAGATGTTTGAAGTTCCCATTCAGGCGTTTGCTGGCGGCAGGGTGATCTCTCGCGCCAACATCAAGGCCATGCGCAAAGATGTGCTGGCCAAATGTTACGGTGGTGACATTACCCGCAAACGAAAGCTGCTTGAAAAGCAAAAACGCGGAAAGAAGCGCATGAAGATGGTGGGAAACGTGGAAATCCCCCAGGAAGCTTTCATGGCTGTACTGAAACTTGAGGACGAATGAGCAAGACCGGCTCCGAAGCCAACGAGAGCGGTTCCAGAAACATGGAACCAGGTTCCCCAAAGATGGAACCACAACGAAAAAACCCTTTACACGGAGCAATGCGGTGGCTGCCAGGTGTCATCATCAGCGGAATCGCCATTTACGCCATTTTCTCTCTGGTGAGTCCGGCTGAACTGGTTAAGTCACTCCAATCCATCAACCTGATTTATGTCCTGCCGGCCGCAGCCCTGTTCGTGTTATGGCTGATCCTGCGCGCGGTGGCGCTGAAGGTGATACTGTCCGGCAAGGCGCAAACGCTGCAAACGTTTCGGGCCATCAACGCCGGGTACTTGCTGAACAATATTCTTCCGCTTCGAGCGGGTGAATTTGGAAAAGCCATCATTCTGGGTCAAACAAGCGGGTTGGGGGTGACGAAAGTTCTTTCCGGTATCGTGATTGAGCGGGCATTCGATTTGTTTTATGCGGCAGCCATGCTGCTGTCCGTGCTTCCGCTGGTATTGGAGATGAACTGGACCAAACCGGTTGCCATCATCGTGCTGGCGCTGGTGATTGCCGGCCTGTTTGCGCTGTATATCATGGCAAGAAACAGAGAACCGATCACCCGCTGGATTGAGAAAATTGGGAAAAAACGAGCCTGGGTGTGCAAATACATTCAACCGCAAATCGCCTCGTTTTTGGGCGGATTTTCCATCCTGACCGATCTCAAACAGTTCCTGGTATGCCTGCTGGCGATTGGCTCATCCTGGTTTGTAGCCATTTTTCTGTATTACATTTTGATGCTGGCCATCATCACACCGCCGCCGCTCTGGTGGGGCGTGTTTGTCAACTCGGTGCTGGCCATGGGGATTGCTTTACCATCGGCTCCGGCGGCGCTGGGTGTCTTTGAGGCCTCAGTGGTCGCCGCGATGAAAGTGCTGGGCGTAGATTACTCACATGCACTGGCTTATGCCATTGTGATGCACTTTTTGCAGATTGCCATCACCAGCATTTTTGGTGTTTACGGACTGGTGAAGGAAAAACTATCATTACAGGGTATATTCAAATTATCAACCAGATTCGGTCGCAAAAATGAAGCAGACCGTGAAATAACAAGGTGCGAGGAATGAAACAAAAATATCTGATCACTGGCGGAGCGGGTTTTATCGGATCCAATTATGTGGATCGTTTGCTCGGCCGCGGCGAAGAAGTACATATTTACGACAATCTCTCCCGAAAAGGCGCTGACCAAAACATCGCCTGGCTGCGTCAGGAATACGGAAAGGATTCATTTCACCTGATTGAAGGCGATGTGCGCGATGTTGACCTGCTGGAAAAATCGGCTGCCGGAATGGATGTGATCGTCCATCTGGCCGGGCAGGTAGCGGTGACCACATCGGTGACGGATCCGCGCGAAGATTTTGAAGTCAACGCGCTGGGCACATTCAACATGCTCGAGGCAGCGCGAAAATCGGGGCGAAATCCCATTGTGCTGTTTGCTTCGACCAATAAAGTATACGGCGGCATGGAAGACGTATCGGTGATCAAATCGAATGATCACTATGAGTATGAAGATTACCCGGACGGAATCTCCGAAAAACATCCGCTGGATTTCCACTCACCATACGGATGCTCCAAAGGCACCGGCGACCAGTATACGCGTGATTATCACCGAATTTATGGGCTGCCCACAGTGGTTTTGCGGCAGAGCTGCATCTACGGAAAACGGCAGTTTGGAATTGAAGACCAGGGCTGGGTGGCGTGGTTCGTGATTGCCGCACTGCAGCACCGACCGATCACCATCTACGGCGACGGCAAGCAGGTGCGCGATATCCTGTTTGTCAGCGATCTGCTGAACGCGTATGATCGCAGCATCGAGCGAATCGACCGGGTAGCCGGACAGGTTTTCAATGTGGGTGGCGGACCCACCAACACCATCTCCATCTGGGAGCAGTTCGCCCCCATCCTGGAGCGGTTGATGGGCGAGAAGATCCCGGTCAAATGGGCTGACTGGCGCCCCGGCGACCAGTTGGTGTATGTATCCGATATCGACAAAGCCAGGCGTGATCTGGATTGGGAACCCCAATACAGTGTGAATGACGGCATCACCGAGCTGTTCTACTGGGTGCAGCAAAACCTTCACTTGTTTAATAAGCAGGCCGCATGAAGATTTTGTCTGTCCTGACCTACTACCGCCCGCACACCAGCGGTCTGACCATTTATGCCGAACGGCTGGCGAAAGCCTGGGTGCAGCGTGGTCACGAGGTGACCGTTTTAACCTCGCAATATGACAAAACTTTGCCCAGAACCGAAGTGATGGACGGGGTGAAGGTGATCCGCGTGCCGGTGCTCTTCCGCATCAGCAAGGGCGTGATCATGCCCAATTTTGGGTACATGGCCAGCAAGCTGGCGCTTGAAAATGATGTGATCCAGCTTCATTTGCCGCAATTTGACGCCGCCGGGATTGCCCTGCGCGGCAGGCTGCTGAAAAAACCCACCGTGGTGACCTATCACTGTGATCTGGATATGCCGAAGGGATTGCTCAGCCGGGCGGCCAACCTGGCGGTCAAGGTCATGAATCGGCTGACCTCGCAGTTCACGCACCGGTTTGTCACCTACACTCAGGACTACGCTGATCATTCGGCCATGCTGAAGAATTTTCTCGACAAGGTCGAGATCATCCCGCCGCCGGTTGAACTGCCCCCAGTGACGAAAGCAGACATTGCTGCCTTCAAGGCCGAGCATAATCCACAAGGCAAAGGACCGGTGATTGGCATGGCCAGCCGGTTCGCCAGCGAGAAGGGGGTTGAGGTCTTGCTGGGCGCTTTACCTGAGATACTGGCGCAGTTTCCGAATGTGCAGGTGTGGTTTGCCGGGCCGTACAAAAATATCTACGGTGAAGAAAAGTATTTTGAACGACTTTATTCGCAGATTCAAAAGCATATCGACAGCGGACACTGGCAGTTTTTGGGAAATCTGAATCCGCGCCAGATTGCCTGTTTTTACCCCAATATTGACGTGCTGGCTATCCCCAGCCTGAACTCTACCGAGGCATTTGGGTTGGTGCAGATTGAAGCCATGATCAACGGCGTGCCGTCGGTGGCATCCAACCTGCCGGGGGTTCGCCAGCCACCACAACGTCACAAAATGGGAAAGGTAGTCCCCATCGGTGATTCGGCCGGGCTGGCTCAGGCGATCTGCGAGATTCTCTCGCACCCGAATGACTATCGCCAGGATCCGCAGCAAATTGCCATTCAGTATCAACCGGATACCGTGGCTGCCGAATACGAAAAGCTGTTTGCGGAAATCTCGCGGGAATTGAACGGCTGATATTTTCATTATTTGAATATTCATACCAACAAGTTTCTGGAACATGACCGATCATAAAGAGCAAAAAGATTTTTTGTGGTTGAATTTGAAAGGCCTGCCGTATTTTCGGGCGCTGCTGCGGGCGGTTGAGGCTGCCTATTACCAGGATTTGCCGCTCACATCGCCCATGCTGGATTTGGGATGTGGTGACGGCGATTTTGCCACCAACACCTTTGACCGGAAAATCGATGTGGGGATGGATCCCTGGCTGCAGGAGTTGAAGCAGGCTTCTGATACCGATGCTTACCGGTTGTTATTGCAGGGTGATGGCTGTAATATGCCGTTCCCGGATGATTCGTTCAATACCATCATCAGCAACTCGGTTCTGGAACATATTCCACGGGTGGATGATGTGATTAGCGAAGTTTCGAGAGTGCTGAAGCCCGGAGCCAGTTTCATTTTTTGCGTACCCAACCAGAATTTCACACATAACCTGTCGATTTCCCGCTTTTTGGAGCGGCTGGGTCTGAAAAAACTGGCGGCAGCCTATCGCGGCTGGTTCAACAAAATTTCACGCCATCACCACTGCGATTCACAGGCCGTCTGGAAAGAACGCCTGGAGACTAATCACATTGCTATTGACCTTGCCTGGGATTATTTCTCTCCGCGCGCGTTGGGCGTGCTGGAATGGGGGCATTACTTTGGACTTCCGGCCTGGATCCTGAAAAAACTGACCGGTCGATGGATCCTGGCGCCGTCACGCTGGAACCTGAACTGGCTCCTTGGTTTGTTGAGACCTTACAGCCTGGAGCCGTGCTCTCAGCCTGAAGGATCCTACACTTTCTATATTGCTCATAAAGCAGAATAATCCTGAGGGGGAGGGAACTGTGCAGAGACCAAATGATCGGCGGATTGGGTTCTGTTCTGGCATGTGTCGTCTGTGGGGTGATTCAATTGTCATTTCGTTTACAATGTTGTAAGATTGTCACTTGAGTTAGGCGGCATTGAAGAATGGAAGAACCAAGCGTACTGGATTATCTCAAATCAATCCTGAACCCATGGTCCAGGGAGAAAATTCGCATTCCCCAGGCCAATGAGATTGAGTCCTCAGGTGAATCACAACCGGTGGAAGGGGCACTGAGTACAGAACCAGAACCGCAGGTTGAGACACTCGAAGGTGGTTTGGTTTCACAAACTCCTAAACCGGATATCAGAATTCAACCGGATACGGCTGTTCCCGAACCTGAACCCCGGCAACCGTTCCCGTGGCTGGCGGTGGTACCGGTATTCATCGCCGTATTTGCCCAGATGCTGCTCGAACCTCAATCACGGCAGGTTGGGCCGGCGCTGGCAGGGTTTGCAGTGGCTTTGAGCCTCTTTCTGGTGTATCTGCTTCGCAAGCCGGTTTTTCGACCAGCTCAGCCGCCAGCCGAACAACCAACCGGTTGGCCGACGGTTGAGGTGAACAGCGGTCTGCTCATTGCCAGCCTGATTCTGGCTTTTCTGGCTTTTCTCACCTTTTCCAGCCATCAGTTTCATTTGCTGAATACAAGCTGTTGGATAGCTTCCATTTTGTTTGGCACGGCGGCGTTCTGGCAATCAGCGCCCGGCAGGCGAAAAATCACCGAGAAGCTAACCGATTTTATACGTCAGCCACGCCTGCACCTTAAGATCACACCCTGGACTGTTTTGATGCTGGCGGCAATAGCACTGGTGGTCTTCTTCCGTTTTTACCGCCTTGACCAGGTACCGGGTGAGATGTTCAGTGATCACGCTGAAAAGTTGATCGATGTGGGTGATGTGCTCAACGGGCAGACCTGGATTTTCTTCCCCCGCAATACCGGGCGCGAGTTCTTCCAGATGTATCTGACTGCCTTTGTAGCAAAGGTGTTTGGTACCGGGCTTTCATTTATGAGCCTGAAAATCGGCACAGCGCTGGCTGGCTTGCTTGCATTGCCATACGTTTACCTGCTTGGAAAAGAGTTAGGCGGTCGCTGGACGGGCTTGTTCGCTTTTCTGTTTGCCGGGGTTGCTTACTGGCCCAATGTGATCTCGCGTATCGGGTTGCGTTTTCCGTTGTATCCGCTCTTTGCCGCACCGGTGTTGTTTTACCTGCTGCGCGGATTACGCCGCAAACAGTGGAATGACCTGCTGCTGGCCGGTTTATTTCTGGGACTGGGGCTGCACGGATACAGCGCCATGCGGATTGTGCCGGTGGTGGTGACGATTGCGTTCGCGCTCTATTTAATCCACCTGCAATCCAAAGGGCAGCGCAAGCTGGTGGTATTTGGATTTTTCGTTCTGGCGTTCCTCGCCTTGCTCGTATTCATTCCGTTGCTACGGTATTGGGCGGATGATCCAACCATGGTCTTTTACCGTTCGCTGACGCGCATCGGAACGGTGGAGCAGACCTATACTCAACCCGTAATCATCACCTTTTTCTCCAACCTGTGGAAAGCCACCATTATGTTCTTCTGGGATAATGGCTCCATTTGGGTCCATTCTGTTCCCGGACGCCCGGCGCTGGCTGTAGTACCTGCCGCTTTGTTCCTGATCAGCATCCTGTTTGTGTTTGTCCGCTATGTACGGGAACGTGACTGGACGGATCTGTTTCTGCTTCTCTCGATCCCCCTGCTGATGATGCCGTCGATTCTATCGCTTGCTTTTCCCGATGAGAACCCATCCCTCAACCGGACAGGTGCGGCGGCTATTCCCGTCTTCATCATGATCGCCATGCTGCTCCAGTTTGTGCTGAGCCGTATCTCAGCCTGGCGGAGGGTGTGGGGCAAGACCCTTGCCACCCTGGTAGCTCTATTTCTCCTGCTGGTCACGGTGGATCAGGATTACAACCTGGTTTTTGAGCAGTTCGACGACCAGTTTATGGCCGGCGCCTGGAACACATCGGAGATTGGCAAAGTGATCCGCGGATTTGTTGATTCGGAAATTGGCACACCCGATACAGCGTATGTAGTTCCGTTCCCATACTGGGTGGATACGCGCCTGGTGGGGATCAACGCCGGGTTCCCGGAAAAAGACTACGCGTTGTGGCCGGAAGATTTTTCTCAAACGCTTTCTCAGCCCGGAGCGAAGTTATTTATCATCAAATCGGAAGACCAACAATCGATACTGGATTTGCAGGCTTTGTATCCGCAAAGTTCTTACTGGCTGCACACGGCCCAACTCCCGGGGAAAGATTTCTGGGTGCTGCTTGTACCCCCTGATCCAACCACCGTCGATGTGGTTCAATGAGATAAGAGACGTATGACAGAAACACCTGAAGAAATGCAGCCACATGTACAGCAGGAAACGCCGCCCAAAGAAAACAGGCTGGCAAAACGAGGATTCCAGGCATGGGATATCCTTTTACTCGTCATCCTGGCTGCGGCGGCCTGGCTGCGATTTGTAGGCCTGGACTGGGACCAGGATCAGCACCTGCACCCGGACGAACGGTTTCTCACCATGGTGGAGACCTCCATCACCCCGGTGGATGGCGCAGGTGAGTATTTCAACACCTCTGAATCCAGCCTGAACCCGAACAACCGGGGATATACATTTTATGTATATGGCACCTTGCCGCTGTTTATCGTCCGCTATATCGGCGAGTGGTTGGGCAAAACCGGCTACGGCGAGATCTACCTTGTGGCGCGCGCGGTCAGCGCTGTATCCGATCTGCTGACCATTGTATTGATCTACCTGACCGCGGAACATCTGTACCGTAAAAAAGCGATCAGCCTGCTGGCAGCGGCGTTTTCGGCATTTTCCGTTTTACAGATTCAATTGTCGCATTATGGAACGGTGGATGTTTTCGCCAATCTGTGTTCCGTGGCTGCATTCTATGTGGCGGGACGGATCCTGAAATCTACGCGGGCAGCCGATTACGCCACCCTGGCGGATCTGGAAAACGATGCTCCTGAAAAAGTTTTCTCCGCGCTGGTGAGGCGCTGGGGCACCATTTTGCCGTATGTGTTGTTTGGGGTAGCCTTTGGCATGGCGCTGGCCTCAAAAATCAGTTCAGCTCCGCTGGCTGTGCTCCTGCCGGGAGCCGTGCTGATCAATTATGTGCGATTTACGCCCCGGGAAAGGCGAAACTCGTTGCTGTTCCTGGCGCGGAATGTCATCGTAGCAGCCATAGTCACCATTCTGGTGTTCCGTATCTTCCAACCGTATGCCTTCAAAGGACCGGGCTTCTTTGGCATGATCCCCAACCAGGGATGGATCAACAGCCTGTCAGAGTTGAGCGCACAAAGCAGCGGGGATGTAGATTTTCCGCCCGCGCTGCAGTGGGCTCGCAGATCGATTACATTTGGGTACGAGAACCTGATCAAGTGGGGTCTGGGTCTTCCGCTGGGGCTGCTTGCCAGCGCGGGTTTCCTGTGGATGGCGTTCCGCATGCTCAAAGGGCAGTGGGCTGATCATTTACTGCTGTGGGGTTGGACCGCGCTTTATTTTGGCTGGCAATCCCTCAACTTTACCAGCAGCATGCGCTATTTTCTGCCCATCTATCCCATGCTGGCCATCATCGCAGCCTGGTTTGTGGCGGATCTGTGGTCCATACGCCCCAGGATACAAAGCCGAAAACCGGTTTTCGCACGGGTGGCGGCCGTGGTACTGGGAGCTGCGGTACTTCTTTCGACGATGGCTTATGCATACGCGTTTGCCGGGATCTATACCCGCCCGGTCACCCGCATCGCCGCCAGTGAATGGATCTACCAGAATATCCCCGGACCGATCAATTTGCACATCGATACCGGCGCTGAACCATTCAACCAGCCGGTCACCTATGGATTAACAAGAGATGTTTCTTACGATGAGCCGCTGGTGCTGAAATTCACAGCCCAGCATGACGGCTCGATTGTCAATATCCTTTTTTCACATCTGTATCTGAAAAACAGCGAGACCGGCTGGCTGAACCTGAATGTCTGGATCTCCAGCGAACGAGATGGGGGTGCATTGTCCTCTGCCACCACCTCATCCGATTTTCAGGTGATTGACGGTGATCCACGCGGCGGGGCCTATACGCTGAATTTTTATCCCAACGCATGGCTGACCGCGGGCGAAACCTATTATCTGCACATCCAGGCCCAGGAGCCCGGCAGTGTGCTGCAAATGGCTGGCCCGGTTACCCTGAGTTACTTGCAGGAAGTCGATATTGCCAAACAAGCGCTGCTGGAACCGGTGGAAATGCTGAACACCGATCACAGCACCATGGTCACCCTCAACCCCGCGGTGGAGGGAACGATCACAGAGATTTATTTCCCTCATATCGTGGATTGGACCGGTGCGGATAGCCGGAAGCAAATCGAAGTCAGCCTTACCCAGACTGTGGATGGAAATCCACAGGTGGTCACCGGAACACTGGAAAGCACCTTCCGCCCGGGTGAGGATGCGCGCGGTGATGATTATCTGCTCAAGCTGGATGAGCCGATTTCAGTGCAGCCCGGGCGTTATCTCACCATCCAGATACGTGTCGTCGAAGGGGAAGGGCAACTGGCGCTTTATGGCAGCAAGCAGGTGCTGGAATCTTCCTGGGATGACAGCCTGCCTTACAACCTGTATGAGAACAATGTATTTGACTACAACAATGGCCTGTACCGGACTGAACTCAATTTTGAGATGTACTGGGACGATGACGCCGAAAAGCTGGAACGTTTCAAACTGAACCTGGATCAGGCCGACACGATTTTCATCAGTTCCAACCGGCAGTGGGGCACCACCGTTCGTGTACCGGAGCGCTATCCGCTCACCACGGCGTATTACCGCGCCCTGATCGGCTGCCCGGCAGATAAAGAAATTACCTGGTGTTATTCGGTGGCGGAACCGGGCATGTTTACCGGCCAGCTCGGCTTTGAACTGGTGAAGGTATTCCAATCTGACCCGCAGATTGGACCGCTGCGTTTCAACACGCAATTCGCCGAAGAAGCGTTTACGGTTTATGACCACCCCAAGGTGCTCATTTTCCGCAAGACTGCTGATTACTCACCCGAAAAAGTGGCTGACATCCTGGACTCGGTGGATTTGAGCCAGGTGATCCATCTGACACCTAAACAGGCTTCGGAGTACAAGGGTAATCTGGTGCTGTCGGAAGAAGATTGGGCCAAACAGCAGCAAAGCGGTACCTGGCGGGATCTGTTCGATCGGGCCGATTTAATCAACCGCAGTCCGTGGATCGGGTTGATCGTATGGTATTTTCTGATCGCGGTTATCGGATGGTGCGTATATCCGTTGACACGGCTGGTATTCAGGGGTCTGTTTGACCGCGGCTACCCGCTTTCACGTCTGTTTGGGCTCATGATGCTGGCTTTTGTGGTGTGGCTGATGGGTTCTTCAGGGATTACGATCTCCAAACTGACCATCACGCTTTGTTTTGCCGCCATCCTGCTGTTAAATTTGTTTCTGTTCCTGCGTCAGCGCGAACAGATCACCGCCGAGATCAAAGATCATTGGCGCTATCTGCTGCTGGTGGAAGGCATCTTCCTGGCGGTCTTTACTTTCGATCTGCTCATTCGCGTGGGCAACCCGGATCTGTGGCATCCGTATAAGGGCGGCGAAAAACCAATGGATCTCTCGTATTTCACCGCCGTGCTCAAAAGCAATACCTTCCCGCCTTACGATCCCTGGTACGCCGGCGGGTACATCAACTATTACTATTACGGCTTCGTCCTGGTGGGAGTACCGGTCAAATGGCTGGGGATTATCCCCACAGTTGCGTATAACTTTTTGCTGCCTACCCTGATGGCTTTTCTGGCGATGGGCACTTTTTCGCTGGGAAGCAATCTCACCGGATGGGCTGCCAGTATTAGGAAGGGCGAACGTAAACCAAAATTCCCTGATTGGTTGCCGGCTGGTTTGAGCGGTCTGATGGGTGGGATCGCCAGCACGGTATTGATGATCTTTATCGGCAACCTGGGCACCATCCGGATGATCTGGCACGGCATCATGAAGCTGGCTGCGCCGGGCGGGATCATTGAAGGTTCCGATCTGCTGACGCGTTTGGTGTGGACGGTTCAGGGGCTGGGTAATTATCTGAAGGGAGCCAGTCTGCCCTATGCGGCAGGCGACTGGTACTGGATTCCCAGCCGGGTGTATCCCAACGAGCCGATCACCGAGTTCCCGCTGTTTACCTTCCTGTACGCCGATCTACATGCTCACATGATTGCCCTGCCCGTGACCGTACTGGCGCTTTGCTGGGCGGTATCGTTCATCAAATATAAATTCTTTGAAGGCGAAAAACCTCAAATCAAAGACTGGCTGGTGATGGGTCTGGTGCTGATCGCCGGGGCGTTGATTATCGGCGCGCTGCGTCCCACCAATACCTGGGACACACCTACCTATCTGACACTGGCTGTTCTGGCTGTGATTTACAAAATGCTGCGTATCAATTTGGGCAGCTTCTGGAGTGAGAAGCTTTCACCCATCTGGCGAAAAGTGATCCTGGCGGCAGGTGCAGCGGCCATATTGGGTATCTTAACCTTCCTGCTGTACGCTCCCTTTGCAAGATGGTTTGTGCAGGGTTATAACTCCATCACCATCTGGCAAGGCGACCGCTCTCCAGCCTGGTCCTATCTGACCCATTGGGGACTGTTCCTGTTTTTGATTGTCAGTTGGATGTTCTGGGAAACGCGTCAGTGGCTGGTGAACACCCCCGTGTCCGCTCTGGCAAAATTGCGTCCATATAAATTCACCTTGCAGGCCGTTGCGGCGCTGTTGATCTTCGCGATCCTGGCGACCATCATCCTGAAAATTGGCATTGGATGGATGGTACTTTTAATGGCTTTCTGGGCGTTAATTCTGCTGCTGAGGCCTAATCAACCAGATATGAAACGGGTAGTGTTGTTTATGATCGGCACTGCCCTGGTGTTGACCCTGGCTGTGGAGATCATCGTCCTGGAAGGCGATCTCGGGCGCATGAACACTGTGTTCAAATTCTATTTGCAGGCGTGGACGTTGTTATCCATCAGCGCGGCGGCTTCGCTGGTGTGGGTCTATCCGGCGGTGATCGAGCAGTGGAAGACCGGCTGGCGGGATTTCTGGCACATTGCTGCAGTGGTCTTGTTCAGTGCTGCGGCCATGTTCACCCTGTTTGCCGGTCTGGATAAGATACGCGACCGGATCAACCCCGATGCCCCGCATTCATTGGACGGTATGACCTTTATGGCGACCTCCACTTACTGGCAGAGCGATTGGGTGATGGATCTCAACCAGGATTACCAGGCGATTCAATGGATGCAGGAGAATGTAGAGGGTTCGCCGGTGATTGTAGAAGCAAATACACCGGAATATTTATGGGGGAGCCGGTACACCATTTACACCGGTCTGCCAGGCGTGGTGGGCTGGAACTGGCACCAACGCCAGCAGCGCGGAATTGTCTCAGCCGACTGGGTGACCAACCGCATCATCGAGGTTCAAAATTTCTATACTACCCAGGATCTCAAGGTCGTTGAAGACTTTTTGGATAAGTACGACGTGCAATACATCATTGTCGGTCAGCTCGAAAAAGCCTATTACGGAGCTGACGGTATGCTTAAGTTTGATCAGTGGAATGGGGAGCTATGGGATGCAGTCTACCAGGTGGGTGATACAACCATTTACCAGGTGACAGGAACCCATTGAGAGCAGCAAAGGAACCCGAATGATCGATTTTTTGCTCTGGTACGTATTGATGCTTCTGCTCGGATGGGCGGCTTTTCCGATCGCCTTTCGGCTTCTACCGAAACTGAGGGACCGCGGGTTTGGCCTCTCCAAAGTGCTCGGACTGCTGGTATGGACGTACCTTTTCTGGCTGACTAATATTCTGCATTTCAATCAAAACACCGTTGGTGGGATCCTGTTTGCCCTGGCGTTGATGCTGGTGCTCAGTTGGCTGTGCGTACGCAATGGCCGCTGGAATGAGCTGAAAAACTGGATACGGGAACACGGGCGGGTGGTCATCACCACCGAGATCGTTTTTCTGTTCCTGTTTGCTTTCTGGGCGTTCATCCGGGCAACCGGGCCGGATGTTTCAGGCACCGAAAAGCCCATGGAAATGGCCTTTATCTCATCCATTTTACGCTCCAACAGCCTGCCGGCGCAGGATCCATGGCTGGCAGGCTATGCCATCTCATACTACTATCTGGGATATGTGATGGCGGCTCTGCTGATCAAAATTACCGGTGTATTACCCTGGGTGGGTTTCAACCTGGTCAGCGCGCTGTGGTTTGCGCTCACCGGGATTGCCGCCTACAGCGTAGTGTATTCGCTGATTGCGGTTGTTTTCAGGCCAAAGCCTGCCAGCGATGAGCTAGACAGCTCTTCTGAGGTACCCTCCACCCATCGAGGGTCGGATCTGTTCTGGGCGCTGCTGGGACCGCTGTATGTGCTGATAGTGAGCAATGCAGAAGGTTTTCTGGAAATGCTGCACAGTAAGGGATTGTTCTGGACCACGGCCGCGGATGGCAGCCTGCAGTCGAAATTCTGGACCTGGCTGGATATCCGCGAAATCGCCGATCCGCCCACGCCGCCGTTCAGCTGGACGCCGGAGCGACTTTCGGGCATCTGGTGGTGGCGAGCGTCACGCGTACTGCAGGATTACACCGCCACGGGCGACTGGCGGGAAATTATCGATGAATTTCCTTTTTTCTCGTACTTTCTGGCTGATTTGCACCCGCATGTTCTGGCCATGCCGTTCGCCATTCTGGCGATTGGCCTGGCGTTCAACTTCTTCCTGTCGTGGAAGCCTTCTGCGGAAAGAGGTCTCTCTCTGTATGACTGGGCAACCGATTGGTTTGCCCGCGCTCCGGTTACGTTACGCGATCTGACCATCGGCCCGCTGTTATCCAGCGGCAGTTTTTGGGCAGCCGCCTTTCTGACCGGCAGCCTGGCGTTTTTGAATACTTGGGATTTTCCGTTTTACGTGGGTCTGTTCGCGGCGGTGTACGCATACCACCGTTATCAAACTTTTGGATGGTCGTGGTCGAGACTGGTGGAGTTTATTACCTTTGCTCTGCTGACAGGTATTTTTGGCATTCTGTTCTTTTTCCCGTTTTATATCGGGTTTTCCTCCCAGGCCGGCGGATTTCTGCCCAGCCTGTTTTTCTTCACCCGTGGCGCCAATTTCTGGGTGATGTTCCTGCCGTTGCTGTTCCCTTTGTGCTGGTGGCTGCTCACACAGCTCCGCCGCTCGCCAACAAAAACGGTCCTCAAACGCGGTCTGCTGTTCGCCGCAATTGTGCTGCTGGGGCTGGGATTCCTCTCATACCTGATAGGCGGCATCGGCGTTTTGTTACCTTCTCTTGGCGCCCGACTGCAAGCCGGCGGCTCTTCAGCAGGACTGGGACAAAAATTAATGGAGTGGGGGGGTCTGTTCTTCAATGTGCAGGGAATCTCCAACCCGACGGATATCTGGCAGTCTTTGCGGCTGCGGTTAACCCAGCCGGGTATGTGGCTGACAGCCGGTTTGATGGTTTTGCTGGTGTGGGGTCTACTCTCGCTCAGGAAGGAAGCTGGCTCCGGTGAGCCTGCTCCAACGAATGGCAGTAATGTGTTTATTTTGCAGTTGATGCTGCTGGGGCTGGGGCTGGTCATCTTCCCGGAGTTTTTCTATCTGCGAGACCAGTTTGGATACCGGATCAACACCATCTTCAAATTCTATTTTCAAACCTGGATTTTGTGGAGTATCTCGGCCGCGGCGGTTTCAGTGGTTCTATGGCGATCGCTGCGCGGCTGGGGAAAGGCAGTATTCTGTATTCTGTGGACGGCTGTGCTGCTGATCTGCCTGGCGTATCCATTCTACGGGTTGAGTTCAAAAATCATCGGGTTGGACTGGAAATCGGTCACCCTGGATGGGGCGATCCGGAATGAAGCGCTCGGCGCGGGAGACCTGGAGGCCATCCAATGGCTGCTGAATGCCGAGGATGGCGTGCTGGTGGAGGCAGTGGGCGGCAGTTATACTGGTTACGCGCGGGCGGCCACCTTCAGCGGCATGCCCACTCTGCTGGGCTGGCCGGGGCATGAGGCTCAGTGGCGCGGCAGTTACGTAGAAATGGGAACACGCGAAGATGATGTGCGGCAGATTTATCAGAGCAACAGTTGGGAGGAAACCCTGCCCTTGCTGCAAAAATACAGAGTAAACTATATCTACGTGGGTACCTACGAATACAACACGTACAACGTCAACGAAGACAAGTTCATGCGCAATCTCGGCATCGCGTATCAAAACGAAGCGGTCAGGATCTATGAGGTTACTCAGGATCTGCAGCAAACCGCAGGAGGATTGTTGGTACCGTGAGAAAGAACTCCATCGAATTGTGGCTTTACATCGCCATCCTGCTGCTGGCGCTTTTTATACGCTTTTTTCAGCTTGGCGACCTGCCGCTGAATGAGGCAGAGGCCTCCTCAGCCCTGCAGGCCTTCCAGATTTCCAGAGGTGCTACGGTTCCGTTGAACGCACAGGCAGGTTATGTTCTGCTCACCTCGGTGCTGTTCACATTTTTACGCGATAGCGAATTCTGGGCGCGTTTCTTGCCGGCTCTGGTGGGTGGATCAATGACTCTGCTGCCGCTGCTGTTCCGAAAACAGCTTGGCATCCTTCCCGCTGTACTGCTGGCCGGGTTTATCGCTATCGATCCTGGGCTTGTGATTCTGTCCAGGACGGCCGATGGATCCATCCTGGGTATAGCATTCCTTCTTTTTTGTATCGGGTTCCTGATCAATAACCGGTTGGTTCTCGCAGGTATTTTTGGGGGTCTCTCCCTGGTTGGGGGGATCACAATCTGGTTTGGACTGACTGCTCTCGTAGTTGGCGCTGTTTTCTTTATGGTGGCTCGAAAACGATCAGCAGATGCGAATGAGTCTTTCACGATCTCACTCGGGCAAAATGGCCGGGCCTGGTGGGGTAAGCTGCTGATCGCCGCGGCAGTGACCGTTTTACTGACCTTTTCCCTTTTCTTCCGTTACCCATCCGGGCTGGGAGGTATCTTTTCAGGGCTGGCCGCGTATGGCGAAGGATGGTCATTCTTGGCCGGTCAATCTCCGCTGAGCGGCTGGCTTCAACTGCAGGCATTATCCCTTAAGACGGCTCTGCTCAGTTTGCTGTTGTATGAGAGCCTTCCCCTTGTTTTGGGCATCGCCGCGCTGATCATGGCATTTCAGAAACGGGACGGTCTAATTTTCGCTTTGGCTGCCGCAGCGCTTTCTGTACTGTTTATCATGATCCTGTACCCGGCGCGCGGTTTTGCAGTTTTTCCATGGCTCAGCCTGCCGCTTGGGGCGTTGTTGTGCAAATACCTTCTGGCCGATTACTCGATGGAGGATGTGCAGCCCCTGCCATTTATTGGCCTGTTATCAATGATCCTGATCCTGGTGGTGTTCAGCGCCGTCAACCTGAAGGGCGTGTTTACAGGCGCCACCACAGATATCGAAGGCAATCAACTTCGGTTGGCCAGTATTCTGGGTTCTTTGCTGATCATCCTTCTGGGGAGTGGGTTGGTGATCTGGGGTTGGACGGTGACCACCGCAACCAAAGCACTATTCGGAGCATTTTTTGTCCTGTTATTTGCAATCAACATCCAGACGGTCTGGTACACGGTGACCGCCGCAAATCATCAGCGACAGGAGGTATGGCTGACCAGTCCGTTTACAGACGCCGATCTGTTGACCCAAACCGCAGCCGAATATCAGAACTGGAACATCGGCCCGGGTAATCAATCTACCGTCTGGATTGCGGGGGTTGATTCTCAGGCGCTGGAGTGGGCGCTGCGGTCCGTTGAAAAACTGGAGAAGACCCAGGCGCTGCCCACTTCGCGCGATCCGGAGATGATGATCACCAGTTCTACCCAACAGCTTGCCGTGCAGGATGAATACGCCGGTCAAGATTTCGTCCTGGCGCAGCAGCCTGTTTGGGATGGCCTGGATGCCTGGGGCTGGATGCGTTGGTTTTTCCTTCGCCAGACGCCGCATGTCGAGAATTCAATTATTTTATGGGTAAGGGTGGACCAATTTCCAGGATATGATACCAATGAACTGCCACAATCAAATTGAGAAGAGCACAACGCTGCCCAGCCGGATCGCCATTGATGGACCGGCTGCATCGGGAAAATCAACCATCGCCGAACTGCTGGCAGATCATTTGGGGTATCTGTACTTTGATACCGGGGTAATGTACCGGGCTGTCACACTGGAAGCGCTGCGGCAATTTGGAGCCGTTCAGGACGAAAAAGCCGTGACGGCTCTGGCGGAAAAGATCCATATCGATGTGGTGCCGCCCACCCAAAACGACGGGCGCAAGTTCGATGTGCTGGTGGACGGGCAGGATGTCACCAACCAACTGCGAACCAGCCTGGTGAACCAGAATGTTTCTGTGGTATCTGCCTATGCGGGGGTGAGAACCGCCATGACAGCTCGACAGCGGGATATCAGCCGGCGCGGAAATGTGGTGATGGTGGGGCGCGATATCGGTACGGTGGTGATCCCGGATGCAGAACTCAAAATCTATCTGGAGGCATCGCTGGAAGAGAGAGCTCGCCGGCGATACCATGAAGAAATCCAACTTGGCCGGGATGTGCTTTTTGCGGATATCCTGGCCTCCCTGCGGGGAAGAGATCAAATCGATTCCAGCCGTCAGGTGGCGCCTCTGAAACCTGCCGCGGATGCCGTGATCATAGACACCGATCACCTGACCATTGAAGAAGTATTTGATAAAGTAAAATCTCTGTTAATAATGTGTTCCCAATCTTAATCTGACGGGTTTTGCATTCAGACGACATCTGAATGCCCTGAAGCAATGCTATAATTTATCTGCAGCATAGCCGGTAAATAAATATGCCATTCGTTTTGAATTTGTTGTCCTCGTATCCATATTATGATTACCCGCCGGATCTAATTGGATGGGCAGGCCTGTTGATGCTGTCCGGAGCCCTGGCTCTTTTTGCGATCAAAAATCCTGTCCGGGCACGCATGGATTCGCGGCAATGGGGGCAATTTTCTGTTTTTCTCATCCTGACCATTGTATTCAGCCTGTTTTTCGGTTTTCGTTTTCCCGGTTCAGGCACCCAGATTCCGTTCGATTTTCCAACCATTTACCACTCCAGTGCGGTGATGATCTTTTCACTTATCCCGCTGGCACTGGCGGCGGGCTTTTTGAACCCGCTGGCAGCACTGGGATTGGGCGCGACTTCCGGCATGATCATCGGCCTGTGGGATACCCACAGCCTGTTTACCATCCTGGAGTATGCCGGGTTGGGTCTGCTTCTTTCGATCCTTTTCCAGCAGCGCTATCGATCCGGTTTGTTTGAATTCTTACGACATCCTCTGGCGGCCGCCGGGGCAGTTGGCCTGGCGTTAATCCCGGTGACGATGCTGGGTGTTTTCTTCTCATCCAGCGGTGAAACAGCCGTCCGTCTGGATCTGGCTCTCACCCAATCCTGGCCGGTGATCGTTGCTCATTTTGTGGAATTGCTGGCCGCCGGCCTGGTCGGAGAAATCCTTTTCCTTGTGGATGTTCCCCGCTGGGCGCCCGGAAAAATTTCCGGTTGGCTTCCCTGGGATACCAGCCTTTCACGCCGCTTTATGGCTGGTTTGCTGCCGGTTTTCTTTGGCACCTTTCTCGTTTTATTGATCGGTAGCTGGCTCACAGCCGGTATGGCTGCCCGCAAGCTGCTTGAAAACCGTTTGGAAAATCTCTCCGATGTGGCTGCAGAGACCTTTCCGGTGTTTTTACAGACCGGGCAATCCCTGTTGGACCGGTATGCTTCGCAGGACTTGCTGGCAGGCTCGAATGATGAAATCCGCGCGCGGCTGGGGAATATCCGGGAAGCCTATCCCTTTTTCACCGATTTACGCGTGGTGACCGTCGATGAGAAGCTGCTGCAAAGTTCAACTGGCGACGGGTTTGGTCTCCTGGAAGAAGAACGAGCGACTCTGGCTCGCGCCGGAGCCGGTGACGAAATCCTGCCTTTTGCTGTGACCCTCACGGAGGGTGAGAAAAGCGCACGGATCGTTTTCCATTCGCCATTGCTGGGTAAAAGAGGCGGTTTGCAGGGTGTGCTGTTTGGCTACACCAGCCTGGAAACCAATCCTTTCACCCAAACAGCCATTCAGGCCGTACAAACAATCGAAAAAAGCGGCGGGCAAGGCTGGATTCTTGATCAGGGTGGGCGGGTGGTGTACCATACCAACCCGAACCTCCTGCTGACACGTTCGTTTGGTTCACAATCCGCGGTTGATCGGTTTTATGAGCAGATCAACCCGGGTGAAGCACCCAGCTATGTGTTTTATCAGGATACGGTGGACCGGCCGTGGTCTGTGGCGTTATCGGTCCCCAGCCGGCAGGTACAGCAAACTGCACTGGATATTGCCATCCCGCTGTTGGCTGCCATTCTGATCATTTCGCTGGTGATCCTTTTTGTGATCCAGCGTCTGCTCTCACAGATGACACGCAGCCTGAATTTACTTGCCGAGCAGGCTTCGCAAATCTCCAAAGGGCATCTGGACCAGCCGTTGGTTGTTAACCAGCCCGATGAGGTTGGGCAACTGGCGATTGCTTTTGAGCAAATGCGGCGAGGATTGAAAATCCGCCTGAAAGACATCAACTCCCTGCTGAAAGTCAGCCAGGCAGCTGCGTATCATCCGGATCCGCGCCGGACTGTTTTGCCCGTGCTGGAATCATTTCTGGGGAAGAATGCATGTGCCGCCAGGGCCATATTTTTTGACAGCGATAACCTGGATGCCACCCCGAGGATCTCATATACCTATGGGATCGGACACCGCTCCGATTATTACGGAGATCTGGATGAGGCAGTGAAAAACCTGCTGCAAGACCAGCCGCGCCTACTCCTGAATGATTGTTCTCAAACAGCCAGATTGAAGGAATATAGCCGGATCCCCGGATCGATTGCTGCATTTCGGCTGCAGCGTGAAAACTCCAGCGACGGCATTCTGTGGGCTGCCTTTGATCATCCGCAGCAGTTTTCCGAGTCGGACATCAATTTCTTTACCGCACTGGCCGGGCAGGCATCGCTTTCCGTGGCGAATGCAAACCTGTTCCGTTCGGCTGAAATTGGCCGGCAGCGGATGGAAGCCGTGATCAACGCTTCGCCGGATCCCATTTTAATCTTCAATTCTGAAAACCGTTTATTGATGATGAACCCGGCTGCACGGGAATCTCAGCAATTGATCATGACCGATCTCAGCGGCTCGGTGGTAGATGAAGTGCTGACCCACCGGGGTCTGATCGATATGATCCGCACCACTGAACCAAGCGGCAACGACAACCGCGAACTGACCATGACCGGCGGAAAGACCTACCATGTGACGGTTGCCGAGGTGAAATCGGCCAACCGGGAGGTAGGTAAGATCTGCCTGTTGCATGACGTCTCACGTTACAAAGATCTTGATACCATGAAATCCGAGTTTGTTTCGACGGTCAGTCATGAAATTCAGGCACCGCTATCTGTCATGCGGGGGTATATTCGCATGCTGGATCTGGTGGGCGAAACAAATCAACAACAGAAAAACATCACGCAAAAAATGAACACTACCATCCAGCAAATGAACGAGCTGGTGGATAATATTCTCAATCTGGGGCGCATGGAAACGGTAGAGGGGATCGACCTGGCGGTGATCAACCCGGTGGATGTGGTAGAAAAAGTGATTGCCAGGCTCGGCACCATGGCCAGCCAGAAGGGTATCAAGCTGATGATGAGCGGGTCGGATACCGGCATGACCATCCGCACGGATCCGATGCTGCTGCAGCACGCGCTGTTGAACCTGGTGGAAAACGGGATCAAATACACCCCCAATGATGGGATGGTGGAAGTATCCGTCGATCAACAGGTATCGAAGGTGATTTTTTCCGTCAAGGATAACGGCTTTGGTATCGCGCCGTTGGATGTACAATTTATCTTTGAAAAGTTTTACCGCGTAGGCCAGCGGGCTGCATTTCGTCAAAAGGGGACCGGATTGGGTCTCTCGATTGTCAAATCGATTTCGGACCGGTTGGGCGGAAAGGTATGGGTGGAGAGTCAACTGGGGAAGGGCAGTGCTTTTTTCTTTGAGCTGCCGGTGAACCCCGGAAAAGAATAAAATGCAAAACGAAATGGATAAATCTCTTGATTTTTCTATGAGTCTCGTGATATAATTTTCGTTTGCATGTATGTCAATGGTTGACACTTTTACTTGTAAGCGCGAGGAATAGAGCCTTTGCGCATGATTTGTATTCGAGAATAATTTACGGATCGATACAGGAGGCATCTGGGTGGAAACAAAAGGTTTAGTGGCATTACGTATCAGCTTGGCCTCTCCGGAAACAATTCGCAGTTGGTCTTATGGTGAAGTCCTCAAGCCAGAAACGATCAACTATCGCAGGCTGCGTCCCGAAAAAGATGGACTGTTTTGTGAAGCGATCTTTGGCCCTCAAAGAGACTGGCAGTGTTATTGCGGAAAATACAAAAATCCCCGTTATAAAGGGATCATTTGTGATAAATGCGGTGTAGAAGTAACGCGTTCTTCTGTGCGCCGGGAAAGAATGGGTCATATCGACCTGGCTTCGCCCGTGGCGCATATTTGGTATACACGCCGTATCCCTTCGTATCTTGGGTTGCTTCTGGATATCTCCCGCCGAAATCTGGACCGGGTTCTTTACTTTGCCCAGTACATTGTCACCTATGTGGATGAAGATGCCCGCCAGAAAGCTTTGAAACGTCTCGAGGATGAGATCAGCGTTTCCGAACGCGAGCAGGCTGATCAGATCAACGCCCGGATTCTGGCCGTGAAAACTGATCGCGACCGCAAGATCGAAGACCTGCGCCGCCAGCGCGCCGATCTGGAAAAACGATCGGATGAGCAGATTGCTGCCGAGCTGGAACCGGTGATGCACGAAGGTCAGGAACTGGAACGCGAATTGACCGAAAAATCCGGAAAGGCGACCCGTAAGGCCATTGTGTTCACCAAAACGGGAACCACCATCGCCGAAGCGGATGAGGTGATTACCTCTCAGCATATCACCAAGGTGCAGAAGGTCGTCAAAGAGCGCCTGGACGAGATCGAAACCGGGTTGAAAGAACATCAGACCCGTGATATTGAAGAGATCAAACTGCATATCGAGCAGATCCGCGCCGAAGCTGATGAACAAATGGAAGCCCTGCGCAACCAGTTGGAAGACCAGTCTGTGGTCAGCCAGAACCAGAATTCCACCCAGCGCGATGAACTGCATGAACTGCGTGAGTTTACCTTCCTCACCGAAAACCGCTATCGTGAACTGAAATCACGTTGGGGTCAGGTCTTCCGCGCCGATATGGGCGCCGAGGCGTTTTATGATATTCTGAAACGTCTGGATCTGGACCAAATCTCTGAGGAACTTTGGAAAGAACTGAAGACCTCCCGCAGCAAGCAAAAACGGAAAAAAGCAACCAGCCGCTTGAAAGTGATTGAAGCGTTCCGCCGTTCAGGCAACCGCCCAGAATGGATGGTTTTGACTGTGCTGCCGGTAATCCCACCCGATCTGCGCCCGATGGTGCAGTTGGATGGCGGTCGGTTCGCCACATCCGATTTGAACGATTTGTATCGTCGTGTGATCAACCGTAACAACCGTCTGAAGAGACTGCTGGAACTGGGCGCACCGGACGTGATCGTTCGTAACGAAAAACGTATGCTCCAGGAAGCTGTCGATTCTTTGATCGATAACTCGCAGCGCGGCAAGGCGCTTTCACGCCGCGGCCGCCGCGAACTGAAATCTCTGAGCGATATGCTCAAAGGCAAGAAAGGCCGCTTCCGCCGTAACCTGCTGGGCAAGCGTGTGGACTATTCAGGCCGTTCCGTAATCGTGGTTGGCCCGCACCTTAAGTTGTACCAATGCGGTCTGCCCAAGACCATGGCGCTTGAACTGTACCGCCCGTTTGTCATCGCCCGGCTAGTGGCGCGCGAATACGCCTCCAATGTGAAAGGCGCCCGCCGCTTCATCGAACGCAACCGCCCTGAGGTATGGGAGGTTTTGGAAGAGGTGATCGGCGACCGGCCCATTCTGTTGAACCGTGCACCTACACTGCACCGTCTCGGCATCCAGGCGTTTGAGCCCGTCATCATCGAAGGCAGCGCTATTCAACTGCACCCGCTGGTGACCACCGCTTTCAACGCTGACTTTGACGGCGACCAGATGGCCGTGCATGTGCCGCTTTCCGGTAAAGCTGTGTGGGAAGCCCGCAATCTGATGCTCTCATCCCGCAACCTGCTCAAACCCGCCGATGGCGAGCCGATCATCAGCCCGTCGAAGGACATGGTGCTGGGTGTGTACTATCTGACCCAGTGGGATGACCGTCCGCACAAAGGTGATGGCCGTGTGTTCGGCGATATGGACGAAGTTGAGATGGCCTACCAGTTGGGGCAGGTTGATCTGCACACCAAGATCAAGGTTTACACGTCCACATGGTATTCCGAAGAAGGCGATCGTATGAAACGGCAGCGCCATCGTATGATCGATACCTCGGTCGGACGCGTCATTTTTAATCGCATCCTGCCTCCCGAGGTTCAGTTTGTGAACTCCACGCTGGACAAAGGCGATGTGAAGGATTTGATCGCTGATGTATATGAAGTCAGCGGTCAGGACGTCACCACCGATGTGGCCGATAAAGTGAAAGACATCGGCTTTGAATATGCCATGCGCTCTGGCTCCACGCTGGCCGTGGCTGATATCACCATTCCTGCTGCCAAGACGGAGATTCTGGCTGCTTCACAGGAAGAGGTGGATCGCCTGAATCGTGATTACCGCCGCGGTCTGCTGACCGAGCAGGAACGCAACGAACGTATCATTGAAATCTGGCAGAAGACTACCGTTAAAGTCGGTGAAGCCGTGCGCGCCAATATGGATCCCTACGGGAACCTGTCTACCATGGCGAACTCCGGCGCCACCAAAGGCGGTTTTGGTCCAATCGCCCAACTGGCCGGTATGCGCGGTTTGATGGCTGACCCGGCCGGACGTATCATTCGTCTACCCATTCAGTCCAACTTCCGCGAGGGCCTGACAGCGCTGGAATACTTCATCTCCACGCACGGCGCTCGTAAAGGTCTGGCCGATACCGCTCTGCGTACGGCAGATGCCGGTTATCTGACCCGCCGTTTGGTCGATATTGCCCAGGACATCATCATCAATGCTGAAGACTGCGGCACCTCCGATGGAATGTGGATCCACAAAGCCGACAATGTTGCCGGTCAGTCGCTGGCTTCACGCCTGTACGGTCGTCTGCTGGCTTCAGCAGTCGCTGACCCGAAAACCGGTGAGATCATCGCTGAAAAAGGTGCCATGCTGGACCATGACCTGGTGCGCGTGATCGTCAATGCTGGTGTTGAGGATGTAAGAGTACGCTCCCCGTTTACCTGTGAACTGATCCAGGGTGTTTGCGCCCACTGCTACGGCATGGATCTGGGCCGCGGGAAAATGGTTGAGATGGGTGCTGCGGTTGGTACCGTGGCTGCCCAGTCCATTGGTGAGCCGGGTACCCAGTTGACGCTGCGTACCTTCCACACCGGTGGTGTGGCAGCCGGAAGCGATATCACGACCGGTCTACCCCGCGTGGAAGAGTTGTTTGAAGCCCGCCGTCAGCCGAAAGGTGAAGCAGTTGTTTCAGCCATCGCCGGCACGGCATACATCATCGAATCCGACCGCTACAGCGATCAGCGCATGGTGCGTGTAGAACGCAGCGAGATGGTCAGCGATGTGTTCGAAATCCCGGAAGAATGGTCGATCATCGTCAAAGATGAAGACATGGTGGAAATAAGCGATGTACTGGCCAACCTGGGCGAAGCAACCATCACTGCCCAGAACCCGGGTCGTGTGCGCGTGGAAGAACGTAAGATCTTCGTTTCCTACGAACAGAAGGAAACCGAAGAATATGACATTCCGAGCAACTCGCGCATGATTATCAAAGACGGCGACAAAGTGGAAGCCGGTCAGCCGCTGACTGAAGGCTCGCTGAACCCGCACACTATTCTCCGCATCAACGGGCGCGAAGCTTGCGAGATGTACCTGCTGACTGAAATCCAGAAGGTGTACCGCGCTCAGGGTCAGAACATCAACGACAAGCACTTTGAGGTGGTTGTTCGTAAGATGGTCGGTAAAGTACAGATCACCCGCCCGGGCGACTCACCATACCTGCCCATGGATCTGGTGGACCGTTTGGAAGTCCGCCAGGTGAACGAACGGCTGGCTGCCGAAGGAAAACAGGTCGCCAAATACGCCGAAGTGCTGCTGGGTGTGACCAAAGCCTCGTTGAGCACCGAATCGTTCCTGTCAGCCGCATCCTTCCAGCACACCATCAAAGTGCTGGCCGGAGCAGCCATTGCCTCCACCGAGGATCCGCTGTTCGGCCTGAAGGAAAACGTCATCATCGGCAAGCTGATCCCCGCCGGTACTGGCTTTACTCAGGATCGCTTCGATCCCACCAGCGCCCGCCGGTTCCAGAATGACCATCCCAAGAACCAGGAACGCCTGGCACAGGAAGAGGCGGAAGCGAAGGAAGAAATCAACCTGGAAACCCTCACCGAAATGTCGATGCGCGATCTGGATCTGGACGGCGACAGCGAAGAATAAAGCAGCAGCCATCTGAACATGAATTGAGACACAGCCCCCGGGTGAACAGCCCGGGGGCATTTTTTTATAAAGTTCTGGTACAATTTTTGCAAACTTGTTCTATATGATCTGGAAACTGTTGAGGGACGATGGAAATTGGATTGGTAAAGAAGATTGATATTGAACAGGAGATGCAGCAGGCATACCTGGATTACGCCATGAGCGTGATCGTGTCGCGCGCATTACCTGATGCACGAGACGGCCTGAAACCGGTTCAGCGACGAATTTTGTTTGGCATGCACGATATGGGTTTACGTCCGGATTCGGGTACCCGTAAGTCAGCCAGGATCGTAGGCGAGGTGCTGGGTAAATATCATCCGCACGGCGATGTGGCGGTTTACGAGGCGATGGCGCGCCTGGCGCAGGATTTCAGCATGCGCTACCCGCTGGTAGATGGGCAGGGAAACTTTGGTAGCATCGATGGCGATCCGCCAGCAGCCATGCGGTATACCGAGGCCAGCCTGCTGCCGATGGCGATGGAGATCCTCAATCAGTTGGATCGGAACACCGTCGATTTTTCACCGAACTTTGACGGAACGCTGCAGGAGCCGGATGTATTGCCGGCTGCGGTACCCAATCTGCTGCTGAATGGAGCGAGCGGTATCGCGGTGGGTATGGCGACCAATATCCCACCGCACAACCTGGTGGAGCTGGTGAACGCCATGGTGCACATGATCGAGCGTTGGGACAAGCTGGATGACGTCTCGACCTCTGATTTGATGAAGTACGTCAAAGGGCCTGATTTCCCAACCGGCGGTATTGTACTGATGGATGATGAGAAGAGCGACATGGATTCCATCTACTCTACCGGGCGGGGACGTTTTACCGTACGCGGTGTGGTTCACCTGGAAGAGATGAGCCGCGGGCGCAACCGAATTCTGGTGACCGAACTGCCGTACACAGTCAACAAGGCCTCTCTGATTGAGCGGATTGCAGAACTGACCCGTGAAGGCAAGATGGACGGCATCTCGGATATCCGCGATGAATCCGATCGAAACGGGATGCGCATCATCATCGAATTATCCAAAACGGCCGAACCGGAAAAGATACTGGCCGACTTGTACCATAAAACGGCCCTGCAAACCACATTTGGCATGACCATACTCGCTCTTGACAAGGGTGAACCGAGACTGCTTTCGCTAAAGCGCGCGCTCAAAATCTACCTGGATCACCGTATTGAGGTGGTGAGCCGGCGCAGCAAGTTTGATCTGGAGAAAGCCAAACAGCGGGAGCATATTCTGGCTGGGCTGCGTATCGCAGTCAACAATATCGACGAGATCATTGCCATCATCCGTAAATCGGCAGATGTGGAGACCGCACGCACTAAATTGATGCAGAAGTTCAAACTTTCCGAGATCCAGGCAAACGCCATTCTGGATATGCAGCTCCGCCGGTTGGCTGCCCTGGAGCGCAAGAAGATCGAAGACGAATACAAAGAAATCACCGCAACGATCAAAGAGCTGGAAGCGCTGCTTAAATCACCCAAACGGATCCGTCAGCTTGTGCAGACAGAACTTGAACAAATCCGTGAGAAATATGGTGACCGGCGTCGTACGCAAATTTACTCGGCGGTTAATGGCGAGGCGATTAAGGCCATGCTGACCATGACCGATATGATGCCGGTTCAACAGGTATGGCTTGGGATGACCGATGAGGGCATGCTGGCGCGCTCAACGACCGAGAAGCTGCCCAAAGTGACCGGCAAGCTGGCACCCTGCCGCCTGATCAAGACGGATACCCATCACCTGGTGTATGTGGTGACCAAAGACGGCAAGGCTTTTTCGGTCAGAACATCCGCTTTGCCTGAAACGGACAACTATCAGGAAGGAGCACTGATCTCCAAATTCTCTTCTATCCATGAATGCGATACCGCCGCGGCAGTCTTCACCGTACCCAGCGATACTGAGATGGAAAACTGTTATGTGATCACGGTATCGCAGATGGGAATGATCAAGAAATCGTCGATTAATGATCTGCCTGGTCCATCATCATCCGAGTTTGTCATGTCGAAGGTCAATGACCAGGACAATCTGATTGATGTGCTGGTGACCGATGGCGAGGCCGACATCTGTCTGGTGACCGCGCGGGGTATGCTTATCCGCTTCCCGGAGAAGGAAATCAGAGCCATGGGCCTGATAGCGGCGGGCGTCAACGGGATGAAACTGACTGGAGAAGATGTGATTATCGGCGCGTTCTCGCTCAAGAATGAGGGCGAGCTTCTGCTGGTATCCAACAACGGGCTTGGATGGCGTTTTGACGCCGAGTCGATCCCGGTGCAGGGACGTTATGGACAGGGTGTTATCGCCTGCAAGCTGAAAGAGGATGAAGAAATCGTCGGGTTCCTGTTTGGCAAACCTTCCCAGCAGGGGATCGTGCATTTCCAGAAAGGCGCAGCGAAATCGGTGAAGGTGGATCTGGTGCCCGTATCAAGGCGTAATGTGCGCGGGAAAACGGCCCTCCCTGTAAAAGAGGGGGATGAGGTCTACCAGCTTACGCCAATCATTGATGAGATCGATTTCTGGGAGAAATGCGCCAAACCGGATAAACCGGTAAAATCAGGAAAAACTGAAAAATCGGGAAAACCGGAAAAAACGGCAAAAGCCGAAAAAACTACAGAACCTGCAAAGACGGCAAAAACTGGAAAACCTGCAAAAACTGTAAACCCTAAAAAAACTGCGAAATCTGCAAAATCAGGCTAAACAGGCTTTACCTTATACTGGGTGTGATGATAAACAATCTTGCCATCGAGCATGCCGATGGTATCATACCCGTTTTCTACCTTGCCGGCTGATGAGGTACAGTTCCAGTAAAAACGCATGGATTTTGCCGTACCTTCACTGCTGACCAGTGAAAATTTCGCATTGGGCAGGGTGGTGGTCATCAGGGTACGGTACCTGTCAATGATAGCGGCGCTGCCCTGAACCGTTCCAGCCGAGGTGATGTGAACCGCGTCGGTGCGGTACAGAGAACCCATCCACACGTATTTGCCGGTGTTCAATGCGTTGATATACAAATTGGGCACAGTGGTTGCCATGGTGGCATCCGCCCAGGGGTAAAAGGCGATTACGTCCCACAGGCTGGAGAGGATGGAGCGGTAATCCCAGGTGAAGAAGTTGGCGGAACTTAGCTTGAGCGTCTGGGCGGTGTTGAGAAACTCAACAATATCCTGGGGAGTGGGTTGCCAGTCACCGTATTTGTAGACCGGACCGGTTGGAATCACCGGCAGAGAGGGGCTCAAACCGGCAAACTCTTTGACGCATTTTCTCAACTGGTCTTCCGGGTTGTGAGCAGCCTGCCAGTAAACCTGTGGCATGTTGTAATTGCATTTGCTTAAAAAGGCTGACCATGGAAAGGTGGAGTGATAACTGGGAAACCGGAAAGAACTTAATGCCACCTGCGTGGAGGGTAAACCCGCGCGTAATTTGGTCATGAAAGTGCTGGCGCGGGTAGACATGCCGGAGGCTTCAAATTCGCATTCCGCGTCGATGATGTAGCCGTTGAGCCCCAGGTTCTTCACGCGGCTGATCGCTATGGCAGCTTCACCGGCAGGATCTGACCCGTAAATGTAATGCCAGCCCCACACCTTGATCCCGGCTGCCTTGAGCGTGGAGACGACCGGCGCAGCCTGGTCGACGCCGTTGACAATGTTATAGGCGTTGGTTCCATCGGCGATTTTGATCAGGACATTGGTGAATTTGGCGCTGAGGGCAACATTTTTTATCAAGGAGGGACTGCCGCCTTCGCAATCACGCACCTTCCAGATCATAAATCCTTTTCCGGTCAACGCCGCCATTTCCATCTCCCAATTTTGATATGGGAAACAGTATGCAAGTTATGTGCCTGAAGCGCGCATCAGCCTCAGGCACAGGGAAAGTTTGATATGTAGAGAGATGAATGGTAAGTTACGGTTGTTCCAGAGTACCGGCCAGACCCAACTGGGGAGCGATTGTGCGCATAGCCGTTATTACATTATCCACATGCTCAGCCCAAAGATCCACGCCAAACTCAGCGGCGCCGCTCTCAATCTCTTCACGATTGGCGCCTGCCGCAAAAGCTTTATCTTTCCATTTTTTCTTCACGGATTTGGATTCCAGATCGTACAGTGATTTGGACGGCCTCACCAACGCCACAGCAGTGATCAAACCGGTGATTTCATCGCACGCGTATAAGGCTTTCTCCATGGGGGTCTCACGCGGCAGACCGGAGTCATCGTTATGGGCAATGATGGCGCGCACAATCACCTCAGGAACCCCTCGTTCGCGCAAAATGGCAGCGCCTTTGATGGCATGTTCTTCCAGGGTGGGGTAGATCTCCCAATCAAAATCATGCAGCAAGCCGGTGATGCCCCATAATTCGACATCCTCACCCAGGCGGTCAGCATAAAAACGCATGGCGGCTTCCACTGCAAACATATGGTTGATGAGGGCAGGGTTCTTGATATATTCTTCGACGATGGCCAGTGCCTGAGAACGTTCCATATTTTTCTCCAAAATGCATTTTGATGTGTTTATTGAACCCGGGTGTTGCTCTGAGGGAAAATGGGTTCTACCTTTCCTAAAACCGGTTCAGGGTGGGTGACCAGTGCTTCCCAGAACGCCACCAGAGTGGCGGGTATTTCTCGAATATTCCAGACGATCTGTGATTCAAGGGTATAGGGCAGTTGATCGGCGTTGACGCCATACGCATCCAGGCCCATCACCTTGCACAAAAACAGGGCGCGCGGGAGATGAAACCGCTGGGTGACCAGGATCGCCATTTGAACCTGGAAGATATCACGGGCGCGATAACAGGTATCGTAGGTACGGCGGCCGGCATAATCCAGCACAATGTCTTCCGGCGGAACGCCCATCTCCACAGCGAAATTATACATGGCGCGCGGCTCGTTGTAATCGACAAAGCGGTTATCGCCACTCATCAGAATCTTCTGAATCTTTCCATCATGATAGAGCCTAACGGCCGCTTCCACACGGTGCTGAAGTACTTTGGTGACGGTTCCATCCTTGTTGAGGCCGGCCCCAAACACGATGCCCACCGGAGCTTCCGGGGCGTTTTGAACCGAATAAATGCGCCGCAGGCTGTAGATCTCGGAAACGATGCGCGACAGGGCAGCCACGATGGCAGCAGAAATGATGAGTGTGACGAGCATACGCCAGATCACCTTTATGGTTTTATTCAACACAATTTGAATTTTACCATGCTCGATTCAGACATCTGCAGTTCTGCATCGTTTGAAGCGGAAAACCTGCATATAATTAACACTGCAGAATTTGTTACTTGGTGAGATTTTTATTATGGGGAGAAGAGAGAGAAATGGAGCAACGGAATCGATTTTTCTGGATAATAGGGGGGATACTGGCTGTGCTGGTGGTGGCTGTGATTGTATTAATGATCAGCATGTTCAACCTGGTACAGCAATCGACCTATCGCATTCTGGCTCCTGTGGAAGCTGTGAACGCTGATATCCGCACCCAGGTTGCCCAGGTACTGCATCCTACTCCCACCATCATTCCCGATCCCGTGACGATTATCCATGATGTCCAGGCGCTGGCAAGACTTGAAACGATCCAGTATTCGGTCGAAAAGGTGATCACCGCCGAAATTGGGCAGGAGAATTTTTCGTTTTTGTTTGGAGACCGGATCCTTTTTGTGGCGCATGGCATTGTTGTGGCAGGCATCGACTTGAGCAAATTAACCGAAGACGATCTGTGGATGGAAGGTGAAAACCTGTTTATCCGTCTGCCGGCTGCCGAGGTGTTTGTCACCACATTGGATAATGATCAATCCTACGTTTATGATCGCGTACAGGGTATTCTTACAGCCGGTGATCAGGATCTGGAAACACGCGCCAGGCAAGCAGCAGAAGATGAAATCCTCAAGGCAGCCATGGAAGATGGTATTCTGGATCAGGCCCAGATCAACGCAGAATCCTTTTTGGAGAATCTTATCGACGCGCTTGGTTTCGATGATGTCGTGTTTGTCGAAACAGGAGCAGCCGAATAAACCAGTGCCGGACTGTGTGTGGAAAAATCTGTCAGGTTTTCCCATTCGTTTTTTCATTTTTAAACAGGATCATCAATGACCATTCATGAAACCAGATTGGACCCTGAAGTCGAAATTCAACTGCCTGACGGCAGGGTTTATTCGGGGCCGCGTAACAGCACCCTGGAACAATTTTTTAAGGCGATGCCCGATTGGCACAAGACAGCCATCGTGGGAGGTATCGTCAACTCAGAGCTGCGAGAACTGACATACCCGGTGACGATGGACGCCAAAGTGCAGCCGGTGGATATCGTCAGTGCAGACGGTGCGCGTATCTACCGCCGCTCGGTCACCTTTTTGCTGGAAGCCGCTTTTGAAGACACCTTCCCCAATGTCAAACTGACTGTGGACCATTCTGTTTCATCGGGTGGTTTTTATTGCGAGGTGACCGAACATGACCCGCTCACCACCGCCGAACTTGAAACACTTGAAACAAGAATGCGTGAGCTGGTGAAACAGGATCTGCCCTTTGAACGACAACAGGTGACCCTGGATTACGCGATGGAATATTTCCAGAAGAAAGAGCAGACCGACAAGATTCGCCTGCTAAAATACCGCACCAAGCCCTGGCTGATTCTGTATAAACTGGGCGATCACCAGGACTACCATCACGGGTATATGGTACCGTCGACACGCTATCTGCGCTGGTTTGACCTCAAGCGACTTGGGCAGGGCTTTGTGCTGCGTTTTCCACGGCGCTCCCGCCCGGATGAATTGCCGCCGCTGCCGGAATCACCTGCCCTGGTGAGAAGTTTCAGGCAGTACGGCGAGTGGCTTGACCGGATGGGGATACCGGATGTTGGGGCGCTGGATGACGCGATCCGGGATAACAAAATCCATGAGGTTATCTTAATTTCCGAGGCGCTGCATGAACAGAAAATCGGTGAAATTGCGTCGCAGATCATCAAAAAGCAAGGACAGGTCCGCGTCATCCTGATCGCCGGCCCCTCCTCATCAGGCAAGACCACCTTTTCAAAGCGGCTTTCCATCCAACTGCTGGCCCAGGGTGCCGACCCTTACCCGGTTGAACTGGATAATTTCTTTGTGAACCGTGAAGACACCCCGCGCGATGAATTTGGAGAGTTTGACTTTGAGTCCATTGATGCCGTCAATACCGATCTTCTGAACAGTTGCCTGGGGGATCTGATTGCCGGAAAAGAAGTGCGCTTGCCGCGATACAACTTTCCGCTGGGCATCAGCGAGCCCGGAGATACGATAAGGTTGAATAAAAACCAGATCATCATTCTGGAGGGGATTCATGGTCTCAATCCCCGTTTGTTGGAAGGATTTCCGGGTGAACAAACCCACAAATTATACGTCTCCTGCCTTACCCAACTGAACCTGGATCGCTACAACCGCATCTCAACAACCGATACGCGTCTGATCCGCAGAATTGTACGAGATTCACGCGAAAGGGGCTACACGGCCTCACAGACGATCAAACGCTGGGATTCCGTCCGCCGGGGGGAACGAAAGTATATCTTTCCATATCAGGAGAACTCAAACGAGATTTTTAACTCTGCCATGGCGTATGAATTATCGGCCTTGCGGCCTCTGGCGGAGCCGGTATTGCGTCAGGTGCCGTATGGAACCCCGGAATACATAGAAGCCAAGCGCCTGCTTTCACTGCTTGAGTGGTTTCTGCCTCTGAACGTGGATTTGATCCCGGATAATTCGCTGCTGCGGGAATTTATCGGCGGATCGATCCTCAAGGATTTCAAGATCTGGAAGATGAAATAACAAGTCTGGATATAAACAAGAACAGGCCGGTATCGAATAAACCCGGCCTGTTTTATTACTTTTATTGAAAAACTACTTCAGCATCTGGCGAACCACTTTACCCAGGCGAGAGATACCCTCGTTGATGGTTTCAGGGTTCTGGAATGAGAAGTTCAACCGCATGGTATTTTCACCGCCGCCGTGCGGGTGGAAGGATTCACCGGATACAAAAGCGACCTTCTCTTCAATGGCTTTTTTGAGGACCTCACCGGAATTGCAACCTTCCGGCAGGGTAACCCACAGGAACAGACCGCCTTCGGGATGGGTCCATTTTACGCCAGCCGGCATGTGCTCGGAGAGGGAATCCAGCATCACGTCGCGCCGCTCGTGGTAGATCTTGCGGATCAACTTGATATGTTCGTCCAGGAAGCCGCCTGAAGCCACTTCGTAGGCAACATACTGGTTGAACGTGGATGTATTCAGATCCATGCCCTGTTTGGCCTGCACCAGGCGAGTGATCACACTGGTGGGGGCGATGATCCAGGCCAGCCGGATGCCAGGAGCCAGAGTCTTGGAGAAGGTGCTCATGTAGATGGCATTTCCGGTGTTGGAGTTGCCCTGTTCGCGGCGGATGATATCATCCAGTACGCTGATGGGAGGAATATGATCGCCTTCGTAGCGCAGTTGCCCGTAGGGATCATCTTCCACAATCGGCACACCGTATCTGTCAGCCAGTTCGACGATTTTTCTGCGGTTTTCCAATGGGATGGTCACGCCGGTGGGGTTCTGGAAGTTGGGCAGCAGATACATGAACTTGGGGCCTCTGCGCAACGCTTCTTCCATCTCATCCACCTTGATGCCGTTTTCATCGGATCCAACGGTGATGTACTCAGCCTGATAGGCATTCCAGGCCTGCAGCGCACCCAGATAGGTGGGGGATTCAACCAGGATATGGTCACCGGGGTTGACGAACACCTTACCCAGCATATCGAGAGCCTGCTGTGAACCTGAGGTAATGAGCACGTTATCAGCCGTGATGTTAATGCCAAACCGGTTGGTATGACGGGCAATCATCTCACGAAGAGGCAAAAAACCTTCCGAGGGGCCATACTGCATGGCCATTTTCGCCTTGGCAGGATCGCTCAGAACGCGTTCACAGGCCTCGGAAAATTGTTTGACGGGGAATACTTCAGGGGCTGGATAACCGCCGCCGAATGAGATCATACCCGGTTGCGCGACAACTTTAAGCAATTCGCGGATCGCCGAGCTTTTCATCCCATTCATTCGTTGTGCATATCTGCTTTCCCACAATGACTGCATTTTTTTCTCCTTAATCATATTTGTAAAAAGCTTTTTTTGATTGACGGCGGGCCCATAGGATAGGCTCGCCGTTTCATAACTATTTCAACTTCGCAAAACGACTGACCACTTTGGCAGAAGAGGGCAGCGTCACTTTGTCGCCGATTTCAAGCGTGGCAGCGGCTTTATCGGGTTTATCGGATGCGGATTGGTAAATAAACAGTTCGGTTCCTTCTTCGGCATATTTTTCATCCACGTAGGCCTGGCCGGTGAGGTATCCTTCACTGTCGATGGCGCAACTGGTTACTTTGCCAATCACTTTGCCTTTGGCGTCGGCAATGGGGTTGCCATGGTGAGCCATGCGGGTGCGTTTTTCATCAAAGCGGAAGCGAACCACAATACCCTTCTGGGCAGCCTCACGTTTCATGTAAGCTTCGCGTCCGACAAACCAGGGTTTGTAAGTTTTGACATAGAAACCAAATCCGGCTTCGGAAACACCCAGGTTGAAGAGACCGCCCATTTCGTCGCCGTACAGGGGCAGGCCAAACTCGGTGCGCAACGAATCTCGCGCGCCCAGGCCAATCGGTTTGAGGCCCATCGGACCGCCGACCTGCAGCAAACGGGTCCACAGCTCAACGGCTTTGTCAGGGTGGACGAACAACTCGAAGGCCATATTTTCACCGGTGTAGCCGGTTCTGGAAACAACCAGATCCAACCCACCAACCACGGCCTCGCAAAGCTGCGTGCGCTGCAGAGCCATGATGCGGGCTTTGTTCTCGGCATCTACACCCAGTGCCAACAGGATATCGCGTGATTTGCGACCCTGGAGGGCTATATCCACGCGCATCTCATCACCGGCAGCGCGATCTTTCAAATTGCGCAGATTGACGTTGCGACCAAATGCAAGCGCATACGGGCGGGCGGGATCCACCATCACCTTGCCCTCGCGAACGGCGTTGAGCCAGGTCCAGTCTTTGTCGTCGTTGGATGCGTTGACCACAACCAGGTATTTCTCATCACCGCGGCGGTAGATCAGCAGATCATCGATCACATTGGCATCGGTGTCAAGCAGGTGCGTGTACAGCGATTCACCTACCTTCAACGCGCCGATGTCATTGCCGCACACACTGTCGAGGAAGACGCAGGCATCCGGACCTTCGGCCTGGTATACGGCCATGTGCGATACATCAAACAAACCGGCAGCCTGGCGGGTGGCCAGATGCTCTTCCAAAACTGAGGTATACCAGACGGGCATTTCCCAACCGGCAAACGGGATGATCTTGGCGCCCAGTTTTTTGTGTTCTTCGTACAGGGGAGTGCGCTTTAATGGGGGATTTTCAGGTTCCACCCACTGGAATTTCGGGAGTGCTTCGCCTTTCCCTTCCTGCAGCCCGATGTAATAAGGCTTGGTGGAAGAGATGGTCTCCGTATCGATCGCGGTGAAGGGAGCAGCAGTGGTTTCACTGACCTCGAAGGGTCCGGGAATACGGCGAACCAGATCCGGGTCGAAGGTGGTGTAACCATCAGACAAATCACGCAGCCAGGCGGCAGCCAGACTGGCCTGTTCCTGGGCCACGCTCACCTTGAAGTGGTACGGATCCACACAGGTAAGAATGGCATCGATGGAGCCTTTGCTGGTGACCAGACTGGTCTTTTGGCTCTGGCCCGGTTTGAGTGCTTCTACGTTGGATGTGAAGGCATAGTTGACAATGCTGCGGATGTTGTCACCCTTCAGATCATACGCCACGCGACCGCTCTTCTGCTGGGGAACATCATCAATGTAGAAGAAGTGCGGATATCCGGTACGAGTCTTTTCGCCGTCAAAGCCGGCTGATTCGGCCAGTTCACGAACACGCAGCTTGGCATTTTCAAGCACATCAAAGTCGATTTTCGCGCGGCTGGCGTCGCCTTTTCGGGTGACCACAGAGTAGGGTTTGATGGCGAGCAGCACATCGGCCATGATATCGGCCACTTTTTGGGTCTCGGCTTCTTTGAACCCGCGCTGGGTGATCCAGGGGGTACCATAGCGGATGCCAGAGGCGTACAGGGCGGTTTTATCACCCGGGATGGTGTTGCGATTACAAACGATCCCGGCGATATCGAGGATGCGAGCACCCAGGTCACCTGAAAGGGTGACGCCATTCTCGCCCTTAATCGTACGGCAATCCAGGTTGCCCAAATGACTGTTCGTACCGCCAAACGGAATGCGTAAACCGCGTTCCTGCAGCCGGTTAGTCAACGCCACCGCGTTTTTGACTATTTGAGCCTGCAGTTCTTTGAAAGCCGGCGTCTGTGCAATTTTGAAGGTGGTCGCCAAAGCCGCAAAAATATGTACATGAGGTCCGCCCTGTTCGCCCGGGAAGACGCCCTTGTCGATTTTCTTCGAAATGGCCTGGGTCTGGCTCAGGATGACGGCACCGCGCGGGCCGCACAAGGTTTTATGCGTGGTAAAGGTAATGACGTGCGCATATCCAACCGGTGAAGGAACCGCACCGCCAGCCACCAGACCGGCGATGTGTGAAATATCGGCCATCAGGTAAGCGCCGACCGAATCCGCGATCTCGCGATAGCGTTTCCAGTCAGGGATCCAGGGATAAGAGGAGTAACCGGCAATCAGGATTTTTGGTTTATGCTCAAGCGCCAATGCCTGAACCTTGTCATAATCAATCTTTTCCGTCTCAGGATCCACGTTGTAATGCACCACATTGAAAAGCATGCCGGAGCGGTTGACCGAGGAACCATGGGAAAGGTGACCGCCGTGCAGCAGATTCATGCCCAGAATGGTATCACCGGGTTTGATCAGAGCAGTGTAAACAGCGTTGTTGGCCGGAGCTCCGGAGAGCGGCTGGACATTGACGAAGATTTTTTCGGCTGGTACGGCGGGGGTGGCAAATGCCTCAGCAGCCCGACGACGTGCGAGTTCTTCCACCAGGTTGACATAATCCATCCCTTTGTAATATCGAGGATCAGCATACCGGCGAAAATTTCCTAACTGGGTAGTGTAATCTAAAATTTCTTCTTCTGAAAACAGACGGGTTTCTTCATCAGGGTAACCTTCGGCGTACAGGTTCTGAAAGATGGAGCCCATCGATTCTCGCACAGCAGCCGGTGCTGTGCTCTCGCTGGGGATGAGGATTAATTTGCGAAATTGACGTTCTGCTTCAAGTTTCGTCAACTTCTCCAATTCGGGATCAATTTCTGATAACGTACCGCGTACCAAAAAATCCTTCATGAGTAACTCCTTGAAAAATGCAGAGATATTGACAGGCAATAATGCCTTATTTGAAATGGAAAAATGGAGTTCATTCCAATTACTATTCTAATCTCCACAAAGGGGAGGGTCAAGTGAAAGATGATACAATCTGAACTTGACAAAGACACCCGGCTTCGCAAGACTGATTTTCAGTTTTTCGAATGAAAGAGATCAAGGATGGATGGAATAGCAACTGAAGGAACACGTCAGGGTTATCATTATCAGTTTGGGCAACCAGGCTTCTAAAATGTCAGATACTTTACCGGAAGATGAAATCCTCACTCAAGCCATCCGGGGTGATCTGGATGCCTTCAGTCAACTGTACCAGGAATACGTGGGCAGGATCTATAACTATGTGTATTACCGCACGGGCAGCTCGTTTGATGCTGAAGATTTAACCGCCAAAGTCTTCCAGAGAGCACTCGCACATATTGGTACGTACGAAGATAAAGGTCTGCCTTTTTCAGCCTGGCTGTACCGGATCGCTCACAATCTGGTAGCTAACTGGCACCGAGATAACAGCCGTAACAAAGAAGTCTCTATTGAAGATCATCAAAGCCTGCATCACCCGGAGGATCACCCGGAAAATTCACTGGTACAGAGCCAGGAGACCGAACTGCTGCTTAAAGCAATCCGAAAACTGCCCGCTGAACGCCAGCAGCTTGTGATCCTCAAGTTTGTTGACCGGTTATCCAATGCAGAGATCGGTGAAATCATGAACAAAAGTGAGGGCGCAGTGAAAAGCCTGTATCACCGCACCCTCATATCGTTACGAGTGAAAATCAAAAAACTGCACCTTGATTAATTCATTAAGGAATAACAAGTATGATTGTGAGCGAGTCGTATACGAGCAAACTGGATGAACTGGAACAGTCACTGGCACGTACGCTGGGGCCGGTTGCACCTGACCCCAGGTTTGTCAGCGATTTGAATTCCCAGCTTCACAGCCGCCAGTTCCCGCAAACAAGAGAAAAGTCACTGGCGAAGGTTTACCTGATCACATCATTCGGTCTGTTTGGCGGTGTGTTTTTGTTCTGGCTGATCAGAAGACTGTTCAGGGTTCGCCAGAGCAGTGGATTTGTCAGAGCCTCCTGAAATGATCAGACCAGGCCTGAATCCCTCAATTTTGCTGTTAGAATACTGCTCGAAGGTTCCACCAGGATGCTTCCATCCGGGAAGACGATGGTCGGAACGCTTCGATTTCCGTGATTGACCGACATCACGTATTCTTTTGCTTTGGTATCTTTATCAATATCCACAAACTGATACTGAACTTTATTTTCATCCAATACTCTGCGAGCCCGGAGGCAATCCGGGCACCAGGCTGTTGCATACACGATAATTCGCTTTTCGTCTGTCATCGTGACTCCTGTATATTTTTCCAGATTGTACCGTATTTTCCTGCTTTCCTCATGCTCTTTTTAGCTGGATTATGTACCATTGATCCAATCACAACACTTTCATTAGGGGAATCATGAGGAATCAACGAAAAACGACAAAGAACCGCTTTATAAAACAAAAAACCGCTGTCCCCCTGATCATCATTGGGGCGGCGGTTCTTATGGTTATCGCAATTGTTGCTTATCTGGCATTTTTTGATAATCGTCCAATCACCGATCAGGATACCATTGCAAGGGTAAGCCCGGCTGAGGCGAAACAGGCGTTTGATCAACAATCTGCGGTATTTCTGGATGTGCGGGTAGCCGATGCCTTCGCGGAGTCGCATATTCCGGGTGCAATTAGCATTCCGGTAGCAGAGCTTGAATCAAAACTGGGCACGCTAAACAAACAGGATTGGATCATCACATACTGTACCTGACCGAACGAAGAATCCAGCGCACGTGCTGCGCTGATCCTTTTGAACAATGGTTTTGAGCGTGTGAATCCAATTGAAGGCGGTTACGCATCCTGGCAACAGGCCGGTTATCCGACCGAATAAAACTTCAGGTTACTGCGCAGTCGCCGGCTGCGCAGTAACCAATTTTGCTTCGATAAAGGTCATCAGGCGGGATGCTGAACGCAATCCGATGCTGAGGTAAACAATCAATAGCACCAGAATGGACAAAAAACCGACCAACGGCAGCAGAATGGGGAAAAAAGCAAACAAGGTCACAAACATGGGTTGAACGATAAAGAACACAACTGCCCACAATGCGAGGAAAAACAGCATTAAAACACCGCGGCCCCATTGCTGCCAGGTGAGCCAACCGATTCCCCACACAAAGCATTCCACAACCACCGAGAGACCCGCGCGCGGATTGCTTTGGGCCAAATTGAGCACCCTGCCGATACCCAGCTTCAGCCGACGCACCTGCGCCACGGCATACACCACCATGCCGATGATCAGAGCCGCGGTGATGGCGAAGATGGCCACCAGCAGCCAGGGATCTGTTCTGGCAAGGATGTAAGCCAGACTCATCATCACCACCGAGAACACATTTTCCAGTGTGGCGTAAATGGGTGCTGACAAGGTTCCGCTGGTACCGGTGGAGGCGCTGATGGCCGGTTTGGCAAGCGCCCGCAAGCCGGTCAGCGCTGTCGCCGATACGGCTCCGCCCGCAGCAATCACATAGCTGGTGGGGCCGATATCACCGCTCTGGTTGAGTACCTTGAAGGTTTCCAGCATTAAACGCAGATCCGGATTGAGGTTGACAATCACCCCGATGGCGGCCAGGGAGATGATGGCAGAGGTGACCGGTACCAGAAAGCCGCTGATAAAGTTGGAGACCGCGTTAATCGCGTTGCTGATTCCGG
>DAISXR010000001.1:82710-84523 GCA_036825755.1 Anaerolineaceae bacterium
ACCAGAAAGCCGCTGATAAAGTTGGAGACCGCGTTAATCGCGTTGCTGATTCCGGGCGTCAGGAGTGAGGAGTATGCCGGAGCAAGAGTGATCAGCCATAAAAAGGCTGTGATCCCGATAAACCAGTTGCTGGCTAGAAAAGCAGTGGGATCGGACAGGGTAATGACGTGAAACCGGGCTGCCAGTGAGACGATCAATAAGCAGAGGTACTGGTTGGCAGCACCAACCAGACCCCCGGCAGCGATGGTCGATAAAATCAATTCCATAAGGATCTCCTGCCTCCAACCTCAATATCAGGAACGATACGTACTGCGCACCCAATCACCGATCAACCAGTAACGGAAATCTTCGCCGTTGTTGCATTTGATGCCGCCAATGATACCGTAGACAATGGTAGCCAGCGGGATAAAACTGAACAATATGGCAAACGGAATCAGGCACAAGCCTACAATGATCGCCGAGAGCACGCCGGTGATAGCCCAAACCGCTCCGACCACCGTTCCGGCCACCACCCAGCCGAGCAATTGCATGAGAAACGATTGCAGCGACTGGTACGCGACGTATTTTGAGCGATCACGAAACACAAAGTAGATGATTATGGCAGCGAGCAACCCAAGGAATCCCGTCACCAGGTTGAGCAGTGTGCTCAAATGAGCCAGCATGGCCCATGTTTTTTCATCCTGAGGTGATAAAGGTTGGACTACCGGTGAGCCGGACGGGGTGTAATTCGGTGTTTCCATACAATTTCTCCATTCACATTATACTGCCACAAATTTCCGCGGGGTCGACTGGATGCGGATGAGACGTTGAAATCGTCTGGCAGTCTATTACTATATACGCAGGATTTTCAATTTGGTTGAGGAAAAACAAAGGGAAAATGGAATGAAGAAAAAGCACCCTACGCATGGTGGGGTGCTGAATAGATTGATATACCGTTACTGATAAATGCCGGAAAAGCGATACCCGGATTATTCCCAGCCCTGTTTCTTGACCAGATCGGAGATGACTGGAACATTTATGTATTTACCCTGATAGGCGGTGTAGCCGTAATAGATCATGAGGATGAGCGTCAGACCGCTGGTGCAAATGCCAACGAAGACAAAACTCAACACCACATTGATAACCCACAGCACAAGACCGAGAATCAACGCCTGCATATTATGGGCTTTGATGAAAGGCCTGGATTTCTTGTCTTCCATCAACAGGATGATGACAGGAACGATGGGTGAAAAAACATACGCCAGGGCAGCCCATAGCTTGTCGTCACTGGTTACATCACCGGGTGCTACATATTGGTCTGTCATAAAATCCTCCTTGGATTTGTGATAAGATAAACCGCTGATAATCTTGAAACCCGTTAATCTACTCACATTATTATATGAGACAATATAGCCGTCGTCAACAAATGAATATCTAGAATCTGCGTGAAATGAAAAACTTTTCAGTTGTGTTTATGGGTTCCCCCGATTTTGCCGTACCGGTGCTGCAGTCGCTTGCACAGCATTTTACAGTTAAGGGGGTGGTCACACAGCCCGATAAGCCGGCTGGCCGCGGTCGTGAACTAACCCCGTGCCCGGTAAAAGAAGCTGCCCTGGCACTGAATTTGCCGGTGATCCAGCCTGTAAAGTTGAAAGGCAACGTAGAGGCGCTGGAGCAAATCAAGCAGTGGAAGCCGGACGTCATCGTCGTGGCGGCATTCGGTAAGTTATTACGCCGTGAACTGCTGGATTTGCCTGATTTTGGCTGTATTAATGTACATGCCTCCCTGCTACCACGCTGGCGAGGCGCCTCGCCCATCCAGGCGGCCATACTG
>DAISXR010000001.1:84623-101924 GCA_036825755.1 Anaerolineaceae bacterium
TATGCGCCCCTTTTGAAAAAAGAGGACGGCGCGCTGGATTTCACACAGCCGGTCGATCAACTGGAGCGCCAGGTGAGGGCTTACCATCCCTGGCCGGGTTGTTTTCTGCCGATTTTGAATGGTAATCTGAAAATCATCCGGGTATACGTGGTGGAAGATCAACAGGCCAACCCTGGAAAACGGGTGGTGATTGATAAGAACCCGGCTGTCGGCGCACATGGTGGGTACCTGGTTTTCAGTGAGGTGCAGCCGGCCGGGAAAAAGGCCATGGACGGGAAGTCATTTTTAATGGGTTACCGTTCCTGGCTGCAGGAGGGTGACAGATAATGGATGACAGACTGGTCGTCCTGGGGATGAGCGGGGGAGTGGACAGCTCAGTGGCGGCCTTTTTACTGAAACAGGCCGGGTACCGCGTACATGGGGTGATGCTGCGCACCTGGCGCTCTGATCAAAAGGATCAACTTTCCGAAAAGGAGCAGGAATTATTTGACAGCACGCGGCGGGTAGCCGATGCGATTGGTGTCTCATTGAAGATGGCCGATACACGAGAGATGTTTTTCGAGAAGGTTATCGGTTATTTCAGGCAGGCATACACCAGCGGGCTGACCCCCAACCCCTGTACGGTTTGCAATCGCGAGATCAAGTTTGCCAGCCTGTTAAGAAGAGCAGATGAGCTGGGTGCAGCCTGGATCGCGACCGGTCACTATGTGAGGTTGGTTCGCGATGCAGAGGGTGTACGAATCACGCAGCCGTCTGATATCAAGAAGGATCAAACCTACTTTCTGAGCCATCTGACTCAGCCCATTCTGGCACGAACCTTGTTTCCGCTGGCGGACCTGACCAAAGATCAGGTTCGGCAGATTGCACGCGAAAATCATATCGAAGCTGTCAACCGCCCTGAGAGCCAGGATTTATGTTTTCTGGAAGGCACCGATTACCGTGAGATCATGGTTTCGCTGGAACCAGAATCATTTCAGCCGGGCGATATTGTTGATTCCGCTGGAACGGTATTGGGTCAGCATAACGGACTGGCCAATTACACCATTGGCCAGCGGAAAGGACTGGGCATTTTCCGCGAGAAACCGCTGTTTGTGCTGAAAAAGGATCCTCAGCGAAATTTGCTGGTAGTGGGTTATGAAGATGAATTGGGCACAAAGCGCTTTTGGGTAGAACAGCTCAACTGGATCATCGGTCACGCGCCAGACGGCACGTTTTCTGCACAGGTTAAGATTCGTTACCAGGCCAGGCCGCGCCAGGCCATGGTAACGGTGATGGATGAGGGACGCATTCTGGTGGAGACGGAAGAATTCCTGCGGGATGTGACCCCCGGACAATTTGCGGTGTTGTATGACGGGGATACCCTTGTGGGGGGAGGGATTATCTCAAGCGAAACCCTGGCAGACGCTCGATGAGGTATCGATGACCATACCGGCTTTTCTTTTTGGTTCACTGGTGGCAGTATTTACCGGCACACTTTTCCACTTATGGAAAGGCGGCGGGCCTTTCTATATTTTCCTCTATATGGTCGCAGGTTTTATGGGTTTTTGGGCCGGGCACTACACGGCTGAATATCTGCAGCTCACCATGTGGACGGCAGGCCCGGTTCATTACGGTCCGGCACTGGTCTCTGCGATCGCTTTTTTATGGGCAACGGCCTGGCTGTTTACCAAAAAGCCGGCTGAGAAGAGCTAACCGACGTTTATTGCGTATCCAACTCCAGGTTGAGAACCAGAGTCTTCAAATCGGCTTTTTGGAAGAAACGCTTGAATGCCAGGGTCTCTTCCAGTGCTCTCTCCAGGTCATCCAAGGCCTGATGCTCATCCTCTGAGGGATTTCCCGACCGGTCCAGAATGATTTCAGGGCCGGTTTTTTCGATCACGCGCAGGGTGGTCTTTTTGACCAGCCAATCAATCGCCAGGCGGATGGTGCGTTCCGGCTGACCGGTTCTGGCTGCCAAAGATTGTATATTCACGCGTCCGCTGCCGGATCGAAATGAGGCCAGAATGGTTTCAGTGATGCGCTGCATCAAGGTGGTTTTTTGATCCAACGCAGTCGGCATCCCGATCACAATCAAATTCTGAGGAGCGGCCTTTTTCAGGAGATCGCGCAATACCTCATAACCAGCCGGGTATGTCAGCAGCGCCAGCGTATCGCATCGATCAACCTCAAAACGGTTGCTGACCGATAATTCTGCATGAGGTGTTTCGATTCCCTCTGCAAATATTGTGCATGGGCGACCGGCTAACCTTTGCCGGATTTCCTGCATTGACTCGGCTGCATCCCGCCAATCGACCACTTCAAAACGGGGGCTTCTGGTGAGCTGGGCGGCGTCGCCCGAATCATGCGCTCGGACGGCTATCAGTTGAATTTGAAAATCCGCCGGGCGATCTGCGCGTGAGGCGCTCACGCGTGAGACACTCACCTGATAGATCAGGTCAAATTGCTCGGGGGGCAGGGGCAAATCTACGCTGTTCCACCACACAATAGAGTGCCTGGATAGCTTCTGAGTCGAACATGAAATGCGGCGGTGATTCTGGTTTCTGCCAATCGGCACGCTCTCCAACAGGTAAAGGTTCTCAGCCAGAAACTGTAAAGGCGGGTTTTGCGGCCCAAATGGCCTGAACTGCTGCAGCAGCTCCACCAAACCGGGCCGGCTCAACTCCCACAATGGCAGCACCGCATCGGCTGTGATGCGCTCCACCTCAGGTATATTTTGCTGAAGATACTGACTCGCGGAAGCCATCAGCGCACGGCGGAAATCAGGCAGGCGTTCTTTTCGGATGGAGAAACCGGCAGCCATAGCGTGACCGCCGTAGCGGTCCAACAAATCGGCGTTGGCGGAAATTAGCATAGTGATATCCATGCCGGGCACTGAACGGGCGGATCCGCGCGCGGTGACCGCATCGAACGACGAAACAATGACCGTTGGTCGCTTATAGCGGTCCGCCATCTGGTTGGCGACCAGACCGAGAACGCTGTAATGCCACTGGCTGTTTTCGAGATACAGCAAAGGTTTATCCAACACGCTGCGGTCGTTTGCGATGGCCGCTTCAGCCGCCATCAGAATCGTATCGGTGAGCTGCTTGCGGCTGGTGTTGGCTTGCTCTGCCAATGGGGCCAGTGTTTGAGCGCGCTGCGCATCCCGCGTGGTGAGTAAATCAATCACCAGACCGCCATCGTACATCAGGCTGAGTGAATTGATGCGCGGAGCAATCAGATGCGAAATGGTTTGCTCGGTCACCTGCTCCGGGAGGACGTTAGCGCAACCCAACAGCTCTGTCAGACCTGGCCGCTGACCTGTGCGAAGCGATTTGATCCCGCGTTGAACCAGCCAGCGCGTCTCTCCGGTCAGGGGCACCAGATCACTCACCAAACCAATGGCGGCCAGATCAAAAAATTCAGCCCATCGTTCTTCCATTCCTAACATGCGGTATACCGCGCGCAGAAATTCGCCTGCCACCCCCGCTCCGCTCAAGGTGGCCATGGGATGGTCTTCCGGCAAATCTACCGGGTTGATGGTGGCATTAGCCGGCGCGGGGGTTTCTGGCGGGGTATGGTGATCGGTGATGATGACGTCCAGACCCAGAGTACGCGCGAGGGTAAGGGCTTTGTTTTCGCTCACACCGGTATCGCAGGTGATCATGATGGCAATGCCCAGGGCATGCAGTTCCTGAACTGTTTCGGTGGTGATTCCATGAGAAGATCTGTTCCGATCCGGGATAAAAAACTGCACGTTCGGGGAGAGGACGCTCAGCCCTTCATACAGGATGGCTGTGGCCGTCAGACCATCGGTGTCATAATCACCGCAGATGGCAATCCGGCTGCCGGTGTGGATATGCCTCAGGAGCAGATCTACCGCCTCCTGCATTTGAGGGAAATCAAACGGATCAGCCGGTGGGCGGTTCGCATCATCCAAAAATGCCTGAGCGTCGCTCAACGTCGAATAGCCACGCCGGTGCAACACTTCCGCGATAACCGGGTTATCGGAAAAGGCAGATAGAAGCTCTTTGTCAATCTGCACAGGGTCAGGCAGATCCCATTCAGGCGGCTGCGGTGTTACCATACCGGGGCCGACTCTTCCAATTGGGTTTCAAATGCGGCTGCCAAAGCCTCCAGCGCCGATTCAAAAGACAGTTCTGCATCCGGGACGATGTCTGCCATCTGAACCGGTCGCTCACACAGCGAGCAGTAGGTGCAGTACCGGCAGGTTTTTCCATCGTCGGTCATATAGAATTCGCCCGGCAGTGTGTCTTTGATGCGAGTGATCAGGTTGGTGATGTACTGCAGGTCATCCTCATACTGGATGGAAGAGTACGGCAGGATCTCGGGATCGGAAGGGTGATTGGCAAACCAGTACGTCATCATGACGCTCTCCGGAGCCGGAGCGGCCAGTCCGGATGAGATATTCTGCCCCGCCAGACACAACAGCAGTGGATACAGGATTGTCTGTATTTTTTGCCTCAACCATAAACGCGGCGTTCGGGCGGGGGATGTTTTCCAGTCATAGATTTGGAGGCCTGAACTCTGTAAAGCAATTAGGTCATATTTTGCCAGTACCCTCTGCCCGGCGATGTGCGTGTGCAGGGTGATTTCCGGAAAGAACTGTCCATCTTTCAACCAATCATTGCGCCAGACACTGAAGTTTTCCCACCATTCCTGCAGAGCCGGGTCGTGAATAGACTGCCGGATCAAAATCTCGGGTACGCCGGAAAAGACTTGCTGGCAAAATAAGTGGAACTGGTTGCCCAGTTCCATTGATCTGCGCAGATCTGCCGGTTGGTCTTTGATGTACCCCGGCCAGCGAACCTTTTGAAGATAACGGAGCTCAAACCTTCTGGGACAATCAACAAAATCCTGCAAACTGCTTTGTGAAAAAGAAAAGTTACTCATTATGGGTTTGCCTTTGCTGCCAGAAGCGAATGAGTTCCATCAGAGGTAACGATGGTTGATTGTCACCCGATTTTCCGGTATTCCATGTAATGACGAGCTCTGACCTGGCGCGGGTGATGCCGACGAAGAACAATCTCAGCCTTTCCTGGGCATAGCCGGTTCGAGCAGCCAGGGTGGCTTCGCCTTCTTCCATGTACAGGCTGCCCCGATCCTGATCGATCAGGGCGGTCAGTTTGTCCAGCGTTTCTTCCTGCAGGTTCATATGCCCGCGGACAAACCATTTCTCGCCAATGTACTGGTCGCCCGGCATGCCGAAAGGGAAATCATACTGGTTGACCGATAAGAGATAAATGCGATCCCACTCCAAGCCTTTCGCTTTGTGGATGGTACTGACCACCACTTTGCCTTTATGCAGGGCCGGATCGAAACCCACATCTTCGGTACTGAAGCCCACGAACTTTCTGCGGTTGCTGGCGATTTCCTGCAGCTCGTGCGAAAACTGCGGCAGCGCCCACTCCGGGTGATTTCCGGCCGCCGTCGACATCAGAATGGCCAGTTTGTGACCCAAAGCCAGATCGATGGGATGGCGGAACAGGTTCTGCGAGATGGTCAGGATGAGTTGATCCACCGGCAGCAGGGCGGCTTTGTGCCATTTGCGGATCATGGCGCAGAAGGCGTCCATTTCCTCCACCACCGGGCCATCCTGCTCAGGCAACAGCTCCAACCAGGCTTCACGGTTCAACGGCCATAGCAACTGCTCGGGGTAAGGGCAATCCCGCAGGATCTGCGTCACTTTGGGGACAATGGTTTCCTTTTCCGGGTCATCCTCAAAAGCGCTGATCTTTCGGTAGACTTCAACCAGGTGACGGCGTACATTGGGTTCTGCCAGATGCTGCAAGATAGCGGCCAAAATGTCGGCGGTTTGGCGCGTGGAGAGGCTGCTGCGCAGCAGCTCCACCGGCTCGATCTGATAAGCCTTCAACGCATCCACCATCTTCACGCCGCGTTCATTGCGAGGTACCAGAATGGCTACCGTTTTATCCTGGTTTTCGGGCAGCCAGGTGGACAGTGATTTGGCGATCACCTGCAGTTCCTTATCCGGTTCGAGCGCCTGCTGATAAAGGAAAATCCGGTCCGGCCGGTCCGGCGGATTAGGCTGTGGGTCGTTGGGCGGGGCCGGATCGATCAGCGGGAGGGTGAGTGTCTCACGCAGATCGGGGTTGGGATTTCCATCACTGCGCGACCATTCGATCAGGTGATTGGCCAGGCTGATGATGCTTGTGGTGGAGCGGCCTGAATTGGGAAGCTCTTCAGAAATCACATCCGGCCGACTGATGAAATTCAGCAGGTAACGGGGATGGGCGGTGGTAAAGGTTTCAAAAATGGCCTGGTTGGGATCGCCCACGCGTACCCAGTTCCCATTGGGGCCGGCCAGCTTGTTGAGGATCATCTCCTGCAGACGGCTGCTATCCTGCGCTTCGTCTTCCAGGATATACGGCCAGCGGTAACGCAGTCGCTCCAGGTATTCCGGATCGCTTTCCAGCGCGTACAACGCCAGCCGGATCAGATCATCGAAATCGATGGCGCTGCGGTAGTGCAGGGCGCGATGATACTCTTCATAGATCGAAATACCGAAGTCCAGCAATTCATGCGATGCACCCAGGTCCTCCAAAAGATGGCGCAGGCTGTCAGGGGTCTGCTGTTCGTCTTTGGCTTTGCGGATGAAGCTGGTAGCCGTATCCACTAGTGTGAGTTCAAAGTTCTTGATCAAATTGAAGTTGTGAGAGGTATTTTGTTCGGGATGCGTGTAGAGATCAATGAATTCCGGGTGAATATGCACCCAGTTTGACACGATGTTGTTGAGGATCAGCGAAGATTCCCGTTCATCCAGGATCTGAAAATCGTCTGACAGCCCAACCAACGTAGGGCGTTCCCGTACAATCTCATGCGCCAGACCGTGCAGGGTACGCACGCGATAGCCGGTGTTAGGCAGCAGGCCAAACGATTTGATGAACCCGGCGATGCGTGTAGAGAAATTCTCAACCGCCGAATTGACCAGCGTGACAATCAAGATCTCCTGGTCCTCCCGGATCAAATCTGACAGGAGCAGCTTGGATGCCAGATAGGAGAGTGTATGGGTTTTTCCGCTGCCTGGAACAGCTTTGATGCCCATCATGCCGCGGGTGTATTCGAGGATGCGTTTCTGAGCCGGGCGCGGGGTGAAATGGATCATGGCGGGTTATCCTTCTTCTTCATCGATGTCAGCATCGTCATCCGCCAACCCGGCACGGGCAGCCGAACGCAGCAGACCCTGAATTGCCTTCAACAGCGGCCCGCGCTGTTCGTTGCCCTGTTCATCGATTTCGACGATACAGGCGGTCACCTGCCTGCCGCAGCGGTTGAGCAGGCCGTTGATAATGCGGTACATGCCGGTGTTGCTGGTCTCGAACTCATCGCTGTCGGTCCATTTTTTGGTTGGATCCCAATCACGGCTGAGCACATACGGCTGGGTGAGCGGCTGGTTGAGCGTCTGCCACCAGCCGATGCTGCCGATATCGAGCCAGAACTGATAATCCACCGGACGGTTGGCCATGAGGAAGGAGTGCGCGGGTGAAAGAAACACCGCCCGCTCGGTATCTTCGGCGGAATCGAGATATTGAGCCGGCAGTACACCCTGCTGGATCGTATCGATGAAGGTGGATTCCGGTTCGGCCAGCTCAGTTTGCCCGCCCAGCGACTCAACATACACGTGGTAAAAACTGTTGTAGGATTCGATCAAATGCGATATGGTAGCCGCCGCATCCAGGTTGGTGTGAAATCCAAAGCCCGGTCTGGAGAGCAGCTCGCTGAACAGGATGGTGAGCAGCGTATCCAGCGGCGGTTTTACGGAATCGCGGTACTGCTGGATGAATTCACGCAGTTGATCATAGCGCTCGCCGATCACAAATGAAATGCGGTCCTGGGTGGAGATAGGCAGATCGTTGAACAGCGGCATGTCCTGGCCGGAGACAGCCGTCCGGTAGATGATGTTGGTCAGCACGTCGGCGCGAATGAGATCAAAACCTGTGATGGCCTGCATGAGCATGCTGCGAAACTCAAAGATAGAGATAGGCATGCGCCATTCGGGATGCAGCAGTTTGGTGAGCGTGATCAAACACCCGGCTGCGGCTTCCTCTTTGATGCTGCGGGAGGGGCGGTGGGTGGCAAAGGGTATTTTCAGATCCTCAAACTGGATGGACAGCTCAAAACGGAGCGCATCGCTCAAAAACGGTGAAACAATGCAGATCTGATCCGGTGAGACGCCTTCTTCGCGAATCAGGCGGTTGACCTCCCGGCTCACCCAATCGATCATTTCCGGGTAATACTTGCGTGTTTCCACACGTAAAGCCGCCTGTACCATGGCAGAATCCGGCTTCGACGGCTCGGCAAGCATCACATTGGAAAGCTGCTGCTGCAAATGCGCCACCTGGGGTGATTTCACAAATGAATTGCTCAGGGTTTGCTGAACCGGGCACTCCTGTTTGAGGGTGTAAGCCGATTCTGCATCCGCTCCCAGAAACACCCGATATCCCCCGCCGGTATCGTATACCAGGAAGGACTGATCCATATGCGGAAGCCATTCACGCACCAGATCATGCGTGACCGGCACATCCTCTTCCATGTTGTCATAAATCAGGCAGCGGAACTGCTGGTAGAAATAATCACGGAACGGCGCTGAATCCCATAACTGGCGCCGGAAGGTTTCCACGGTCAGCGAAAAATCGAGCAGGTTGTTATCCAGGCAGTATTGCCTGAAATTATTAATGCAGATCTGCACCTCATCATATACGCGTAGTTGTTCAGGGCGGCCGCTCCAGGCGCTCTTCAGACGCTCGCCGATCTCGGTGTAGGGGATGCCGGTGGTGGCGGACTTGCTGAGGTTGTTCAGAATTTGGGTATAGAGACGCGAGGGTGGCAGTGTGACCGAATCAAAAAATCCCTTCTCCAGCAGGGGGCGGACCACCAGTGCGGTGTAAAACTGGGAGGTCTCATGGTTCAGAAAGCGGGGCGGTTGATCGGGCTTTTGAAAACCGGCGCTCGCCGCGATCACCGGCCAGTACAGGGTGACCATACGCCGTGACAGCCCACTGAGGGTGACGATTTGCGGAATGCCGCCTGACTGGAAGGTGGTGGAATGTACCACCTGGTAAAAAGGCTCTGCCAGGGTGCGCTGCGGTAGCAAGATGAGGATGTTCTGGGCCGGCACGCCCTGCTCTGCCAGACGGCGGGTGAAAGCAGCCGCAACGGTTGATTTTCCGCTGCCGGGCGGCCCTTCAAGAAATATGGATGATGTGCCTGCCGAGTCGAGTACTGCCTGCTGGCTTTCTGTCAGCCTGATTTCCATTCCCCATCTCCAATGCCCGTTGTCATGCTTTCAATTTCATTGTATCACGAGGCTTTTCGCGTTCGGGTACTGATGGTTACCTTTTTTACGGGTTTATGGAGGGTGATTCTTTCGCGGATGGGGGGCAGCCGGACCAGCAGCAGGAGGCCCAGGATGGCAGACGCAATCAGCGGCCAGCGAATATCCGATTTTTCGATCAGGAAGTAGTGCAGAACACTCAGCGCCGCGGCCAGATAAACAAATCGATGCAGTCGATCCCAGTTCCTTTTCAGAAAAGCCTGTGACTGCGGATTGGAGGTGATCGCCATCAACAGCAGGATGATGAAGGCGATGACACCCACCAGAAGGTACAGCGTACCGCCCAGGCTGAGCCAAATCAGGCGTAAATCCCAGGCGTAATCCAGGGTGAGAAAGGCGAGGAAGTGCAGAAAAGCATACAGGAAAGCATACCTGCCCAGCGGTTTACGGGCTTTGAAGAATTCGTAGTAGCCGGTCAGCCAGTAGAGCGGACTGCCGACAAGGGACAGGATCAGCCAGATGATGGCCAGCCGGCCGGTGCGAAACTCCAGACGCTGCACATTGCCTGAAAAAGACGGGTCGGTGAGGAAATCAAAAATCGCCACGGCCAGCGGGGTCAGCGACGCCAGGTGGACGAGGATCTGGAACAAGCTGAACTGAAAGCGCTTTAATACCACTCTTTCAAATCCATGCCTTCGTACAGTGAAGCGACTTCATCTTCGTACCCGTTGAACATGAGGGTTTCACGGCGGCCGTTTTCGCCGATACGTCGCTCGGTGGCCTGTGACCAGCGCGGGTGGTTCACATTGGGATTGACGTTGGCGTAAAACCCGTACTCATCGGGAGCAACCGCCGACCATAACGAGGTGGGCATTTCGGTGACCAGTTCGATCTTGACGATGGATTTGATGCTTTTGAAGCCATATTTCCACGGCACCACCAACCGGACCGGAGCGCCGTTTTGCGGCAGCAGTGACTTGCCGTACAGGCCGGTGGCCAGGATCGTGAGGTCATGCATGGCTTCGTCGATGCGCAGCCCTTCACGGTATGGCCACGGGAACGGATAACTGGTACCCGGCATCTGATCGGGGTCATAGGCGGTGGTGAACTGGATGAACTTTGCTTCGCTTTTGGGCTGCACTTCCTCCAGCAGCCGCGAGAGCGGAAAGCCCAGCCACGGGATGACCATCGACCAGGCTTCCACGCAGCGTAAGCGGTAGATGCGCTCTTCCTGGCCAAACGCCAGTAGATCTTCGGTGGTATACGTGCGGGGTTTGTCCACCAGCCCACTCACCTCCACCTGCCAGGGGTCTGTGGGATAATCAGCGGCCAATTCGGAGACGCGTACCTTGTCGGTGGAGAATTCGTAATAGTTGTTGTAATGGGTGATACTCTCGTAATCGGTGAGCGGATCATCCTGGGGGTTCCAGGTGTCGTTGGGCTGAGCGGTCACCTGACCGGCAGCCACCTGGGGGACGGGTTCACCGTTTGCGGCGGTTTCGGTGCCGGTTCCATTTACCCGGCAGGCTGCCAGAAACGCTGCCACCGCCGCAGAAACAGCGGCATTTTTGATAAACCTTCGCCTGGAACGATACAGTTCTTCAGGCGTGATTTCTGAACGAGGTATTTTTGACATACCGGTATGCCTTTCTGTCACAATTACTACAGTTATAAGGCAAACCGGAGCATGCCGTATTAATTCAAATTAATAAACCCGTTGAGAGAATGTGGGAGGAATCAGGGTAAAGCATCTACCCGTCAGGGTTCGCCCTGGACATGTAGATCAGCAGCTCACGCGTCAGCAGCGTATCCGCCAGGGCGCGGTGAGCGTTGGGCAGCGCGATACCACACTGCTTTCCTGCTTTTTCCAGGCTCTGATAACGGTAGGCGCGCCGGATGGAATCCCATTCCCCGTAGAATTTGGCGTAAAGATCCAGCACATCCACGGTACGCAGTGTACGGTAGGGCTCCTGCATGTTGCCGTGAGACTGAACCATCATGCGCAGATCAAAGCTGGCGTTGAAGATGGCGATAGTTCTGCCAAACAGAGCCGGCCTGACTTTAGACACCCACAGTACCGGCCAGGTGAGCGCGTTGGCCACCATCTCATTGGTGATGCCGTGAATGCCGGTGGCATCCGCCGGGATCTTTCGCGCGGGCCGCACCAGTTCATTCACCAGAATGCCGCCATCATGGTCGATCACGGCGATCTCCACCACCTCGTCTTTGGCGGTCAATCCGGTGGTCTCGGTATCAAGGTAGACCGGTTTTTCTTCCACCCAGGCAATGGCGCGTTGGATGGCCTGTCGGCGCGCTTCCGTTTTAGCTGCCAGCATTTTGGTTTTGCCTGCCTTTATTCCAGAACCCAATAGGCGATTTCATCCAGGTTGACCACCAGGTTCCCGTTTCCCTGACCGGCGATAAACACGCCAATGTGGCCGCCATCCTCGAAGGAGTCATCCGTAAACTGGGTGACCAGCACATCATTGATGTGAATATAAAAGTCGTTTTGGACCATCTGAATCCCCAGCCGGTTTGTCTGACCTGCGCCGGAGCGGATACTGTCATCTGACATGGAACTGATGATGGTGCTGGAACCGGAATCGGTCCATTTGGTGACGTTGAATTTGCCATCGCAGGTGACGCCCAGATAGTAGCCCTGTCCGGTGGCATAATCAGGTGCGCGATAGACTACCCCGTACAGATCGGCCGATTCGCAGTTGATCACATCGAATTTCGCTTCCAGATACACATTGGTGGGCGAGCTGGTGGTGAGCCGCCAGCCGCGATACCCGTAAGTACTGCTGCTGGAGAGCACCATGGCGCCGTCTTTCATATAGATGCGCGTGTTGTCATCCTGGTAGCCGGTTTCATCCAGGCCGAAGGCGGAACCATCATCCAGCCGGTTGATCCAGTCTGGATCGCCCAACGTCTGCCGGAAACCGTTTGGCACCACTGTGATGGTGGGCGTTTCGGTCAGCACCACGGCCGGTTCGGTGTTCGTGGGTGTGGATGTTTCTGTTGCGGCGGGTTGTGTGCTGGTGGCGCTGGCCGCTGTCTGCGTGCTGAGGTCAGCCTGCGTGGCCGCCTGAGCGGTAAGTGATCCGGATACGATGGCCTGCACATCGGTGGGATTGGCCGTCCCGGTTTGTTGGGCGGCCGGCAGGTTACAACCGGATAATACAAGCATCACCAGCATGGGGATGAGAAGTTTTTTCAACATAATTCCTCGGAATGACCGTTATTTTTCTTCCATGATATACCCATTTATTTTATCTCATTATGAGCACATGTGCTCTGACATCAGTCATACAGGTATAATCTATTCATCCATGAAGACACAGATATTCCGGCTTGACCAGTATGACGATATCCTGTCCGCGCAGGACCAAATCGGCTGGAGCAGGACTGCCAGAATCTGCATTGTTTTACCGCCCAAAAAGCGTCTTCATTTTTCCATGGTCGATTTTGTGCTGCTGGCGCGTGAAGCGAACCGGATCGGGGTGCAGGCTGCGTTTATCGTGCCTGACGCCGGTTTGCGGCGCAGCATGCAGGAGCTTGGGCTGTTATGCTTCATCACGATCCGGCAGGCCAACCGCTCCAACTGGCGCACCTCTCAGCGTACCAGGATCCCGGATGCCGATACATTGCGGCCTGACCATAACGCACCAGACCGACCGATGAAACCTTATCCCAGTTCAGACGGTACTGTTATTTCACGCAGGGTGCAGACGGGCTTTTTTTCAGTGGCTCTGTTGGCTCTGCTGATGCTGGGGGTGCTGTTCATACCGCAGGCCCGGGTTTCGATTGACCGTTTGCCGGTGGAGCAAAACTACCGGTTCACGTTGCAGGGTGATGCCATGCATGCCACAGCTCCGCTCAGTGGGGTGATCCACACCGACCGGCTGGAGTTTTCGTTTGCGGATGAAATCAGCGTGAAAGCCAGTGGTGAGGGCAGCTTTGGCGCAGCGTACGCCACCGGCGAAGTGCAGATCACCAATCTGACAGGTCGGGAGCTTGTCATCCCACAGGGATTGACTTTACAGACCGAAGGGGATGAGCCGATTCAATTTCAGACCGTTGAAGCGGTGACTTTACCCGCACAGCCCTCCGAGCCGCGGCACGTGTCTGTGCAGGCTGTTCTGCCCGGTACGGCGGGGAATGTGCCCGCCAACAGCATACGGATTGTGTCGGGTGAAATCGGGCTGTCATTACGCGTAGAAAACCCGCTGCCCACCGGCGGCGGAATGGATACACGGGTGAGCACACTTTCGGATTGGGATGTAGAACAGGCTCGCACCGCGTTGCTGAAGGAGATGGATAAACAGGCGATTGAACGGGCCGGTACCGAAACCCGGAACGGGCAGCTTGTGATCGCGAGATCCATTCAAAGGGATGAAATTCTTTCTGAAGATCTGTCCACCCCGATTGGTATGCCCTGCCAGCAGGCTGTGCTCACCCTGGAGGTCTCTTATACGGCCTGGATAGTACAGGAAGACGATTTATTGCAGATATCCACCCGGATGCTCGATACCCTGCTGCCTGAAAACACCCAGGCGGATGAACAAACACTGCAGTTCCAGTTTGGTGATCCGTATATACAGCAGCCGAACGGATTTTCACAACCGGTTGAGATCTCAAGGCAGCTTTCACGATCATTCGCCGTGGATGACGTGCTGGACGCACTTACCGGGCAGAGGACGAATGAAATTTCCGGTATACTAGAACAATCTTCTAATGGGGATCCGATTATCCATGTATCCATCTCTCCGCCCTGGTGGCCTGTGATGCCGTTTTTCCGGTTTCAATACAAAATGATCCAACCATGAACCTGCGCAGAATGGCTGTTGATCCCGGCGAAAGCCGGATTGGGATTGCGATGAGCGATTTGACCGCCACCATCGCGGGGCCGCACAGTACCCTGCAGCACGTTTCGCGTGCTGTCGACGCGGCGTTGATTGCTCAGATCGCGGCCGAAAACGAAGTGGTGGAAATTATCCTGGGGCTGGCGCTGGATTCATCCGGTGAGATGGGTCCTCAAGCGCGCAAAGCCAACCGGCTGGCGGAAGCCATCCGCGCGCAAACCGCCATCCCGGTGGTATTGTGGGATGAGAGCCACAGCACCCAGGCCGCTGCTGAAACCCAGCATCTGCTCAACCTCGGCCGGCGGAAACGGCGCGAGCATATCGATTCGATGGCGGCCGCGGTGATTCTGCAGACCTATCTGGATCATCTGAGGGACAGAAAGGAATGAACAACATGACGGTTGCCCGACAAAGCCGTTCGCGATGGCTACTTTCTCTGGTACTGGGGGTGATATTCTGTCTCCTGCTGGCCGCGGTAGCCGCGGCTGTGCTGCTGCTGCCCAAAAACGCCGCGGCCCGTTTTGGCGAGCCCGACGCATCGCTTTCCTGGTGGAATCGGTTGATCTACGCCGCCCAGCTTCTGTATTATGAAGATGAGCTAACACAGCCCGCCTCGCAGACGGCCGGCGAAACCCGCTTTGTGATTGATTACGGTGAAACGGCCTCGGCAGTGGCAGCCGATCTGTACCGGCAACAGATCATCCCATCGGCCGATTCATTTGAGCTGTATCTCACCTGGTCGGGGCTGGACCGCTCGATTCAGGCCGGCGATTACCGCCTTGAGGCAGGGTTGAGCGCCGTGCAGATTGCCCACCGGCTGCAGGATGCCACCCCGGCCGAGGTGCCGTTTTCTATCCTGGCCGGCTGGCGGCTGGAGGAGATTGCCGGGTCACTGCCGACCTCGGGGCTGACGATCATCCCGGAGGAATTCATCCAGGCCGCCAGTCACCCGGGGGATAGCGGGCTGCCGCTGCCATCCGGTTGGGGGAAGGGCGACTCGCTGGAAGGTCTGCTCCTGCCGGGCATGTATACCATCCCGCGCGATACGAATGTGAACCTGTTTCTGGCGGATCTGGTGAGCGCGTTTTCCGAGCAGACCGGCAGCGATCTGGAGCAGAAATTTGCCAATCAGGGTCTTTCTTTGCAGGAGGGGCTCGTACTGGCATCGATGGTGGAAAAGGAAGCGGTGGTGGCGGATGAGCAGCCGCTGATCGCATCGGTATTCCTGAACCGGCTGCGGGCCGGGATGCGCCTGGAAAGCGACCCCACCGTGCAGTACGCACTCGGGTATGATGAAGAGAAGGATACATGGTGGAAGAACCCTCTCTCGCTGGATGATCTGGCGATCGATTCGCCGTACAACACCTATCTGTACAGCGGTTTGCCGCCTTCACCCATCTGCAGCCCCAGTCTATCCGCCATCCAGGCAGTCATCGCGCCGGCTCAGACCGATTATCTCTACTTCAGAGCGGCCTGTGACGGCTCAGGAAAACATAATTTTTCGTATACCTACGAGGAACATCTTCAAAATGAATGCAAGTGAACCGAATGACGGCCCAAACGCTGAACCCGCGCTGGTGATGGGGATCGATATCGGCGGATCGGCCATCAAGGGGGCGGTGGTGAATTTGCAGGAGGGCATCTTTGCCGGCCAGCGGATACGCTATGAAACCGGCCCTGACTGCACCCCGGAGGAACATGCCCTACTGGCAACAACCATCATCGACCGGCTGCAGTACCACGGCCCGGTGGGGATTGGTTTTCCCGGCCCGATACAAGCCGGTTCGCCGCGCATGGCCGTTAATCTACACCCGGTCTGGGTGGATTTGAACGCGGCCGCGATGTTCACTGAAGCCACCGGGCAGCCGTGTTATCTGATCAACGACGCCGACGCGGCGGGCCTGGCGGAGATCCACTACGGGGCCGGCCGGGATTGGGCCAATAAAGTGATTTTCATGTGCACGCTGGGCACGGGCATTGGATCGGCCATTTTTGTGAACGGCTGTCTGCTGCCCAACAGCGAGCTGGGGCACATCACCGTACATAACCAGGACGCCGAGCAGCGCGCCTCCGACGCGGCCAGACGGCTGAAGGATCTGTCGTGGAAGAAATGGGCCAAACGCCTGCAGGAATACTTTGACGAGATCGAAAAGCTCATTTCGCCGGATCTGATCATCATCGGCGGGGGGGTGAGCAAGGATTCCGCCAAATTCCTGCCGCTGCTGCGGCTGAGGGCGCGCGTTATTCCCGCCGAACTGCTGAATGACGCCGGTATCATCGGGGCGGCGTGGTACGCATGGCAGCAGAATTCCGGTTTGGTGCCGGATATAGCGCGGTAAGCGTCTCGGACCAGCGCAAATAGCCGGTATCAATGCCGCAATTGCTGCATATTAATCCGGTAGAAGGGTGGTGGAAAAACAGGAACAAATGCATATCTTTGTTAATTGACTCACAATGACAAAATCGCTATAATATCCATATCTTTTATACCGGATTCTTTGATTTTTCTTTCAGGTTTGCCAGTCTCTCATTTTTCCGGCAACACCCCAAACACCTTTTTTCGCCAGTTTTCTTTTTTTATTTTCTTCACCATCCGGATAATAAGGGGAATTGTTGCAGCCCGGAAGAGAAATCGGAATTACGCTCATTTTTTAAAAGGAAGTTGAACATGGTTTCGATGGAAAATTTTGATTTTGACGCTCTGGCTCCGGTCAGTGCAAGAGAACCTGCTTCGATTTACACCCTCAGCTCAGAAATCACCGCGCAAACCATCCGGCTCCTGCTGGTCGATTCATTGACCATGGAACGGGCAGGTTTGCAGATGCTGCTGGCCGGTGAACCTGATTTCGAGCTGGTGGGCAGCGTGGGCGATTTGACCCAGGCGGCAGAGATGGCCGGAACGCTCAACCCGCATATTGTGGTGGTGGCTCTGAGCGAGACAAATCATAACAGCCTGGCCGATCTCCGCAAGATTGTACAGGCGGCCCCGGAGACGCGCATCATTGTGCTTTGCCGTACCGCTGATACCGATCTGTATATCGAAGCGGTGAAAAACGGCGCGCTGGGGGTGATATTGAAGACGGAACCGCCTGAAGTATTGCCCAAGGCCATTCGCAAGGTGCGGGAAGGCGAGGCCTGGCTGGA
>DAISXR010000002.1:0-41538 GCA_036825755.1 Anaerolineaceae bacterium
TGATCATGCTGTCACCCAGACCTCCGGAGCCGAGGTGGGCCATCTGGATCTTCAGAGTGGGGTGGTGGGCGATGATTTCATCAATCAGAATGGCAGCATCTACCGCGCCGAATTCAGGATTACGGCTCATGAAGTGCAGCAACACCGGCATGTCCAGTTCGACGGCTTTTGCAAATACTTTTTTGATACTTTCAAGGTGCTGTGGGTTACGCAGATCGACGTTGGAGTTGGTAAAATGCAGTTTTAGCGCTCTCAGCCCAAGCTGGTTGGCGCAGCGGTCCATCTCTTCAAGGGCGTAGTCCTGCAGCGGGTTGATACTCATAAAGGGCAGCAACCGGTCAGGGTATTGGGCGCATTCGCGGGCGGTGAAGTCATTTTCAAACTTGACCCAGTCATTAATTTGATCATCCGGCAAGCCAAGCAAATCCATCCCCCACTGATACGCATTGGAGAGAGCGAATGCCTTTTGGACCCCGGAGCGATCCAGCACAGATATGATTTCGTCGGCATTATGGAACGCAGGCACATAAGTGCCGAGAATTTCTGCGCCCAGTTTCTCGTTCATGATGTTGGCGCACTCGGAGGAGGTGAGGTGCATGTGATAGTCAGCAAAAGGCGATAACGTGGAAGATGTGCTCATAATGAATCCTTTCTGGCGAAATTATAAGTCATTTTCCAATTTAAGAAGCCTGAAAAAGAGCGCTTATAGTATAATTTTACACTGGTCAGGAAGTTATCCGGTGTCAGAGATTGACCAACCGACTTGAGTAGATTATGCTGTTTATCATTGCGATTGCCATGCTGGTCAGTTTACCGGTTGCTGAATATTTAATCAAGAAAAAGGGATTCTCGTATCCCAAAGCCCTGGCGGTTGCATTATTGCTGTCCTGGGCGATCACGGCAATCGTGGCAATGATTTTCAAATGGTTGGGTTCGTTACAAGGGGCCTGACAGGTGTTGTGTCTGGCTCGGAAACTGACATCGGGTGTGGGGTATAGAAAAGCAAAAAGATGAAGGTGGCAGGCAATTATTTGCTGTCAAAACAAATTACAACAGCCGCTGAAAGGAGCATGAATATGAGTATTATCGAACGAAAGCCTTTCGAAGCAATTCAATTGAAAAGGCACACCCCGGTTCCCTCTGATATTGAAATCGCGCAAGAATCCTCAATGAAGCCCATCACTCAAATTGCGGAAGAACTGGGCATTTTACCGGATGAGTTGGAATTATACGGTCCTTATAAGGCAAAAGTAAAGCTCGAAATCCTGGAACGGTTGAAGGATGTGCCGGATGGCAAATACATCGATGTGACTGCCATCACCCCCACACCCCTGGGCGAAGGGAAAACCACTACCACGGTAGGCCTGGCTCAGGCATTGGGTGCACATCTTGGCTACCGCGCCATGACCGTCATTCGCCAGCCCAGTCAGGGTCCCACTTTTGGCATCAAGGGCGGCGCGGCGGGCGGCGGTTACAGCCAGGTTATCCCGATGGAAGATTTCAACCTGCACCTGACCGGTGACATCCACGCCATCACCGCTGCCAACAACCTGCTGGCGGCTGCCATTGATGTGCGCATGTTCCATGAAGCCTATCAGGACGATGCCAAGATGTTTGAGGCATTATTCCCCAAGAACCGCAAGGGCGAACGCAAGTTTGGGGTGGGCATGCGAAACCAGTTGAAGAAACTGGGCATCAACAAGACCAATCCCGATGATCTGACGCCTGAGGAAAGGCACAAAATGGTGCGTCTGGATATCGATCCGGACACCATTACCTGGCGGCGTGTAATGGATACTTCAGATCGCATGCTGCGCGTGATCAAGACCGGCCTGGGGCCGCAGGAACGCGGTCGTGTTGTACGCGACACCGGCTTTGATATCACCGTTGCCAGCGAAATCATGGCCATTCTGGCGCTCACCACCAGCCTGCGCGATATGCGCGAACGGTTGGGACGCATGGTGATCGGTTTGAATAAATCCGGTGAAGCAGTTACCGCCGATGACCTGGGCGTGGGCGGCGCATTGACCGTATTGATGCGCGATGCCATCAAACCCAACCTGATGCAGACGCTGGAAGGCACCCCGGCCCTTGTACATGCCGGCCCGTTTGCCAACATCGCTCACGGCAACAGCTCCATCCTGGCTGATAAGATCAGCCTGAAACTGGCGGACTACACCATCACCGAATCCGGCTTCGGCGCGGATATGGGCATGGAGAAATTCTTTGACATCAAATGCCGCTATTCCGGCCTGATCCCGAATGCGGTCGTGCTGGTAGCCACCATCCGCGCCCTCAAGATGCACGGCGGCGGCCCAACCGTGATCGCCGGCAAGCCGCTGGCACGTGAATATATCGATGAGAATCTCGATCTGCTGCGCGCCGGTCTGTCCAACATGGTTCAGCACATCAGAAATGCCCGCAAGTACGGCATCCCGGTGGTCGTGGCAGTGAACAGCTTCGCCACCGATACACAGGCTGAGCTGGAGATGGTGCGCAAAGCAGCCATCGAAGAGGGCGGCGCCCTGGATGCAGTGGTGAGTAATCACTGGTCATTGGGCGGTGAAGGGGCTATTGAACTGGCGAAAGCCGTGGTCAAAGCCTGCGATCAGCCCTCCAATTTCGAATTCCTGTACCCGCTGGATATGTCGATCAAAGAGAAGATCGAAAAGATCGCCTGCGAAATTTATGGCGCTGATGGCGTGGATTACGAACCGCTGGCCGAGGAACGGATTCAGGCTTATACCGATCTCGGGTTTGACAAGCTGCCGATCTGCATGGCCAAAACCCATCTGAGCTTCAGCCACGATCCATCACTGAAGGGTGTGCCCAAGAACTTCCGCATCCCCATCCGCGATATCCGTGCTTCAGTCGGCGCCGGCTTCATTTACCCGATATTGGGCGAAATGAGTACCATGCCCGGGTTACCCACCCGACCGGGTTTCTTCGATATCGATATCGATCTCGAAACCGGAGAGGTACTGGGTCTCTCGTAATTCATCCTGTTTTTCGAAAACCTGGCAAATCCGCAACGATTTGCCAGGTTTTTTGTTAATCCTGTTCAAAGATAATGGCATTATTGTGTTATTTGGGTAATCACTACAATTGGAGTATTGACCTATATTGTATAGACATTACAATAAGACCTTTATACCAACCAGGCTTTTTTAAAGGAGAGATAAGCACATCTGATGATCGAGTTGTTTCCACTGGAAAGTGAGCTGGATCAAGCCGGCGGCCTTACCATAGGCCGCCATTCCGTTCGCGAGCTGGCCCGGCAATGGGGCACCCCTCTTTATTTGTATCACGCCGGTACATTTTATGACCGGGTAAACACCTTGCGGTGTTTACTGGAAGAAAACTACGAGGGATCCGCTGAAATCAGTTATGCGGGGAAAACGTACTTATCGTATAAATTTGCAAAAATTCTCAATCAGTGCGGCCTTACGCTGGATACCGTATCGATTGGTGAGATGAAAATTGCCCGGAAGGCCGGTTTTGACCCGGCACGAATACACCTGAATGGAAATAACAAAACCCGGGAAGAACTGGAGTTTGCCCTGGAATGGGGGATCGACAATATTGTGGTGGACAGCCCTAATGAACTGGAATTTCTGACCACCCTTGCCAGTCAGCAAAAGAAAAAAGCCAATATCTGGCTGCGCATCACGCCGGGGGTGGAGGTGGATACGCATCCGTTTGTTCAGACCGCGCACCCGGCCAGTAAGTTTGGTTTTCCGATCGAGGACGGGCAGGCTTCACGCGGTATTCAATACGCCAAAGCCAATCCGTGGGTGAATTTGAAAGGATTGCATATGCATATCGGCTCACAACTGTTTCAAGTGGAGCCGTATTTGAAGGCGCTGCAATCCATCTTTCAACTGGCCGAAAGTGAAGGCCTGGTGCTGGAACAGATCAGCCCCGGCGGCGGGATGGGCGTGCCTTACGTGCCCGGTGAAAAAGAAGTGGATCTGCCACAATTCATCTCGTTCGTCGCGAATGTGATCAAACAGGAATGCAGTCGCCTGGGATGGAAATTACCGAAGCTGGTGCTGGAACCCGGCCGCTATTTGATCGCCAAAGCGGGCGTATCGGTCTATTCCATCGGTACCATCAAGCAGTCGAGCGATGGCACACGTTTCGCGGCGGTGGATGGCGGCATGTCGGATAATCCCCGCCCGGCGCTGTACGATTCAAAATACACCGCGCTGGTGCTGGATAAACCGGTCGGGGAAGATGGGAAACGTTACAAAGTGGTGGGCAAGCTGTGTGAATCGGGGGACCGCCTGATCACCAGCGCCTTACTGCCCGCCGATATCCAGCGCGGCGATTACCTGGTGATCCCGGTCAGCGGAGCGTATCAACTCAGCATGTCATCCAATTACAATCTCGTAGGAAGGCCGGCTGTGCTGTGGCTGGAGGAGGACCATATTGAAGTGCTCCAACAGCGCGAGCATGTGGATCAAATGAAGTGGTGGATGGGAGATTAACTCTCTCTCATTCTGATCTGAGTTCTTGTATACTTATCCTGGGTGAACAACTTCGCCCAGGATTTTTTTATTTTCCCTTCACTGGAGACAATATGACGCTCAACGATGCTGAATACTTTGTCTATCCTCTGGTAGACCTGAAAGTTGATGATTTTCGGACAGATGGCTGGATTCTAGATATTGGCGGCGGGGGAGAGGGGGTAATCGGGAGGTTGAAAGGTCGTGATGTGATCGCAATCGATCTGTTGGAATCCGAACTTCAGGATGCTGCCGAAGGTCCCCTGAAAATTGTGATGGATGCCCGGGATCTGAAGTTCCTCAACGATGCATTTTCTACTGTCACCGCTTTCTTCTCCCTGATGTATGTGAAATCACATGAAGACCAACAAAAGATCTTCTGTGAGGCATACCGGGTGCTGAAACCGGGTGGGAGGTTTCTGGTCTGGGAAGTGGATCTGTCTGAACGACCGGCGACAGACAAAAAGATCTATGTGGTGACGCTCAAATATCGTGTCAGAGGTCTGGAGAACGAAACCGGCTACGGACGGATGTGGCCGGACGAACCCAGGGGAGAAGCATACTATCTGGATCAGGCGGAAAAAGCCGGTTTCCGGCTGATGAACATGCAGAGAAGCCAGCACATTCTGCAATTCGAATTTATGAAACCGAAAACATCCTGACAGTCCTGTTTGAATTTTACAGATTCAACCAGCGCTGGGCGGCTTTGGGCAGGTTGACCGCGGAATCAACCCGGGTGGTGCATTTAGGCAGCGATTCGATGAACAGCTTGCCATAAGATTTGGACAGGATGCGTTTATCGAGCACTACCACCACACCCCGGTCAGACTGGGTGCGGATCAGGCGGCCAAATCCCTGGCGGAAACGCAGAACGGCTTCCGGCAGATTGTACTCGTGGAAGGGATCTTCAAACTGCTCAGAGCGGGCGGCGATGACCGGGTCCGACGGCACCTCAAATGGCAGGCGGGTGATCACCAGCACCGAAAGGGCGTCACCGGGGATATCCACGCCTTCCCAGAAGGAACGCGTACCCAGCAGAACTGCTTTTTCGGCCGCACGGAAGTTTTCCAGCAGGATATTGGGTGATGCGCCTTTTCCCTGCTCGTACACATAAATACCATTTTCTTCCAGATAGGGAGTGATGGTCTTGGAGGTGAGCTTCAACTGGGCGTAAGAGGTGAACAAAATCAGCATACGTCCGCCGGTGGCCTGGGCCAGTCGCATGACAATTTGATCCAGCATGCGCTGATAATTGGAGCGATCCGTCGGTTCGGGAATATCGTTGACCAGATACAGGAGCGCGGAGTTTTCGTAATCAAAAGGTGACCCAACCGTGTACTCATCGGCTTCGTCGGCATTTAACCGATTGCGCAGATAATCAAAACCGGTGCTGGTGGTCAGTGTGGCAGAGGTGAGGATGACGCTCGATTTCTCATGCCACAGGTTCTTCTCCATCATGGCGCCGATGTGCAGGGGAGCCACTTCCAGGGAGATCTGGTTGCTGGTGGGTGAAATTTCTCCCCAATAAATGGAGCCCTCTTCAGATTTGAATGCAAAACCGGAGATCTGTTCCATGGCTTCGTTCAAGCGCCGGTACAGGTTATTCAGGGTATCCAGGCTGTCGTATACCTCATCGGGTACATGGTTCAATGCCTGTGCGGTTTGCAGAAAATCATGCACCATTTCGAGCATGGTCTTCATGCTAGCTTCTGCAGCGGTCCAGGTGATTTCCACTTCTTCCCATTCCGGTTTTTTCCGGATGGCAGGTGTGATACGGGCCTGCTGCCCATACACAGTAATCTCGCGATGTTCGCGTTCGCCGGCCATAAAGTCACCGATGGCGCGGAAGAAGTCTTTAAACTCGCGATCCAGACGGAAGCCGTAATCGGTGATGCGGCGCAAATTTTGATCGGCCAGGGCAAACTCGGTGGGGGTGAGATAGTTACGCAGCATGCCCACGGTATGCCCCAGGATACCGCTGTTGATGCCGCCCAGTTCGTGCAGCATGCGCATGAGCACCGGTTGGGTGATGCGGATACTGAGCGCTCCGGTGGTGGCGGCTTCCATGTGATGCGCTTCATCGACGATCAGGTAATCATAGTCGGGCAGCACCCGGCTGCCGGTGGCGATATCGGCCAGCAGAAGGGCGTGGTTTACTACCACCAGATGCGAGCTCTGGGCCGCCCGGTGAGCTTTATAAAACGGGCAAACGCCTTCCATGCGCGACATGCACACTTCCACGCGGCAATTTTCATCATCGGCGGATACGTTATCCCAAATTTCGCGTTCAATGGGGCCGTTCAGGTTGATCTCATTGCGATCCCCGGTTCCGCCTTCGATCAACCAGACCATGATTTTGCCCATTACACGGATTTCGTCGCTGTTCTCCGGCCCGCGGGTTCTGAAGCTCTCAAACCGGCGTGGGCAGATGTAATTCCCGCGTCCCTTCAGCACCGTGGCGCGTAGGTTCAGATCCAACGCCGCACGCAGCTCGGGGATATCCTTTTTGATCAATTGTTCCTGCAAATTGATGGTGTTGGTGGAGATTACCACGCGCATGTTATTTTTCATGGCCCACAGCGCGGCCGGAATCAGATACGCGTATGATTTTCCGGTGCCGGTGCCGGCCCCCACCATCAAATGCTGGTTCTCCGATATGGCTTTGGTGACCGTCTGGAGCATTTCCAACTGCTGCGGGCGGTATTCATATTTGGGAAAGTAGCGTGAGAACGGGCCGCCGTATTCCAGCAGGCTGGACACTTCATCCACATCCAGCTGGGTGGGGTTGTCCACCGGTTCGAGCGGTTGAAGGAACATCTCATCTGGAGGCGTGAAGGTCATTCCCAACTGGGTGATCTTTCTCGGGGATGACTTGAAGACATCATTCACCCGCTGGCGGAGCACCTGCCTGAACAGCCAGGCGCCATTCCAGACCACCATTTCGCTCAGACGGCCGATTTCTTCCACCACCTCGTATGGAAGCTGCATGCACTTTTCATACAGTTCCTTGAACAGGGCCTGGGTGGTGCGGGCATCCGAGAGGGCACGGTGGCTTTCCGGATTGTAGATGTTCATCAACTGGGCCAACGCTTCAAGGTTGTAGCGGCTGGCGGTGGGCAGCAGAACCGAGGCCAGTTCATAGGTGCAGATGGCCTCATTCAGTTGAAGGACATGCTGTTTCTTTAGGAAATCCAGATCAAAATGAACGGAATGCCCCACCACCGGGGCATCTCCCACAAAGCTGGCGAACTCATCGATGACATCGAACACCACCGGCGCATTACGCACCATTTCATTGGTGATGCCGGTGAGCTGTGTGATTTCGCGTGGGATCAGCCGCCCGGGATTGATCAGTGTGCTGAACTCATCTTCAATACGGCGTTCGTTGAATTTTACCGCCGCGATTTCCAGTAAGGCATCATTTTGTGGATCAAGACCGGTTGTTTCTACATCGATAGACACGAAGGTGGGCATGCAGCGATTATACCTTGATTGAACCGGCGATAAGGTGGATGTGTGGCAGAAACCTGTTACAACTGCCCCTGGTTCCATCTCGGCAGGTTGACTACCGTCAGCCGTGCATTCGTGATAACATGCAGACACATTCATCGCGGAGAAGAAACCCATGCCATCCATCCAATCGATTTTTGAGTTGAAACCCGCACCCGGTCTGCTCACTTTTCGATGCGCGGACCGCCCGGATTACCTGCTATCCAATTCAGGTTTCAGTATTACAGTACAACAGGCTGATCAGGAAACCCAAATCCCGCTCCGGCAGTTCACCCCGGCGGCGACAGTTTCGCTGAAAGAAGATGGCCTGGACATCGGCTCTGCCAGTTTGCAGGCCTGGGCATGGTTGGATACCGGCGCGGGGCTGGATGGTGTGCTCGAGCTGCTGACACCCGCGGATGGCAGTTTTCTGGCGGTTCGGCTGCGGCTGCACAATTTTTCGGGAGAAACACGTGTACTGAAGCGGATCGATCTGGTGAAAGCCGGGAGCCTGGCGGGCATGGATGGGTCGGTTTTACAGTTTTCTCCGCGTGATCAGGCAGATGATCTGGCATTTTTCTCCAATGGCTGGCAGTCATGGTCTTACTCAGCGGTATATGGAGCTGGTGAAAAACAACCCAAACCCCTGCTGGGTTTCATCCCCAATTCGGCGAGCGCCAATCCGCTCACACCGGTACACCATACTCGCGGGCACTTTAGCGCGGATTTTTTTGCTGTAACGGGCAGCCGTACAACACGGGTGGGCCTGCTGAGCGGTTTTCTCAGCCAGAAGCAGTTCTTTGGGTGTTGTGAAGCGGACTTGCGCGGTGAGGTAGGGTTGAATGTGTGGGTACAGGGCGACCAGACGGAACTGCGGCCAGGCGCCAGCCTGTTAACCGACTGGCTGTATCTGGCCTGGGTGGACCTGGATGACATGGATCCGCTGCAGGGGTATCTTGAGCTGGTGGGGCGCTTCAATCAAGCCCGGATACCACCGCGTTTCCCCAGCGGCTGGTGTTCGTGGTATCACTATGAAACCGATATTTCAGAGGATAAAATTCAAGCCAATCTGCGGGCTGTTCAATCGCTACAGAAGAAATTGCCGCTGGAACTGGTGCAAATCGACGACGGCTTCGCGGCTTTAAACGGAGACTGGTTTGATTTTCGCCCGGGTTTCCCCAACGGAATAGCTCCGCTGGCGCGGCAGATCACACAGAGCGGCCGAATATCCGGTTTGTGGTTGGCTCCGTTTATCGCGGGGGTGGGCGCTCAGTTGATCCGTCAACACCCGGAGTACATGCTGAAAACGCGGCGCGGGGGGATGGTTAACGCGGGTTTCATCTCCAACCGGTTTGCGGCAGCGCTGGATATCTCTTATCCGCCGGCGCTGGAATATGCGGCACAGGTGATCCGCACGGCGGTGCATGAGTGGGGCTTTCCGTATTTGAAACTCGATTTTCTTTACGCCCCTGCGCTGGATGGAAAACGCCACGATACAACCCGCACCCGGGCGCAGATCCTGCGAAAGGGACTGGAAACGCTGCGAGAATCGGCCGGCGAGGAGACCTTTTTGTTGGGCTGCGGGGTCCCGTTGGGATCCTCGGTGGGTGTATTTGACGGATTACGGATTGGCGAAGACACCGCCGGTTTCTGGAAACCAAAACTGTTCAACATTCCGTGGATCTTTACAAAAGATCCACAGATCCCCAGCACACGCAACGCGGTTCAAAATACACTTACCCGCGCATCGATGCACAACCGCTGGTGGGCCAATGATCCCGATTGTCTGCTGCTGCGCCCGGATACAGAACTGACGCTGGAGGAGATCAAGTCGCACGCATCACTGATCGCACTATCCGGCGGCGCGCTGTTGATTTCGGATGATCTCACCCGCCTGCCCGAGGATCGAATCCGACTGGCTGCCGTGCTGCTGCCGTTGATTGGGCAGCGTCCGCAGGTGCTGGATTGGTTTGACCGACAGACCCCGCGTTTTGTACGGGTGGATTTACAAGGCCCAATCGGTGACTGGCTTCTGCTGGGATACTTCAACTGGTCGGATCAGCCTGAACAGAAGACCCTCACACCCCAGGAATTTCACCTGGCAGGTGGATCGTATACAGTCCGCTCGTTCTGGGAGAATGCTGTTCGGAAGCAAACAGGGGGAGAAATCTGGTCCGGTAGGGTGGCCCCGCATGGCTGCGTGGTACTGGCCGTCCGCCCGCAAGCGTCAGGCGCGCAGTATCTGGGTTCTGATTTGCACATTTCACAGGGATTGGAGGTGAAAACCTGGCAGGTGAGCGAAACTGACATCCGCTGTGAAATCAACCTGGAACGCCAGGCGGAGGGATATCTGGATATACAGCTTCCCGGGCCGGCCTTCAGCGTCCGCTGGCAGCAGGAGAAGGTCGTTCCTCAGGTCCTGGGTGAGAATATCATCCGTTGTCCGGTTCACGTGAATGGCAGCGGCTGGTTGGATATCGAACTGTCATCATAAAGATAAAAAATGCTCCTGGTGAACGATCTGTTCACCAGGAGCTTCGTCTTAATGACAATCCTATCCCACAGCCGGGGGTTCTGTGTCCTGTGGGGCGGGTACAACCTTACGCTGTTTTCTGCGTCGGATGATGGACCGGATGACCAGGATGGCCAGCACAACCGGCACCAGGATGCAGATGGCTACCGGCAAAACGTACAGTGCAATCCAGATGGCGGCATTTGCCAGGAACTGGAGCGTATCCACCAGCGCCTGAATGGCATCCAACGCTACACCTTTTGGTTCCCATTTGCCGATGGAGATTTCCTGCAAGCCCTCACGTGCCAGGATCTTGACTTCAAGTGATGACAGGCGCGCGGATTCATCATAGTACTGGATCTGTCCGCGCAGCACTTCAATCTGCTCATTCACGCTCTTGAGTTGTTCGAAGACGGCCAGCACATCTTCGGTCCGGTTGGCGTTGTCCATGATCCCCTGCAATTGCGTCTGTGCATCTTCCAGGTTTCTCAGCCGTGATTGGAGATCGGTGTATTCAGCGGTCACATCCTGTCCGCTGATGTTTTCATACTGTACATCGTTTTCAGGATCGGCCAGCAGTCCTTCGATTTGCGAGATGACGGCTTCCAGTTTTTCGGCCAGCACCCGCACCGTAATATCAGCACCGGGTACATCCAGGCCCTGCTGCGAGGTCACCTTATATAGATTGGAATATACAATAAACCCACCGCTTTCTTCGGCCAGGTTCTTGATTTTGTCCAGAATATCGATCGGGTCATCGACCACAATTTCCATGCGGGCATTCTTAATAACCACCCGTTCAGCGTCGATGGTGGCTGTCTCGCCATAGGAGGCGTCTTCAGCCGACTGGGGAGCTACCTCGTAGGATTCAACCCCGCTGTAACTGTCCGCTTCATAGGGGGCGATCGAATTGGCTGTTTTGGCAGCACAGCCGGATAATGCAAATACAATGATCAAAAATAACGGGATCCAGTATCTGGTTTTCATGTTCTCCTCCATCCGGGTTTATTCATCAGACGAAATCGAATGAGCTTTGGTTCCGGTCTCACAGCCTGGTCTTGCTACCAGCCGTATTCCAGTCTCTCAGCGTGACGGCCCGGCAGACCGGCCTCCAGTATCCATTTTTGAGCGGTGGTCACGTCATATGACACACGATGGATTTCGAAATGCTCTTTTTCCAGATCGTAAATGGCATAGGAAGCGCGCGGATCATAATCGCGCGGCTGTCCCACCGAGCCCGGGTTGAGAATCGCCCGGCCATTGATGGGATAGGCAGCCGGGCCAACAAACTGCGTCAGAATCGACCGGCGAGGGTTTTCTTCCAACTGGTACGCCAGGGGTACATGGGTATGTCCCACCAGGCAGGTGAGCGTGTTGAAATGGGCAAAATTATCACGGGCTGTGTAAATATCTACCAGGTATTCCCAGACCGGATTGCGCGGGCTGCCGTGCGCCAGGGTCACATCCTGGACGACGGTTTTGATGGTCAGTGATTTAAGAAATTCACAGCTACTTTCCGTCAGGGTATTCTTTGTCCACATCGCCGATTGGCCGGCCTCGCGGTTGAAAGATTCGATATCGATCTGGCCCAACATGGCGGCGTCATGGTTGCCCAGCAGGCAAACCAGACCCGGCAGGGTGCGGATTCTCTCGATGCATTCGTTGGGACGCGAGCCATATCCGACAACGTCTCCCAGACACCATACCTGGTCATAACCAATTTCGCCTGCGTCAGTCAGAACGGCTTCCAGCGCCGGCAAGTTGGCATGGATATCCGAGATCACCAGTACTTGCGTCATACAGGCTGCCTGGTTGAAGCCGGTTTTTGCAGCCAATCCTCCACCTGTTCGATGATACGGTCGGCTACCTGTGATTTCTCCATCAACGGCAGATCCTCACGCGTACCATCGCGGTGCAGCAGGGTAACCCGGTTGGTATTTACCTCAAACCCGGAATCGGTCGCGCTGATGTCATTGGCGACGATCAGGTCAAGGTTCTTGCGCTCCAGTTTCGTCTGGGCATTGGCCAGCATATCCTGGCTTTCGGCCGCAAAACCAATCACCAATTTGGGGAACCCGCTGATGGCCCGGTCTCTGGCGATTTCCATCAGGATATCGGCTGTGGGCTCCAGTTCGAGGTTCAGCGGATCGGCGGATTTTTTGATCTTCTGGGATGACGCGTGAACCGGTTTGAAATCGCTCACCGCGGCGGCCATGATCAACGCATCGGCATCCTTCGTCTCAGCGCGAACCGCTTTCAGCATCTCTTCCACCGTTTTTACCGTGATAACACCGCAACCCGCCGGAGCCTTCAGGCCGACTGCCGCGCTGATTAAAGTGACCTCCGCGCCGGCATCCAGCGCCGATTGGGCTACAGCGTATCCCTGGGTTCCCGAGGAGCGGTTGGTGATCAAACGCACGGGGTCGATGGCTTCCTGTGTGCCGCCAGCCGTCACCACCACCTTTTTACCCGCCAGGGGACCGTTTTTGGCCATGATCCAACGCACTGTGCTGAGGATCTCGAGCGGTTCCACAAAGCGGCCGGGCCCCACAAGCCCCGAAGCCAGATGTCCTTCGGCAGGCCCAATGATAAAGGCGCCGCGTTCCTGTAAAGTCTTCACGTTTTGTTGGGTGGCCGGATGGCTGTACATACCGGCATCCATGGCCGGAGCCAGTACCAGCGGGCAGTGAGATGCCAGCGCCGTCAACACCAGCAGGTTGTTGCCGGAGCCGTTGGCCAGCCCCATGAGCGTGTTGGCGCTTACCGGCGCGATCAGGATCAGATCCGCGTTGTGCCCCAATCCCACATGGGTGACGTGCCCCTCGCCGCCCCACAGATCGGCGTCCACATAGGCTTTTCGCCCGGTGACGGATTGAAAGGTGAGCGGAGCAATGAATTTCACCGCCGATTCGGTCAAAATGACATCCACCAGTGCGCCGGCCTGGGTAAGTTTGGACGCTAAATCTGCGGCTTTGTAAGCCGCGATGGAGCCGGTGACGCCTAGGATAATGCGTTTGTTTACAAGAGGATTGGGCATGTTGTTGCTCCGTTAAAGAGTACGCTTCAAGCCTGCGGATGGTTGAGATCCCAGATGATCCGTAACCCATCCAGGGTGAGCCAGGGCGCGATGATGGAAATCTGGTCTGTCTGACCGGCGATCAGTTCGGCCAGGCCGCCGGTGGCGATAAATTTGACATCATCGCCCAGTTCCTTGCGGATGCGCTGGATCAGGCCCTCCACCAGGGCTGTATAACCGATCACCAACCCCGACTGCATGGCATGCACCGTGTTTTTACCGATCACATTGGGCGGGGGGGTGAGATCCACACGCGGTAGCTTGGCGGTGCGCAGGGTCATCGCTTCGGCGGCGATGCCGATGCCGGGCGCCAGGATACCGCCGATATAATTACCGTCGGCGTCGATGATATCGAAATTGGTGGCTGTACCAAAATCAATCACGCAGGCCGGTCCGCCGTATAACGTTTTCACGGCTACCGCATCCACCAGGCGATCCGCACCGGCGCTGGAGGGTTCATCGATCAGAATTTTCACGTTCAACGGTGTTTGATGGGTCACCACCAGCGGGTCCTGCGAGAGATACTCGCGCGATGCCTGAACAATGCGCCCGGTGAGAGGGGGAACCACTGAAGCCATACAAACTCCGTGCAGTTGAGCGGGTGAGCACCCGCTGTGCTGAAGAAGTGACAGGATCTGCATACCGTATTCATCGGGCATACGTTCGTGATCGGTTGCCAGACGCCAGCGGGCTCCCAGTTTGCTGCCTTCATACAGCCCGATGGTCAGGTTGGTGTTGCCAAGGTCAATCGCGAGAAGCATACGGGGTATCTCCTGAGAGGGTGTCATTGTCACCTGGGTGATGGTTTTTGATGCCAATTTATTATACAACGAGAAACTGCCCATCCAAACAGCGCGGTTGGGCAGGTTTGGTTGGCTGCGAATGGTGGTTACGCACCGGGGGAGGCTTTGATCTGCTCGATGATCTGGGCGGCGTAATCAAATCGATTGAAAGCGGGCATCAGGTAGATGCCCTGAGCATGTGACCGGATTTCCCGGATCAACTCCACTGCCAGGCGGATACCTTCAGCAGCAGCCTGTTCACCGGCCTGTTCCAGGCGGGTAAACATCTCCGGGGGGATGGTCACCCCGGGCAGTTCGTTCTGCAGAAAACGGGCATGCCGCAGGCTGACCACCGGCAGTACGCCCACCAGCATGGGAATGGGCAGTTTGCCGTAGCTTTGCTCAAACGCTTCCAGAAAACGGATCAAGTGGCGGGTTTCATAGATGGCCTGGGTCTGAATAAAATCGGCTCCGGCTCTGATCTTGCGGTTCAGCACCTTCATCTCATGCGCCAGATCGGGCGGGTTGAGGTTGCAGGCGCAGCCCACATAGAATGAGGTAGGCTGACCGATCTCCGTGCCACTTTGGTCGAACCCGAGATTGAATTTCTCGTGGATCAGCTTGATCAGACCGGATGGGGTCAGGTCAAATTGATCCATCGCCTCGGGGTAATCACCGATAGCGGTGGGATCGCCCATCACCACGAACACATTGCGCACATCCAGCATGTGAGCGGCCAGCAGATCGCCCTGCACACGCAGCAGATTGCGGCCGCGCGTGGGGAAGTGCAGCATGGTTTCTACCCCGATACGCTGCTGCACCAGGCTGCAAACTGCCCAGGGGCTCATGCGCATACGCGCCATGGGGCTGTCGGCCACGTTGATCACGTCCGCACCGGCTTCAGCCAATAAACTGGCTCCTGCCAGCAGCCGGTTGATGTTCAGGCCGCGCGGTGGGTCCATCTCAACCGTCACCACAAATTCACCCCTCGCCAGGCTGTCAGCCAGCCGGGTGGATGGCAGTGCAGTCTGTGCATCTCTGACGGGTTCCTTTGTAGGAATGACAACCGGTTGGCGGGATTGAACGTGCGCATCCAGCGCCCGGCGCATGGCGGCAATGTGCATGGGTGTGGTTCCGCAGCAGCCGCCCACCACATCCGCACCGGCATCACGCATGAGCACGGCATACTCGCCAAAATAATCCGCTCCAGCCGAGTACATCACCCGCCCGCCGCTGCTCTCCGGAAAACCGGCGTTCGGCATGGCTGAAAAATGCTGATCCGGGGCTGCCTGGCGCAACTCTTTGAGGATGCGCAGGATCTGGTTGGGGCCGTTGGAGCAGTTGACGCCGATCACATCGACGCCCAGTTTGCTCAGCTCACTTGCCACCTTACGCGGAGAATCGCCCAGAACGGTGACATTGTCGCGCGTGAAGGTCATCGACGCGAGTACCGGCAGTTGCGGGTCGATTTCACGGGCAGCCTGTACGGCTTCTTTCAGCTCGTAAAGATCGGTAATGGTTTCGATCATGAGCAGATCGATCCCGGCATCCACCAGCACCTGGATCTGCTCCCGGAAAGCCTCACGGGCTTCATCCAGTTGCAGGCGCCCGAAGGGAGCCAGCGCCACACCCAGCGGGCCTACATCCCCGGCAACCAGCACATCTTTGAAGGCAACACTGGCCACCCGCCGTACCAGATCCACACCGGCCTTGTTGATTTCCGCCAGGCGATCCGCCTGCCCGAACCGATGCAATTTGAACCGGTTCGCGCCGAAGGTGTTGGTCTGGATGATGGTGCTGCCGGCCTCGATATACTCGCGGTGAATACCCGCCACCAGAGCCGGCTGGGTGAGGTTGAGCAGATCGAAACACTCATCCAACCCGATCCCACGCTGGTGCAGCAGGGTGCCCATGGCGCCATCGGAAAGGAAGACTGTTCCCTTCTGGAGCCTGTCGCGAAATGTGCTCATGCGTTTCTCCGATTCATTGTTCGCAGACAAAATCAGGCGGCCGCTTTGTCTTTGCGCAGCTTGCGGAAGTAAGCAGCGATATCGCGGAGCGCATTGCCAGAGCGGTTGTAGATCAGGTTTTCAGCCAGAAGGCGCTGATCAGCGGGAATGGTGGCGAAATCCAGCAGATGGCCAGGGTTGAAGATGCACAGATCCAGCTCGTGCTGCACGGCCTGCTCAAGCATGATGTTGTTCAGCACAATACGCGCTTCAGGTGAGAAACCATAGGAGACATTGCTGACCCCCAGCGAGGTAAGTACGCCGGGCATCTCCTGTTTGATCTGCTGTATGGCGGTGAGTGTTTCGACCGCCGAATTTTCATACTGGGGTTCGCCGGTAGCCAGGGTGAAGGTGAGCGTATCAAAGATGAGATCTTCAGGTGCGAGGCCGTGATCATTGACAGCGATGTCATGGATTTTATGCGCCACTTCCAGTTTGCGTCCGGCAGTGTGCGCCATGCCCTGTTCATCGATGGTCAGCACAATCACCGACGCGGAATGAGCCTTTGCCAGTTCAAACACGCGGTCAGCTTTCTCTCGCCCGTGCTCCAGGTGGGTTGAATTGAGGATGCAGGGTTCCTGGATCACTTGCAGGGCTGCTTCCATTACATGGGGTTGGGTGGTATCCACGCACAGGGCGGCATCCACCCGGCCGGTGACGGCTTCTACCAGACGCAGCATGTACGTCTGCTCATCGGCGTTTTCCGACATGGCGGTGCACAGATCCAACGCGCGAGCGCCCTGCTCAATCTGGCGGCGGGCGATGGGAAGGATCTGGTCATATTGGGCGTCCAGCATGATCTGCTTGAACTGACGGCTGCCCTGCGTATTCAACCGCTCTCCGATGATGAAGGGGGATCGAACCGAGGCGTACTGATCGATGAAATCTCTTGTCTTGCTCATGATATTGGGTCTCCGAACTAACGAGTATAACAAAAAAATGGGCAATGCGAAAAATCAATTAAGTTATAATCAATCCAATCTGGTAAACCGCGAGGAAACGTGTTCTATCGAAGAATTGCCATCACGAGTATTCTGCTCTTCCTGGTTGGTCTGACCGGGTTTGTCTATGTCTTTTTCAACACACTTCCTACCCTGGGCCCACGCTGGTTGTTTTTCTTCTTTCTGTTGATTGGCGTGAGCGGTCTGGCCATGCCGGTAGCGGCTTTTCTGAACTACCGTTTTCAGGGAGAGCGCAAGGTGGAAGCCTCCGATATCGTTCGCGAAGCGGTATTGGTGGGCGTGTGTGTGGATCTGCTGGTCTGGTTGCAAATGGGAAAAGAGTTGACCTCCGGCTCGACGCTGATCATTGTGGTGGGATTTGTTTTGATTGAGCTGCTGATCCGGGTGATTGAGCATTCACGCTGGAAACCGAAGTAAGGGATGACCGGTTTACGCGAACTTCCTTCCATTGACCGTCTTTTAAAGCATGAAACGGCTACTGATCTGACCGCCCGGTACGGCCGTGAGCTAACCCTGCAGGCTCTGCGGGCTGTGCTGGAGGATTTTCGCGCCGGATATCAGGCCGGGCAATCAATTCCCTCCGAAGTGGATTTGATTACACAGGCAAACAGTCTGTTGGCGAAATGGTTTCGACCTACCCTTCAACCGGTTATCAACGCCACCGGCGTGATTTCGCATACCAACCTGGGGCGGGCGCCATTAAGCCGCGAGGCCTGTGATGCAGCCCTGATGGTGATGCGGGATTACAACACCCTGGAATTCAACCTGCAAACCGGCAAACGCGGCTCGCGCATGGTGCACTGTGAAGATTTGCTCAAACGCATCAGCGGTGCCGAAGCCGCCATGGTGGTGAATAACAACGCTGCCGCGGTACTGCTGGCCCTGACAGCACTGGCTCGCCGGAAACGGGTGATCATTTCACGCACCCAACTGGTAGAGATCGGCGGCGGGTTTCGCGTACCGGATGTGATGGCGCAATCTGGCGCCCGCCTGGTTGAGGTAGGCACCACCAACCGGGTGCATCTGGCTGACTATGAAACGGCGCTTCAGGAGCCGGCTGCGCTGGTGATGCGCGCTCACAGTTCCAACTTCCGTATTGTGGGCTTCACCACCGAACCCACGCTGTCGGAAATGATCGAGACCGCTCACCGGCACGGGGCCGGAGTGCTGGATGATATTGGCTCGGGAGCGCTGCTGGATACCGCGAAATACGGGCTTGCCAAAGAGCCCATGGCACAGGAATCGATCGCTGCCGGAGCGGACGTGGTTTGTTTTTCCGGGGATAAGTTAATCGGGGGGCCGCAGGCCGGCATTCTGGTGGGAAGAAAAGTGTGCATCGACAAGCTGCGCAAGCACCCGCTGGCGCGTGCGGTACGAGCCGATAAGATAAGCCTGGCGGCTCTCTCGGCTACGCTAATGCATTACCTGAAGGGCGAAGCGGAGCAAAAGGTTCCCATCTGGAAGATGATCTCAGCCTCGAAGGCTGCGGTTCAAAAACGCACTCTTGCGATTCAGTCTGATTTGAAAACCGGTAGCGTGGTAGAGAGCCTCTCCACGGTGGGGGGCGGCAGCCTGCCCGAGGAAACCCTGCCGGGTTATGCGCTGGAACTGCAGGTGAGACACCCGGATCGATTTTTATCTCAGCTTCGCAGCGGTGACCGGCCTGTGATCGCCCGCATCGAGGAAGATCGCGTGCTGTTTGATCTGCGTACCGTTTTTGAAGAGGATGATGCCGTACTGGCTCAATCCATCCAATCCGCGCTGAGGTTGGCAGAGGTACAGAAACGATGAAAAACGAAATCCCCGACTTAATGCAGCAGCATGATATCGACGCCATCTGGGTGATCGGCGCCGGGAATAACAACCCGGCCATGGTATACCTGACCGGTGTGATGGAAGTGGATCAGGCTGATTTGTTCCTGTTGAAGGGCAGACCCGGTGTGTTGTTCCATTATGATATGGAACGGGATGGCGCAGTTAAATCGGGTTATGAGTTGCGCAGTTATTCCATGTTTCCTTATGGGCCGCGCCTCAAAGAAGCCGGTGGAAACAGTCAACTGGCGGGTACGCTGCGATATCGCGAGATGTTCAAAGAGATTGGTCTGACCGGCGGACGTGTGCAGGTATATGGTCAGGTGGATGCCGGGCAGTCGCACTATTCACTCTCAAAACTGGAAGAACTGTTACCGGATCTGCAATTTGTGTCTGACCCGGCCGATGATATTTTGCGTATAGCCAGGAGAACCAAAGACACCGATGAGATCGAGCACATCCGCCGTATGGGCCAGGTGACGGTAGATGTTGTCAGCGGGCTGGTGGATTACATGACCTCGCACCGCGTAAAAGATGGCTGCTTGATGAAAAATGAAAATGAACCGCTAACCATCGGGGATGTCAAACGCTGGCTGCGCCATCAACTGGTAGAAAAAGAGGTACAGGAACAAGGGACGATCCTGTCCATTGGCCGTGACGCCGGGGTGCCGCATAATGAAGGGAATCCGACTTCACGGCTCCAACTGGGGCAAACCATCATCCTGGATGCCTTCTTCCAGGAGGCGGGCGGCGGATATTTTTATGATTTCACACGCACCTGGTGCCTGGGATATGCGCCTGACGAGGTTCAGCAGGATTTTGAGATGGTGAAAACCGTCCACCAAAAAACGGCACAAGCTCTTAAAGCCGGTACGCCTTTCAGCGCCTATCAAAAAATGGCTTGCGGGTTGTTCCAGCAGCAGGATTATCCCACCGTTCAGGAAAGCCCTGATACGCTTGAGGGCTATGTGCATGGATTGGGGCACGGTATCGGCGTAGAAGTGCATGAGTTACCGGCAGCCGATGCGGATTTGCCAGAAAATGTGCTGCAGCCCGGCATGGTGATTACCATTGAGCCCGGCCTGTACTACCCCGACCGGGGCTACGGAATCAGGGTGGAAGACAGTTATGAAATCCTTCCGGATGGATCGGCCAGAAAAGTGGTCGATTATCCGTGGGATCTGGTTCTTCCCATACGGGAAAAATAACCGTTTGGGAATTGGCAAATGGCGGAGAAAAAGATGGAAGAAGAGCGTCTTGTACGCATTTTAGGAATTGAATCCTCCTGTGATGAAACGGCGGCCGCCGTGGTGGAAAACGGCCGTCGTATCCTTTCGAGCACGGTGGCGTCGCAGATCGCCATCCATGCTCCGTACGGCGGGGTTTTCCCTGAAGTGGCCTCCCGGCAGCACATCCTCACCATCCATAACATCGTGGATGACGCCCTCAAACAGGCTCATTTATCGCTGGATGATATCGATGCGATAGCGGTAACGCGCGGCCCGGGTCTGGCCGGTTCGCTGGTGGTGGGCTTGAATTACGCCAAGGGTCTCAGCCTGGCGCGGCAAATACCCCTGCTGGGAATCAATCACCTGGAAGGGCATATTTATTCGGGCTGGGTGGATCCCACCACCGATGAACACGCCGAACTTCCTCAGCCGGACTTCCCGGTTCTGGTGCTGCTGGTTTCCGGCGGGCATACCGAACTGGACTTGATCACCGCGCATGGACAATACGAGCGGCTGGGCAGCACACTCGATGATGCTGCCGGGGAGGCGTTTGACAAGGTGGCGCGTCTGCTGGGGTTGAGCTACCCGGGTGGACCGTCTATTCAGCAGGCCGCCCTGACCGGCGATCCCAAAGCTTTTGTGTTTCCGCGCGCGACACTGGAGGGCACCTGGAATTTTTCATTCAGCGGGCTGAAAACAGCTGTTTTACGGGTGGTACGCAACCTGGAAAAACATTCCACCGTTCTGCCGGTAGCCGATCTGGCAGCCAGTTTTCAGCAAGCGGTGGTGGATGTTCTGTTTGAGAAAACCATGCGCGCAGCAAAACAAGTCCAACCCAAACTGGTATTGCTGGCGGGCGGGGTATCAGCCAATAAGGCCCTGCGTGAAGTTTTTCTGGCGCAAAAAGAGTTCCCGGTGCGCATTCCGCCGTTGAAGCTGTGCACCGATAACGCGGTGATGATTGCCTCAGCGGGTTATTTCCGCTTTATACGCGGTGAGGCCGATTCGCTGGATCTGGACGTTCAGCCCACCTGGCCGCTGCCGCTTTCACGCCGGTCTGTGTAACCTCTGGAGGACCAAGGCATCCAATGAAATACGAAGAAGATGAAAGCAGCCTTTCGCTGGAAAAGCTGCAGGCCGGAGACCGGTTTGAATTTGCCCGCATGGTGGAGCGTTACTCGGATCTGATCTACCGGCTGACCTTAAAAATTTTGGGCAACACCCAGGATGCCGAAGATGCTCTGCAGGAGACTTTTCTCAAAGCCTTTCGATCCATCAAGGATTTCAAAGGGCTTTCCAGCATCACCACCTGGCTGTACCGGATCGCCGTCAATGAGGCGTTGATGATCCTGAGAAAAAACAAACCGGATCAATCGCGGGTGGAACTGGATGATGAGGGCGATGAGGAAAACGCCGAGCCGTTTCAGGTGGTGGATTGGGAACCCGTTCCTGAAGAGAAACTGCTGTCCGGCGAATCGATGCAGGTGCTGAACCGGCTTGTTCAGGAGCTTTCACCTGCTTTGAGGGTGGTCTTTCTTCTGCGCGACATACAGGAACTGTCAGTACGGGAAACGGCTGAGATACTGGGTGTGACCGAGATTGTGGTGAAAACCCGCCTGTCGAGAGCGCGGTTTCAACTCAGACAGAACCTGGCGCATTACTTTGGCGGCCGGGTACCGGAAGGGAACTAAATGATGAACGACAAATCAAGCTACCATTCGCATCTGCACCATTTCGACCCAAAGGGAAAGAATTGCGCCGAGATGATGCTTGAGCTGTCAGAATATGTGGACGGTTCCCTGCCGGAAGCCATGTGCGCGGAGATCCGTGAGCATTTACAGACCTGTCAGAACTGCACCATTGTGGTCGATACGCTGAAAAAGACCATCTCGCTTTATCAGCAATCGAGCGGGACGGATCGTATCCCTGAGGATGTGCGCAAGCGCCTGTATCATAAGCTGGATCTGGCTGATTTTCTCTAACCCATCCCTAATCAAATCAGTTTGATGAACCGATCGTATCAATTTATCCCATTTTCATCCACTATGTAACATTTCTCCATCACGGTGCATCTAAAGGACATAAAACACAGAAAAGGAAGGAATTATTCATGGAGAAACTAATCAACAAGGAAATCAGTGACCAACTGAAAACCATCTTCAAGGACCTGCCGGAGCCTGTTCAGATCCTGTTCTTTAACAGTAAAACCCAAAATTGCGATTACTGCGAGCAGACTTACCAGTTGCTGAGTGAAATTGTTGAGTTGAGTGACCAAATGGCCCTAGAGAGTTACGACATCGAGGCCGATGCTGAAGTAGCTAAACGCTATCAGGTAGAACGAGTGCCCGGAATTGTGATCGCATCACGAAAAGATAATATTGTTCTGGATTCAGGCGTGAAATTCTCCGGAATTCCCGCCGGTCATGAATTCTCTTCGCTGATCAGCGCCATCACTCTGGTATCCAACGGCAATTCCGGCTTGAGCGAGGAAACTCGCCAGTGGCTATCTACACTGGATCAACCGGTGCATCTGCAGGTATTTGTCACCACCACCTGCCCATATTGCCCCAATGCAGTTACCCTGGCGCATCGCATGGCCCTGGAAAACAAAAATATTCAGGCTGAGATGGTAGAAGCCTCTGAATTTTATGATCTGTCGAATGAGTATGGCGTCTCCGGTGTCCCGCATACCGTCATCAACTACGGAAAGGGCGAAGTGGTCGGAGCCGTCCCGGAAGGTATGCTGATTGAGGAGATGAAGCGAGCTCTGTCAATGAATTGATATCTGCATCCACAGCAGGAGAAATTTCAGAGCCGTCGATTACCGACGGCTCTGTTTTTTGATATTTACCTGTTATCCGATGAAATCAGTTATGGGGTGGGAGTGACGCCGGGCAGAGCCACTTCTCCCAGCCCGCGTGACTGAACGTGACTGGAGCCGTCGGCGCTGGTAGAAGCGTAAACGGTCTTTTCAAAGCGCACCAAAGTGCCCTGATACGCCACGCCGCTGCTCTGAGCCACCCAGCCTTCCAGATTGAAAGCCAGTACTCCGCCGGCCGGGATCCATTCCCCGTTATATTTGCGTGCGATATGGACGTGCGTACCGGTTGACGTGCCGCCCTCACAGGAGGGATGGCCAACAGGATCACCGGCTTTCAACTGCATGCCGATCACCGCCTTGTCATTGGAGGCCAGATGCAGGTAATACACTACCCAACCGGTTTGCTCATTGCCGTCTTTATCGAGATCCAGCACCACTTCGGCATAGGTTGAGCGCACCACCGCGCCATCGGCAACGGCGGTGACCCATTCGTTCGACGGAACGCACCCGCCCATAACGCTGGGCGGAGCAAAGTCAATGGCGGCATACGGTTCGCCTTCACCCCAACCGGTGTGCGGACCGCCGGTGTAAGCCCAGGTGTTGCCGGCCTGGAAGGGGAAATAGAAATCAGGCTGGGTTAAATTGCCCGGAATTTGCGGACCTGCGTTCTGCCACGGATCCCCAAACAACCGGGTATAAGCTGCGGCCAGGCCGTCCGGGCCAATTGCGGCGTCGTATTGATCCACAGGCAGCGTTTTCGAAAAATAGACGTGCAGTGCCACGGTGGCCGCGTTTTGCCAGGGGTCAAGCACTTCCAGCCGACCGTCTTTGTACTCAATTGAGGTGACGGATCCGCTGCGCCAGCCGTAGTAGGCGTTATTCAGCAAATTGGCCGCCAGTACAAGCTGGTTGTACAAACCCTGATGCATCTCATCCACAAATCCCAGCGGATACGGATCATCTTCCTGTGGTGTGGTGATGTAATTCACCGCCCCGGTTTGATATTCGAGCAGGGCCAACAGCAAACGCGGGCTGACGCTGTAATTTGTGGCAATATGCTCAATCACCTGCCCGCCCCTGAGTTCTTCGCCACCAGCGGTGGCCTGAAAGTTGCGAAACCAGCCGGGGGAATTTTGGACATAGCTGACACAGTCAAAGCCCACCTGAGCCGGTCCGTTGACGAACAGACTGTCCGGCAGGATCTGATACGCGCTGCCCCACAACGGCTGGTAATAAATGGGAATCTGCATGTGTGAGCCTGGTTCGAGCGTGGTGCTATCACGGGATAAATCGGGGTTGGCGGCGCGGATTTCTTTTTCAGTGGTGTTGAAGTGAACCGCCAGTGCCGGAATAGTGTCACCGCTCTGCACAGTGTAGTCCACCAGCTCACCTGGGTTGTACTGCGGACGTGAGCTGACCGATGCCGGGCTGATCAGTTCTCCCTCCACCACCGGCGCCTGGGTGGCTGCCTCAATGGTTAGCGTCAGCGATTCTTGTGAGGAAAGCGCGGCCGGTTCGGGCAGGCAGGCAGTAAATGGCAGAGAGATCAGCAAAGCAAGTGTGGTAATGATCGTTAAGCGTACAGGCACGCGGATTGGCCTGGAATATATCATGACAAGTCCGATCCAAATGGTTATCGATTTTTGAAATGGTGATTTGCATTATAACATCGGTGCGCATTTGTAAAGAGCGCATAAAGATGAAGAGGTTGTTATACGTGAGCAGGAAACTTAACAGGTTTGTTATTCCGTCATCATTGAAATGGCAGGTAATTTTCCCGGACAGTTTTATATTTTGTGCTTCCAGCATTCTTGGACTGGAACCGGGAAGCGATGATCATCGGTTTATATCTACATTTTAAGCGGATAAATTGGCTGATTCCGGATCTACCCTGGGTGTGGGGGACATGATCCGTCGAAATAATATGGCAAGCAGAATAGGAGCACCTATTAAGAAGATTGCTGCAAAGAAACCATCTACCATCAGAACTGTCATCGGCAGACGAAAAAGGGGATCGATAAAGACAACTGATCCGGTTATCCCTGCTCCAATAAAAGTCCATTTTACCCATTGTTTGAGCTTGCCCTGTCCAAAAGCCTGGCTTGAAAGCAGGAACGCAATACACATAAATCCGTAGGCAACCCCTTCGAATGCGCCTGGAAAAGAACGTGGATACGAATAGGCGTATAACCACAGTAACAAACCATCTGTCTTTCCTTCCAAAAGGTTGTGCTGGACGACGGTCAACTGAATATAGTAGTTCACACTCATGAGGGTGGTGTAGCTCACAGCAAAACAGATTGCCAGAATACTCCAGATTTTTCTTTCCATTTCAGTGTAGTAATGGATACAGCAGACCATGATCAGGAAAGCAGGCGCCAAAATAAGACAGGGGATCACCCATGCGAGCAGCGGGAGGGGTCGAAACTCTGCCGCAAACTGGGATAATCCATGCCAGGCTGCCATTTGAATGGGTTGATACAGACCATAGGCGATGAAGAACCAAACATTCAAGACAGACACCACAATGGCAGCCCAAAAACCCAGGCGACCAGCAATGTTGACTTCAGCCTGTTTGTGAGACTTAATATTCATCATATTTGCTTTCATAACACATGAGGGAAAATATAGAAGGAAAGATCGAAAAGGCAACCTCATTGTACGGCTAATATTTAACATGTCAATATTACTTTTGCTCAGAGGAGTTAAATACCAAAATCTCCCGGACAGGCGGTTTTTTTGCATGCCGGATTCTCGTTTTACAGTTACTTCTCTCGTGTCACTTTGCTGATATAAGAGCTGTTCACATCGGAGGTGATCACCTGGTTGCCGCGGGTGAGGGTGCCTTTATACGGCGATTCACCGTTGTGGGCAGTCCAACCGTTCAATGTGAAAGCGAGCGGGCCATCTGCCGGGATCCACTCACCGTTGTACTTGCGGGCGATATGCAGATGCGTGCCGGTTGAGACACCCCCCTCACAGGATGGATGTCCAATAGGATCGCCCACGTCCACCCAATCGCCTACCTCAACGCGGCCTTCATGCGAGACATGCATATAAAAGATTGACCAGCCGGTCTGCTCGTATCCATCGCCGTCCAGATCCACAACCACGGCGCCGTTATACGAACGCGTCACCACGCCGCTGGCAACCGCGGTAACCCACTCTTCTGATGGGATGCAACCTGCGGTCATGGATGGTGGCGCAAAGTCGAGCGCCCCCAGCACACCCTCGGGTCCCCACACAGCGTGCGGACCGCTGGTGAGCGTCCAGGTCTTTCCGACCTCAAATGGCAGCAGCAGTTCAGGCTGTTCCAGATCGGTGGGGAAGAAAGGTTCCACCGTTTTGGCGCGCATCCATGCGTCATCAAACATACGGTTGTACAGCTCAAAGAAGTTGTTATCTCCGTACAGAACCTCGCTCCACTCTGATTGGTTATACAGGTTGGAGAACAGATACATCATGGCCACCGTGCCGGCATTCAGTTCCGGCGCCAGCCGAAGGGTGGATCCATCGGGGAAGATCAGGTCGGTGAGGGTACCGGCGCGCCAGCCGTAATATCCGATGCCCACCTCCATGATCGACCAGGTGAGCTGTTTATACAGGTTTTGATATTGAGTATTGACATATCCCAACGGATACAGGCTGTCATCGTCTTCATCCAGCGGGCCAAAAATCCAGCCGGTTTGATACTCGACCAGGGCCAGCAGTAAACGCGGATTGACTGAATTCTCATAGGCCACCCGCTGGATCACCTCACCGCCGTTGTACCAGCCATCGGTGCGCCATTCTTTGAACTGGGTCAGGTAACCGCCGGCATCCGCAACATAACTGGCGGCATCAAAACCGATCGCGGAGGGTGAAAAGATGATCTCGGAATCAGGGAAAAGGCGGTCACCGGCGGTCGTGTTGCCCACCACATCCGGAATGACCAGCAGGGTTTTGTTGGCTAGCAGCGTATGCGCCGGGATGACGGTCAGATCGGGTGATGTGATTTGATCTGCCTCCACCCCAAAACGGCTGCACAGCGCTTCCAGCGTATCGCCAGGCTGGGTATAGTACATAGTGGGGGGCGAGATGATGGAAAGCGGATTGGAAACCTGGTTTCCATTTTGAGGTGATGATCCGTTGGTGGTGGTTTCCGATGCAGAAATGGTTGAAGCACTCTCGGTGGTGGCTGTGCCGGATGGAGCGGTTTGGGTGGCGGAAGGGGTATCAGTGGGAGGCGGAAGCGTAGCCGTCACAGTAGCGGTGGCGGTAGGCGGAACGGTAGCCGTGGCGGTTTGTGTGGGCGGCAGCGTTTGCGTGTTGGTGGGATCACTCACTTGTATGGAAACGTTCAAATCGGTGCTGCCGGTTGGCGTCAGAGCCTGAATTTTTGCAATCGCCGTGGCAGTTTCTTCACTGGGATAGATAATATCAATCTTCGCGCAGGCAGCCGCCTGAAGGCAAAGAATAAACAATAAAAAGATGGCAGCCAGTCTTTTAGCGTTGAATTTTGTGATAGGGACTGTTGCCGACGTAAGCGCTGACCGTTTGTCCATTTTTGGTTAAATATCCGTTGTATGCAATTCCCGTGCCAACTGAGACCCAGCCATCCAGGTTGAACGGCAGGGTGCCGTCAGCAGAGATCCACTCGCCATTATACCGCCGGGCAATGTGCACGTGCGTGCCGGTGGAATATCCTCCCTCACAAGAAGGGTGACCAATGCGGTCACCGGTTTCCAGCACGGTACCATTTTTCACCATGTCTCGGCTTTCGATGTGCAGATACTGCACCACCCAGCCGGTTTGCTGATTACCGTCACCATCCAGATCCAGGAGTACCTGCCCGCGCTCAGCGCGCACCACCACGCCTGGAGCTACAGCCGTCACCCACGCGTCACTACCCACGCAACCCAAGCTTTCACCGGGTGGAGCAAAATCAAGCGCGGCCCAGGCGGCTCCTCCGCTAAATGCGCCATGGGGGGCTCCGGTAAATCGCCAGATCTGACCTTCTTCAAAGGGCAGGATCATATCCGGTTGAACTAAATCAGGCGGCGTGAGGGGTTCATAGTCGCCGGGAAAAAGATAGCCAAACAATCTTTCATATGCGGCAGAAAAACCACCTTCTGATACAGCCTGTGACCAATCTTCGTAATCCATCAGGTACGCCAGCAGATATTGAAGGCCGGCTGTACCGGCATTGATACCGGCATCCGGCGGAACCAGCGATTCATCCTTGAGAACATAGTTGGGCACGCCATTCACCCGCCACAGATAGTACCCGCGATTGATCTCATTGGCCGCCCAGGTGAGCTGCCCGTACAACCCTTCATACCCGGCGATTTCAAACCCAAGTGGGTACATCTTTTGCTTTTCGGTCACCTCTTTTGAGGTAACCCAACCGCTGCGGTACTCCAGCAGCGCCAGCAATAAACGAGGATTGATGGAAAAATCCTGGCTGACCCACTGGATCACATAGGCGCCGGTGCGATTTTTGTTTTCAAGCCCTTCCAAATAGTTGGAAAGAAAGCCGTCGGAAGCGGCGATAAATTGCTCCACGTCAAAACCAACGGTTGATGGACCGTATACCACTTCTGAATCCGGGAGCATTTTATAAGCCGGACCGGTTGGTTTGGGCGCCGGCGCGGGGACGATCAGCTTCTGATCCGGGTAGATGATTTCGGTGATCCGCATGTCATTGGCGTCTGCCAGTGTTTGCAGGCCGATCCGGTAATTTCGAGCAATCCCGGATAGCGAATCACCGGACTGCACCGTGTATTCAGACGGTTCGGTGCGCATGGAGGGGAGTTGTCTGTACGCGTCAGGTGTGGGCGAGGGAGTGGGCCGGATAGCCGGCAGGGTGGAAGTGGCGACAATTTCTGCTGGCGGCTGCGTAACCGAATCACTCTGCAGACGTGTGGGAACAGGCGAGTTGACGTGCAGACTGGTCTGAGGGCTGATCACTGCCATGTCAGCGGTCGCCTTAAGGGAGGGCAGATTACAGCCGGCGGTTGAGAGGATCAACAGCAGCAAAACAAAAGAACCACAAATACGGACAGGTAATTGTTTCATTTGTAAAGAAAAAAGAAATAAACGCTAGAAACCGGGCAGGCTCTTGCCGGCCAGCAAATGCATGTGTATGTGAAAAATGGTCTGTCCCGCGCCGCGTCCCACATTGAAGATCAACCGGTAACCACTCTGATCCAGACCCATTTGGGCTGCCAGTTTGGCGGCGGTGAGCGACAGATGCCCGATCAACGGGCGGTCATCCGGTTGAATGTTATGGATGGAAGGGATGTGCCGGTGAGGGATGATGAGCAGGTGGGTGGGGGCTTTTGGTTGAATATCACGTATCACCAGGCAATACTCATCCCGGTATTCCACCTGGGCTGGGGCTTGTCCGCGCGAAATACGGCAGAAAAGGCATTGATCGTCATACGACAGGTTTTGTTCGCCGTCCATTCACTTACTCCGCCTGACCGGCTTCCAAAGTGGGGATCTCACCGGTGATATCCTGGCAGTAATAGGAATAGTAATTCAGTTCCTCCTGCCGGTGGGTCTTCGCATACTCACGGGCTTCATCGCCCATGTTGGCCACATCGTCCAGGTGGTACGCCGCATCGGTGCTCCAGTAGCGTGGCAGGGTCATCAACGGATCGCCGGCTGGACCTTCAGGAATGTAACTGGGCATGGCAGGATTGTATTCCAGTGACTGCGGTATCCAGTTATACATGATGGGTCCGCGCGGGTTGACGGTAAATCCAAGGCGGTAACCGGTTTCGCGAGCCAGTTGAACCGAACGGGGTGTGAAACTGCCGCCCGCCCAGATGTACGCCATCGGTTGCGCGGTGTCGCAATTTTCAACCGGCAGCCCGGTGACGGGATCTTTGCAGTAAAAATGTTCCCGGATCTTCTGCCGCGAGATGTTCAGCTCGGAAAGGATGTATTCATCGGTGGACGAGGCTGTGATGTTGGTGTTGTGCACGTTGCCGTGGGATTGGATATCGAGATAGCCGCTGGCATTATAGGCTTCCATCTGTTCCCACAAACCGGCATAGTTTTCATCCGGACAGCATTCCAATGGAGAGGCAGCTCGCGTATCGGTGTCGCCTATCAACCACGCCAGGGTCAGCGTCCAGTCATACTCTTTCAGGTATTTCCAAAAATGCTCCCGCACGCCGCCGGGCCGCCGGTCATCCAGGATGATGTAAAGCGAACGGGGCGGAATGTAGGCGTTTTCTTCCAGAAACGCGGTCAACTCAGCGGTGGTCACGGTTTCAAAGCCCGTTTCATGGGCATGTTCGACAAACGTGACCATATCACTGTGGGTCACATTCATCGGGTCGGTGATGGCTGTGCCATCCTCGGCAATGCCGTGATACATCACCGCCATCACCACCGTACCCGGTCGGCTTTTATTGGGATCCAGGCGATTTTTCAAATACTGGCAGGTGTCTTCGATATAGGTTACCGGCTGGCTGCCGGAAGGAAGCAGCGTGGTATTGAAAGCCGCAGCCAGGGTGGGCGCTGGGCCGCTGTAACGGGTGGCGCTGGGCTGATTGGTCGCAGAGGGAGTGGCTGCGGTGGGTGTTGCGGGAGGTTGGGTGGCTGAAGGCTGCTGGGTGGGCGGCACAATTGCGTAGGTGGCCGTCAGCATGGCCTGTTCAAATACCTGGGTGAGATCAGGAGTACTGCCTGCCGGCGCTGAACAGCCGGCAAGCAGAAAGATGGTCAGGCAAAAGGCGAACAATCTGCGCACGGACGCCGCTGCTTCGGCGGTTTGTATAGCACGGGGCAAACGGCTTCCGATAAATCGCATATTTATTTTTCCGGAGCAGGTTTGGCCTCACCGGTTTGGTCACCGCGAATGAAGGCTTCTACCATTTCGTGAGCGAGGTCGTCTTTGAACTGTTTGGGAGGGGTCTTCATGAAGTAAGCAGCGGCTTCATAGATGGGGCCGGAAATCCCGCGATCCAGAGCGATTTTCGCGCAGCGCAGGGCATCGATCACCACGCCGGCGGAGTTGGGGGAATCCCACACTTCCAGTTTGGCTTCCACATTGAGAGGCACGTTACCAAAAGTGGTGCCTTCCATGCGGATATAGCAGAACTTGCGGTCGGTCAGCCACGGTACATGGTCGCTGGGGCCTACATGGATGTCATCTGGTGATACCTTGTAGGGCAGCATGCTGGTGACAGCGCCGGTCTTGGAGATTTTCTTGGATTCGAGGCGTTCACGTTCCAGCATGTTGAGGAAATCGGTGTTGCCGCCGAAATTGAGCTGATAGGTGTGATCCAGATGAACGCCGCGATCGACGAACAGGCTGGTGAGCACACGATGAACGATGGTGGCTCCAACCTGGCTCTTGATGTCGTCGCCGATGATGGGCAGCCCGCGTTCGCGGAAACGACCGGCCCAGTAATCGGAACTGGAGATGAAAACGGGGATGGCATTCACAAAACCGCAACCGGCTTCGAGGATCTGTTCCACATACCATTTGGTCGCCATCTCGGAACCCACCGGTAAATAGCTCACCACCACATCAGTTTTGGTGCTTTTCAGGATGCCCACAATATCATCGGTGGGGCCGGGTGCTTTTTTGAGGATCTGGGAAAGATATTTCCCCAAACCATCATGCGTCATGCCGCGATAGACCTTAACATTCAGTTTGGGAACATCGCAGAATTTGTAGGTATTGTTTGGATATGCAAAAATTGCTTCTGAAAGATCCAGCCCGACCTTGGTATCCACCACATCAAACGCCGCGGTGAATTCAATGTCACTGATATGATACCCACCCAGATTGACATGCATTAAACCAGGCACTGTATCGTCATCTTTGGCATTCCGGTAAAACTGAACGCCCTGTACCAATGAAGATGCGCAGTTTCCAACACCAATGATTGCTACCCGAACCTTCTTCTTGTCAGTCATTCAAATCTCTCCACGTTATTAACAGGAATCAAGTCTACCGTACACACGATATTTTTCGGCAGAGTTCTCATTATACTTCGTTTGAAGTGATTTGAATTTTATCAAGGAAAACCGACCGGTCATCTTGAAGCCGGCCGGTTGTATCTGGATGCTTATGGCAACTTGCTTTTCTTAACCGGAGATGTCCTGCAAACGAGGGTCCAGCACGTCGCGCAGGCCGTCACCGGTGAGATTGAATGATAGCACGGTGAGCATGATAGCCAGCCCGGGGAAGAACACCAGGTGAGGTGCATTGAACACACTGTTGCGCTCTTCACCCAGCATCAGGCCCCATTCCGGCTTGGGAAATTCCGCGCCCAGACCCAAAAAACTCAGCGCAGCTGCAGACAGGATGGCAGAGGCAATCCCCAATGTACCCTGCACGATCAGGGGCGTGAGTGCATTGGGCAGCACGCGGGTAAATAACAACCGCACACGTGAGGCTCCCAGTGCGCGCGAGGCTGTCACGAAATCGAGCTCTTTAATGGTGACCACACCTGCCCGCAGCACGCGCGCATAGGTTGGGATGGAGACAATTGCAATAGCGTACAACGCATTCTTCAGTCCCGGGCCCAGCACCGCCACAATAGCGATCGCCAGCAGCAGGCTGGGAAAGGCCATCAACACATCCAGCGTTCGCATGATCAGGTCATCCGCCCAGCCGCCCAGAAATCCCGCGATGGCTCCCAGTAATCCACCGATCACAATGGCGATGGAGATGGTGGAAATGCCAATCTGAAGTGACAGGCGTGAACCAAATACGATGCGGGAGAACAGATCACGGTTGTTGCCGTCGATACCCATGATATGTTCCTGTTTGTCAGCCGGGCAGCCGAACAGATGCACACAGGGTGTATCACGGCGAATCACATTTTCCAGCGGGGTGAGGGGGTCAAATGGAGCAATCTGTTCTGCAAATATGGCCACCAGGATCAGCGTTCCCAATATGAGCAAACCGGTCCGCGCAGAACGGTGCCGGATCAGACGACGGAGCGCATCCTGGGTGGGGGTTCTTTGTTTCACTTTGCTTAGTTTGGTTTTCTTGAGGAGTTCAGTTTCTGCTGCCATGGCTTACTCCAATCGGATGCGAGGATCCAGGTATGCGTAAGAGACGTCGACCACCAGATTGGTGACCACAAAGATGAAGGCTACCACCACGGAGAACCCCTGAACGATAGGGTAATCGCGCGATTGGATGCCCTGTACCATTTTGGATCCGAGACCTGGCAGCGAGAAGATGGTTTCGGTGAGTACCGCCCCGGAAAGCAAACCACCCGTTTGCAGGCCGATGATGGTCACAATGGGGATCAACGCGTTTCGCAGGCCATGTTTGAGCACTACCAGCTTTTCCTCCAGGCCTTTGGCGCGTGCTGCGCGGATGTAATCCTGGCCCAGCACGTCCAGCAAACTGGAGCGGGTCATGCGGGCGATGGTTGCCATGGAGATGGTTCCAACCGCCAGGGAGGGCAAGATGAGATGCCACAGAGCATCCTTTAGGAGCACCCAGTTCTTTGTGAGAAGACCGTTCAGGATGGCCGAATTGGATACCAGCGCGAGCAGAAACTTTGGCATACCTTCCAGATCGGTCATATCCCATTGTTTCGCCAATGGAATCAAAGAGATTCCGGGTGACAGTCTTCCGGATGGTGGGATATAAAATGGAGTATCTTTTAACACAAGTGCGAAGAGGTACGCCAGCAGCAATCCGAGCCAGAAAACCGGCATGGAAACGCCCATATTGGCCATGATCATGGTGAGCGTGTCGCCAATTTTGTTGCGGTTAAGAGCGGCAACCAGACCCAGCAGAATACCAAATGTGGAAGAGAACATCATCGCAAAAAATGTCAGCTCGATGGTCATGGGCAGACGTTCCGCGATGACATCGATTACCAGGCGGCGATCACGGATCGTTAATCCGAAATCCCCCTTGATCACATTACCGATATACGAAAAAAACTGTACCGGGATACTTTTATCCAGACCATACCTCATTCTGAATTCGTCACATTTTGCCTGTGTTGCCTTTTCACCCAGCATCACATCACATGGGTCACCAGGGATCATGCGGGTGATGGCAAAAGTAACCAACAGTATTCCAAGCAATACCGGGGTGAGCATAATCAGTCGACGGACAATATATTGGAGCATTCTTTTCTCCGTGGGACAGCAATAAAAGACAGGCGTAAGCTGATTTCCATCAGCGGTTTATCGACGAAAACGAACTGGAACCCTCACAGAAAACTGATCGGTGAAGATTCAGCCAATCCCATAAGATGTAAAGGATGAATTGAAGCAGGATGGGATACACTCCCATCCTGCTTTTCAAATTACCGAAAAACAGGATTATTCAGGCGGCTGGTTCAAAATCTTGGGCCCGAAGAAATCCTTCCAGTAGGAGTACGAACCTGTGTTCCCCAGGCGGTTGGGCGCGTTGTAGTCCCAAGTGCGGTAGAAGCTGGCGACCACATCGTTGGCATCGAATCCGGCGCCGTTGGAATACACCACACCCTGACGCAGGGCGCAAACGTATTCTGTGGCATCGGCATTGGCTTCACAGCTCTCGGCCAGACTGGGTTCAAGTTGGGAGGTGCCCCAGGTGAACTTGAACAGGGTATCGAACATCTGCAAACAGGCGGTGAAAGAGGAACCGTCTGTTTCATCGGCGCAGTCCAGTGAAACCGGTTCACCATCCTGCGAGAAGACCAGTACACCGTCACCGGTGGTCATTTCCATGTAGTTCTCGTTATACGGGCCGATGACCACGTTCCCAATCTCTTTATTGAATGCAAACGCGGTGGCGCCGTTGGCGAGAATGATGTAAGGAACATGCTGGTCAATCAACTCGTTGACGATGTCATAATGAGCCTGACGTTCAGCCGGGTCAGACAGCCGTGCGGCGGCCTTGACCTCGTCCATAATGTCGGGCCAGGGATCTCCGGTGGATTTGGTGGTGCCCATCAGATACACATCGTACCAGTTGGTGGCATCCGGGAAGTCTTCACTCCAACCGAGCAGGAACATCTGGGCATTGCCTTCACGGGTGTACGGCAGGTAGGCGGCCCATTCCTGCAGACTTAGGGTCACATTGATGCCGATTTCCGCAAACTGAGCCTGCAGATCCTGTGCGATCTTGGTTGGCTGCGGGAAGTACGGGCGAGTGCGTTCAGCGTAAGACAGCTCGATGGTCTGAGTGAAGTCGAAACCAACCGATTCGAGCATCTCTTTCGCTTTGGCAGGATCATACGCCGGTGAGGCATAATCTGGGTTGTGACCGGGGACTACGCCGGGAGGGGCAAACTGAGTGGCGGGGGTCGCGCCTTCAGGATAGAAGTTAGTCACCAGACGTTGCTTGTCGACGGCAATGGCGAAAGCCTGCCGGACGGTCTCATCGGTGAAAGGTTCCTTCAGATTGTTCAGGCCCAAATACAGGAAGTTGTTGAACTGGCGCGGGTACAGTGTCAGGTTGGAATCACCCTTGACCGTCGCGTAATCGTCGGTGGCCACATTAACGATGCCATCCACATTACCGGATTGAAGATCCAGCAGACGGGCGGCAGCTTCAGTGCTCCATTTGAGGATGAACGTATCATTTTGAACTTCATTACCCCAGTAGGTTTCGCTGGGTACAAAGGACATGTGATCGCCGCGCACCCATTCCTGCAGTACATACGGACCGGTTCCGATGGGGTTTTCATTGATGGCAGCGGCGTCACCGCCGGTTTCATCCAGATAGTCAGAATCAAGGATGGGGAAGGATGGAACGGCCACCTTGACCATGAAAGCCGGATCCGGATTGCAGAACGTAAATTTGACCGTATATTGATCGACGGCTTCCATCGCTTTCATATTGCCGCCGTATTCACAATCGGGGGCTTCATATTTCATTGGCACAAATTCAGCGACCGGAGCTGCCTCTGTCGGTGCTTCCGTGGGGGCTTCTGTGGCTTCTTCCTGGGCCACTTCTTCCACAGGGGCTTCGGTGGCAGGCGCCTCTTCCTCTTTGGGGGCGCACGCTGTAAATGCCAGGATGATCACCAGAATTACAGCCAGTACAGTATAGAAACGGATTTTATTCACTTTTCACTCCTTCATGTCAGAACAGCTTGAATTAAAAGGAAAAATATTCTCGTCCTTTGATGTGATACGATGCGGGCACCTCCCTCCTTTGACAAACTAAAACCAGAATCAATCAAATCAACCTGCGATGTGATCACCAAACGAAAGGATTGTCTGGATGCCTTTGAGAACGGATATGAAGTTGTGGTAACAATAAGTGAATAGGATGAGGATACAACAGGAAAAATTCGGAATTACGTTTAATCCACCTGACTCCATTATAGAGGAAATCAGGGGGTTGTCAAATCAAATGACGCCTGCAATTTTCCGAAGGGATACCGCTATTACGAGGTTCTTTTCAACAATGCGACCCAACCGGGAGTAGAAGGAGTAATCAGGTCCAGTTTTTCATCTAAAAACAGGGATATTTCTTCCGTCTGATGGCTGACGGCATCCCAGATGGCCGGTGAGAGCGCTTCAAACGGTTCGACCACCAGCCGGGTTGGCTTGCGGCTGCGTTCAAAGTACCAGACCCCTTTGACACGTCCATTCACCAGCAGCATGGCGTTGGCAACTCCGCCGCCGGAGTTATACCAGCTTCGATAATCCGGCGGCAAAATGAGCTCCCGGTCATAATAGCCGAGGATGAAAAGATCAAAACGCGGAAGCAGGTGTACAAGCGGCCCGTCCTGCCGATCTGCATCCAGCAGGTGTAGTTGCGATTTCAGGAGGCGGTACGGTTTAGCGTTAATCTCCACCTCAATCATCTCACCTTCAATGGCTTTCCAACCGGCGCGCACATCCAGACCCGGCAGTCCTGACCAGGTCATGAAATCTTTCAGTGTTGCGGGGGCATAAGCAGTCAGATACCGGTGCGCTAATCGGGCCAGGGCTTCCTCTTTGGGGAGCGGCTGTACGGGGCCGATGCGGTCTTCCAGCAGGGTGTAGGTGAGTTGCCGGCCATCATCATCACCGCGGCATACCAGCCCGTGATAGGACATGTAATACAACAGGTGAACATGCGCCTGGTCACGGTAGGGCAGACCCTGATCTGCCAGTGTTTCGCGGATCTGCGCATAGGTGAGCTGTCCGTGGGTTTTCATGGCTTCTAGCAGAGTATCCACCCCGTGGGGGATATTGTTTTCATCCCAACCCAACTGACGCAGGCGCGCTACATCGCGGGCCAGATGCGACGGCTTGAGCAGCGGGATGATCCAAAGGGCATCCTCGGCAGGCACCAGATGAAGCGTACCGCGGAAGAAAGATCCCCACACAATCGAGCGATCCACCCGGCGGGCATGGTCAATCTGCGCCAGGGTCAGGTTGGGATTGCGCAATCGCATTTGCAGACGGCCGGCTGCGATCTCCTGCGCCTGCACCGCCACCAGGTGATCCAACAGTACCCGCGGGGTTGATATTTCCGGATCCAGCAGGCGGTGGGTTTTCATGCGTATGTAGCGAGCCTGGTCGGGTGTAAGAGTCAATTTTTCCAACGGAGTTCCCCCTCAATGATTTTATTCCTTGAAAAATCGTATCACAAATCCCTGAAAAAAGCCTTTACAGAAAAGGGGTGTGGTATAATTTTCGGGCCACGGGGCGTGGCTCAGCCCGGATAGAGTGCACGGTTCGGGTCCGTGAGGTCGGCGGTTCAAATCCGCCCGCCCCGACAACAGGCAAAAGTGGTCCTCAAAGCTCCTGAATAAGGTCTCTTTGAGGACTGCTCATTTAAAGAGTATTACGTTTTTGATTGCTGCTTTGATCTTGTTGGAAAGAAACGAAAACGGGTTTGGCCTCTGCAACCAGCCAAACCCGTTTATGATCTCACTCTAAAAGCTTAAGAACACTCAGAATTAAAGATTCTCCTCTTTGATGGTGTCGATGATGGTCGCCTCATCCACCCGCCTGCCCGACGCCAGCATGGTGATGAACACCAGCAGCAGCACCGCGGCGGAACACAGGAGCATCGGCAACCAGGGCAGGGTAAAGTCAAAGCTGCTGATGCCGGTGAAGCGCGTGTACACCAGGGCGCTCAGAAGGATGGAAACCGGCAGCCCGAACAGAAGCGCGGTAAAGCCGTAAAACAGGCTTTCATAGTACAGAATCTTTCGGAACCCGCCGGGGGTGAGCCCAACCGACTTGAGCATGGCGAACTCGCGTTTTCGCAGGTGCAGGTTGGTGTCGATGGTGTTGATGATGTTGGTGACGCCCACCAGCGTGATGAGGGTGAGAAAGCCGTAGAAAAACAGGTTCACCATCATCTCGGTCATTTGCTCGCGCTGATTTTGCTCATACTGTGACATGTAATAAAGATTTTCACCGGTGATGGCCGTGTAGCTTTGCTTCACAGCATCTGTCAGCGCGATGATATCGTTGGTTTGGAAATACATTTCACCGGGGCCGATATCCTCCACACTATCACCCACCCGGGTGGCGATCTCTGCGAAGACCGGGTCGCTGACCACAAACATGAGCCCCTGGATGGGATTGTAGGATCCCATGGGGACCTCCTCCTCCACTGCACCGATCAGGAGCGGCAAAGTGTACGGTTCTTCCAGCGTATTGCCTTCCTCATCGGTCATCCGGTATGAGGAATAGTTCAGCGTATCCCCAGGCCAGATCGGAATGAGGTCAAACTCGTAGAGTTTGTTCTGGCGAATCTGATTGCGATTGATCAGGATAGCCGTGGGATTTTCGGTATCCAGATAAGCCTGCGGGTCAAGGCCCAGTGATTTGGCGTACCGGTCAAACTCCTGCTGTCCATACGAGCAGACCACCAGTGAAAATTCTGGTTCTCCATCAATCGTATTTTGCCACCCGATCTCCGAAAAAGCAGATGCCGCCTCATTTGTGAGTTGCTCTTTGGTGATATCACTTTGCCCCCACAGACAGCGTTTGAGGCTGTACGCGTCCACCTGCGGCAGCCGGATGGTTTCATCGATAAAGCGCTGATTGGCTTCCAAATCGCCGTTCAACATCAGGTGTAAATCGTAGTTGTCTGCCTGGTTGTTCAGGTGCGCGGTTGTGGCTGAATAATCTTTTAAGGCGTTGAAGGTTACAAACAGGATGATGCTGATCATCAAAGAACCCACGGTGATACGGAAACGCCTGCGGTCGCGCTGTACCGACTTAAGCGCCAGGGATCCTTCAAACCCCAGCAGCCCGCGAATCACCCGGCTGCCGGACAGGCGGGAGGCCGGCCGATTCTGCAAATCATCGCTCAGACGGATGGCATCAATGGGTGAGACTTTTGAAGCGCGCCGCGCCGGTATCCACGCTGACAGCAAAATGGTCGCGCCGGTGAACAGAACCGTCAGTAAAATCACCCACGGGGAAACAATCAGAATCATGCCGTCACCGCTTGAGATCAATTGCTTGATGATATTCTCGGCGTATGCCAGGGTAATGCCCACCCCGGCGATCCCACCCGCGATGCCCAGGGGGATGCCCGCCAGGCCGATCACAAGCGCCTCAAACATGACTGCCCGGTGGATCTGACGCGGGGTGGCTCCTGTACTGGTAAACATGCCGAACTGTTTTTTCCGTTCGCTGATGGAGATGGAAAAGGAATTGTAGATCACCATGCCTGAACCGACCATCACCAGCCCGATCAGGAAGCCCAGAACCGTGACGAAGAAGATCGGGTATTGCCGGTTGTCGTTGATCCCCATCCACTGCAGCAAACCGTCGTTATAGTTGACGATCACAGCGCCGTCTGTCGGGTTGTACATATCCATGATGCTCAACCCGGCGTCCTGGATGATGGTGTTAACGTTCTGGTAGATTTTAAAAGGGTTTCGCATGCGTAAACCGAGATCCACCACGCCGGAACCGGGGTCACTACCCAGTGCCATCCAGGTGATGGCGCTGTATCCGGGGTAATCAAAAATTTGTTCGTCAAATGTGGGCGCCAGGATTCCTACCACAGTGTAGGTCACCTGCCGATCCGCCATAAATTCTTCGCCCTCCTCCAGGATATTGTAGGCCAGAGCGATGACCTCGTTGTCCAGAAACCGTTTCCCCAGTTGAACATCCATCTGTTGACCCGGCGTAAATTGATCACCGGTGTGCAGGGCGAGGGTTTCTGAAATGGCAATTTCGTTTTCCGCCTGGGGCAGCCTGCCGGAGATCAGATTGGCAGGCAGGTCAATCATCGCCTGGGGATCGTACGCGCGAATAAACAGGTACGGTTTGGTTGGGTCATCAAGCCCTTCAGGTTTACCGGTGAGCCACGCGGACACCATGGATGTTTTTACGCTTTGGTGATGGGCAATATACCCGGCCTGATCCACCGGGACATTCTGGAACATCACATGAAAGTTCCCCGTGTATTTCACTGCGCTGCGGATCATCATCTGTTGGAAACTGAGGCCCAGCAGGAGCACTCCGCAAATCAACGCGGCTGAAAGGATCACACCCAGAATGGTGACGATGGTGCGACGTTTATTCAGCCAGAGGTATTTGAGTGCATATCGCGCCAGGATACTCATGAGTGGTTGACCTCATCACGGGTGATACGCCCATCGGCAAACGAGATGATCCTTTCAGCCTGCAGGGCAATTTCACGATCATGCGTGACTACGATGAGCGTCTGGTGGTAACGCTTATTGGAGAGCTTCAAGAGGTTGAGGATCTCTTTAGAATTGTGACTGTCCAGATTGCCGGTTGGCTCATCCGCCAGGATGAGGGCAGGGTGGTTGATCAACGCCCGCCCGATGGATACGCGCTGCTGCTGCCCGCCGGACAACTGGTTGGGCAGATGGCCAACCCGGTCTGTCAGAGCCAGGGTATCCATGATCTCTTTCAGACGAGCAGGGTCGATCTTCTGGCCATCCAGAAGCAGCGGCAGAGTGATGTTTTCTTCCACATTCAGAATGGGGATGAGATTGTAGAACTGGTAAATCAGCCCCACCTGCCGACGGCGAAAAATGGCCAAACGGGTTGGATCCAGTGCGAAGATATCGGTGTTATCGATCAACACCTTTCCTTCAGAGGGCGTATCCACGCCTCCGAGGATGTGCAACAAGGTGGATTTACCCGATCCGGATGACCCCACCACAGCCACAAATTCGCCCTTTTCCACCGAAAAGCTGACGTTATTCAGCGCGCAAACCTGGGTGTCACCCCGGCCGTAGGTTTTTGACAGGTTTTCTACCTTCAATATTTCCATAAAGACACTCTCCGTGTATTTTGTAGTGAACTGCCGCCTGTTGTGCGGGATACAGAACCGGTTATCTGCCTGATCCACTCGCACAAAAGGTATAGGGTAAAGATACCGTGCCCGAGTGACATTTCGGTGAATTACAAGGTGACAGTTTATTCACATT
>DAISXR010000002.1:41638-43502 GCA_036825755.1 Anaerolineaceae bacterium
CCCGGGCGGACTTCGCTATACCAAACCTCGAAAAACTTTGATCGAGAAGCGGGTACCCTCGCCTGGCCGGCTTGTGACGGTGATATCACCGCCCTGTTCCAGAAAGATGGATTTGGCGAGCGCCAGACCGATGCCCACACTGTTTTCACTGGCATTTTTCCCTTTGAAAAAGCGGGTAAAGATGCGAGGCAGATCTTCGCTGGCAATCCCCTCACCATTATCCGATACGGTGATCTCAGAATACAGCGCGTTTTCAGCATAGCTGATCTCAATCTGCCCGCCATCCGGGGTATGTTCGATGCAGTTTTTGATCACATTGGTCAGCGCCTCAGCGCTCCAATGCAGGTCACCCTGAAAGCCGGCCTGCATGTCACCCTCCACACGGATTTTTTGGTTTTTCAGTTCGATCGGGATTTGTAGCGGCTCCAGCGCGCGTGTCACCAGGCGGCTGATATTCACCGGTTCGCGTTTCAGGTTGGCGGTGCCCGCATCCAGACGTGAAAGCTTCAGCAGGGCAGAGATCAGCCACTGAATACGCCCCAGTTGAGAGCGCATTCGGGCGATAAACTCGCGTTGTTCATCTTCGGGCGGATACTCAGCCAGCACATCCACCAGAACGAACAGCGAAGTCAACGGGGTTTTGATCTGATGTGAGATATCAGCGATGGCATCCGAGAGAGTCAGCTTTTCGAGCCGGAGTTGTTCAGCCTGTTCCCGCAGCCGTACCGTGATTTTGTACAGGTCGTTCTTCAAATGACTGAACTGACTCTCACCGTTATCGCGTATATCCAGCGTGTAGTTACCCGCCTCAAGCTGCTGTAAATAACCTGAAAGGGATATCAACTGCGCCCGCACCTGACGTCTGTCATATGTCAGCAGGGCTATGAAAGCCCCTGCAAGTAAAACGGCAAACAGAATGCTGAATGGGATGATCCGGCTGGACAGCGCGCGCGCCGCGGCGTTATCGGTGATGTTCATGTTTTCCAGGCCATACCTTCGCAAAATCTCGGTTCCAAGAGCAACGTTTTGCGGGTTGATGGATCGAATGTCGCTGACCATCTCTACTTCGGCTTCAGGATATTTTTGTGTCACAACCGCCACGGCTGAGGCGTACATCTCCTGCACTTCCCGGTTGGCATACTGAACCGACAGCAAACTCAGGATCACCGCCAGCACCAGCCCAGCCAGCGTGACGGATAGTAAAAGAATGATCGAACGGCGTTCCCAGGCATTGATAAAAGTTTGCATCTCACTCACCAACCCTGTAACCCAGACCACGCACCGTTTTAATCAACACCGGGTTTTTTGGATCGTCCTCCAGTTTTTCGCGCAGACGCTTGATATTCACCGTGAGCGTATTGTCATTCACAAAGTCCTCGTTGACATCCCAGATATCGCTGAAGAGTTGATCGCGGGTGAGCACCTGTCCCGGATGCGTGAGCAGTGCCAGCAACAGGCGGTATTCCATGGCGGTCAGGATGACTTCACGGTTATTTTTATAGACCCTGGCCTGACCGGCAATGATCTTTACCCCGCCCCATTCCAGGGTGCGGTCCTCAGCCGTTTGAGGAGCTTTCCGCCGCAACACGGCATGGATACGGGAGACCAGTTCACCCAGACGGAATGGCTTGGTAACGTAATCATCCGCGCCAAGATCGAGTCCCATGACCACATTTACTTCCTCATCCCTGGCGGACAGGATGATGATAGGGGTATCCCCCGCTGAGCGGATTTCTTTGCAAAGGGTGTAACCGGAACCATCCGGCAGTCCCAGATCGAGCAGCACCAGATCGAAGCGCTGGTTTTTGAGTAATGGACGCGCCTCATCCAGGCGATGCGCCAACACCACCTCAAACCCCTCGCG
>DAISXR010000002.1:43602-70536 GCA_036825755.1 Anaerolineaceae bacterium
TATTTCGGGTTTGAAAAACGGGATCAGATGGTGTTTTTCAACCTGAAATTCAGTTCACGGAATGTTCTGCCTGCCATGTGGCTGGTGGAAAGTGATCAATGGTACCGGGGTGACATGTCACTGCTGGATGACGGCACTTCACTGGTTCAGTTTATGGAGAATGCGCATCGCTACTGGTCGGGTTTGGTGGTGAACCAGAAAATGGTCGAATATCTGCTCCCGCTGCCGATCCAGATTGTGAAGCAACTGCCGATTTAGCCGGCCTTGATTAAAGCACAGCCTGGCGGATACTGATCCGCCAGGCTGTGAGCATTATCGAAACCACATTCTGGAAAGCAAACGGTCTTTGAGGATGAATTGATGAAACAGCGCGGCGCCGATATGCAGGCTCAACAGAGCCGCCAGAGCATAGGCTGCCCATTTGTGATACGTCATCAGCGGGATGCCAAACAGATCCATCCGGCCTAAAATTCCGCCGGATGCCGGCTGCATTTTGAGCAAAATGGTCTGCAGCACGCCGGTTTCGCTGGCAAACAGGATGCCAAAAACGGTTAATATGATCACCAGCGCGTACAACGCGTAATGCGTCAGTTCTCCGGCCAGATCCAGCCATTTATTGCCGGTACTGGCTCGCGCCGGACGGGGGGTAAAGATGCGGACAAAAATACGCGCCGTCATAATCACCAGCGCAGCAATACCAATTGCCATATGAAAACCGGTCAGCGTCCGGCTGGACACATTTGGAAACAGAATGATACCGATGAAAAGGTTCAGCCCCACCAGAATCACCACCGTCCAGTGGATGGCTACTAATAACGGATGATAGCGTTTGGGAAGCGCTTTGGTCTGTTCCTGTACCGGTTCGATCGTCTGATTTTGGATGGTTGATTCTCCATCAAGACTGGAGGGTGTTTTATTGATTTTTTCTGTGTAATTCATATCCCACTACCTGTTATCCTGCGGTTTGTTTGCTTTTTGACGGAATCTGAAAAGAAGTTCTTACTGCTTTATCCAGTTGTTTGAGCGCCATGGCAGAAACCGTACTGCCAATACTCAGCGATGCCGTGGCGGCAGGGGATGGCGCATTCAATACATGCACCATGCCCGGGCCCTCCAGAATGCGGAAGTCATCCACCAGGGTTCCGTTTGGTTCGAGCGCCTGAGCGCGTACCCCCGCGCCCGAGCGAAATACATCGTCTTCCTGGAGTTCGGGCAGAAGCTGCTGGAGGGCTTTAACGAAAGCTTTTTTGGATAACGAGCGGTAGATCTCACCCAACCCCATTTTCCAGAATTTCAGCCCCATGCGCCAGAAACCCGGACTGAAGACCAGTTGAGCGGTATCACGCACCGAGATAGCTCCCCAACTGTAGCCCTCCCGTTTGAGAGCCGGAACCGCGTTGGGGCCGGCCTCGATGCCACCGTGAATACGACGGGTGAAATGCACGCCCAAAAATGGGAAGCGGGTATCCGGAACGGGGTAGAGTAGATTGTTCACCAAATGATGCTTCTCAGGGGTGATTTCGTAATATTCCCCCCGGAAGGGCACAATTTGCAGACCGGGATTGAACCCACACATGCGGGCCACGCGGTCAGATTGCAGGCCGGCGCAATTGATGAGGACATGCGCTCGAATAGTCCCGGCCGTGGTTTCAATCACCTGGTCCAAGGCATCACGATGCCAGCCGGTCATGCGAGCGCCGGTCAGGATTTCACCGCCGTTTTGCTGCAAATGACGAGCATAAGCCTGTGTGACCTGCACATAATCGACAATTCCGGTTTGTGGTACATGCAACCCTGCCAGACCGGCGGCATGAGGCTCGTATTCTCGAATTTCGCCGGCGGACAGGCGGCGCAAGCCGGATAATCCGTTGGCTCGGCCGCGTTCTTCCAGCATATTCAACGCCGGGAGTTCGCGTTCCTGGGTGGCAACCACTACTTTCCCGCAGCGGTCGTGTGATATGTCATTCTCTTCACAAAAGTGGTACAGGGCCTGACTGCCTTCAATACAGTTACGGGCTTTCAGTGAACCGGGTTTGTAATACAAACCTGAGTGAATCACACCGGAATTATTCCCGGTTTGATGCCCTGCCAGCCGGTCCTCCGCCTCGATTACTATAATGGACAAATTTGCTTGCCGCGATAGCTGCATGGCGGTCGCCATGCCCACTATTCCTCCGCCAATCACTGCCACGTCATATATGCCTGATTGTTTCATCCCACCCCCTCAAACCAATCCCTCTGATGCTCTGCTCTCCCTGTTATAATAACCGGGAGCGTATCCGTAAAAATGATAGCACCACGTGTTAAATTTTCGTCCGGTAAAGATTAATTTGTGATGAGAGTGTGACTATTTCCTGAAAAAGCTGCTCAGGAAGAACCACAAATTAGCCGGTCTTTCCGCCAGGCGGCGCATAAAGTACGGATACCAGTGAGTTCCATATGGCACATAAACACGCACGGCATGACCCCTCGCGGCCAGGTCCGTCTGTACATCCCGCCGGATGCCGTACAACATCTGAAATTCATACATACCCGGTGGGAGCCCCAGTTCATTGGCCGCGGCCAGCGCGTTTTGAATACGTACCAGGTCATGCGTGGCGATTGCGATTTGAGGCGGGATCAGCCCGTCAGGTGAAACCGGCTCTGCGCCAAATCGTTGAGACGAGATCATCAACCCTCTCACCAACGCATCAAAGCTCTCATCCACCTTTCGCTTTTCTGCAAAGGCGATCTGGGAGGGCTCTTTGTACGCGCCTTTCACCAGGCGGATGCGCGGTTGAAACGGCTCCAGTTTTTTCAGATCGGCCTGCGAGCGGAACAGGTATGCCTGGATCACCAGACCGGTGTTCTCATATCCCAGTTCACGCAGGCCGGTGAAAAAATCTATCGTCGCCTGGGTCAAGCTGCTGTCTTCCATATCCATGCGGATAAAGTTACCGCTCTCCCGAGCGGCTTCCAGAAGGCGGATCACATTTTGACGACAGACATCCGCATCCAGCGTCAATCCAAGCTGGCTGAGCTTGATGGAGATGTTGGCGCGTACCTGTGCCTGCCGGATATCCCGTAAAAGCGCAAGAATTTCCACCACCGAAGCTTCCGCGTCCTGAAGACGGGTCACATTCTCACCCAGGTAATCCAGTGTGGCATTGAGCCCTTCGTTATTCAACGCCTGTACCGCCTCAATGGCGCTGCCGCGATCCTCACCTGCGATGAAGCGCGAGGCGAACTTCCAGGAGAACTTCCAATGGGTGATCAGGCGCTGCGCCCAGGGCAGCCTGGATAGAAAAATGAAAAAAGATCGGAACATTAATCTGCTGTCTCCCCTCATTAATATTCAGACTGATCTTCTCTAATTATATCCTCATTTCTCTTTAATCATTTCTTAATCCCTGAATCCGATAATCACGTCATAGATCATTCATCATCGTTTTCTCCTTTTTCTCGAAAAAACACCCTTGGGCAGGAGGGGTGTTTTTCGTTAAGCATGATCTGCTTTCATTAAACCGGGATTTCCACCGGTCAGGGCAAGAACAAGTTGATGACATTTTGGTACAATAGTTCTGTCCCCCTCTATCAGCTTTATTCATTCAGGAGACGAATCATGTGCGGTATTTTTGGTATTGTCAAAAAGCGTGAAACCATTCTTGGCCCGGTATTGACCGATGCCGGACGGAGACTCTCGTATCGCGGGTACGACTCGGTGGGGTGCGCCGCCATACGTGACGATGGAACCATCGATCTTCGCAAAGATGCCGGTAAGGTGGATGAGGTGGCCGGACGGCTGAATTTTGATGAGATGGTCGGGCGGCGGGGGATCATGCAACTGCGTTGGGCCACCTTTGGCGAACCCTCTATGGTAAATGCCCAGCCGCACCTGGATTCGGACGGCGACATGGTGGGGGCGCATAACGGGAATGTGGTCAACAACGTGGAACTGCGTGAGCAGTTTATGACAGAGGGCATGACCGTACGCTCTACCAATGACGGCGAGAGCTGCGTGCACGCTGTGGAACGTTATGTGGACCGTGGTTTTGACACCATAACTGCCATTTGTAAAGCATATGAAGACCTGCAAGGCGATTATGCCTTTGTGATCTCGCGCATTGATGAAGACTGCATGCACGCCCTCAAGAAGGGCTCCGGGATGGTGGTGGGTATCGCCGAAGATGCCGTTTGTGTGTCCTCGGATCTTCCATCCATTCTGCCGCTCACCCGTAAAATCATGCGGATTTACGATGGTGAGATTGTCACCTTCTGGCACGATCGAGTGGAGTTACGCAGTGTGAAAGATGGCAGTCTGATCGAACGCGAGCCGGAAATGATCACCGAGACCATGGAAGCTGCGCAAAAGGGCGGATATCCGCACTTCATGCTCAAGGAAATCCATGAACAGGGAGCGGTGGCCCGAGAGCTGCTGCACCGGCTGGAAAAATCTAATGATGTGAATGCGATCGTTGAGGCTTTTTCAAAAGCCCGCAATATCTATTTCGTCGGATGCGGTACCAGCTACCATGCCTGTTTGATAGGGTCTGTGTATTTCAATAAAATTACCGGGATGCCCGCCACGGCCGTTCTGGCTCCACAGTTCACCGCACAGTATGGCAACTCGCTTTCGGACAGGGATGCCGCGTTTTTTGTCAGCCAGAGCGGTGAGACCAAGGATGTGTTGAACGCGATTGAGATTGCTCAGGCCCGCAAGGTGAACATTTTTGGATCAGCCAATGTGGTCGGTTCCACACTCACACGGTTGAGCTGTTATCACTTACCGCTCACCTGCGGTTATGAGATCAGTGTACCCGCTACCAAGACCTTTACCAACCAGGTTATTACCTTCCTGTATCTGGCCTATCGCATAGCCGGGAGGGATACCGCCCGGCTCAACGACCTGCCAGAATTGATGGAGGCCACCATTGAGCAGGTGATGCCGCAACTGGATGCGCTGGTGCCCAGGCTGGCCCGTTGGCCTGATCTGTACTGCCTGGGGTATGGCCTGACTTACCCCATTGCCCTGGAAGGCGCGTTGAAACTGAAGGAAATCACCTACGCCCACTGCGAGGGCATGCTTTCTACCGAGTTCAAACACGGGCCGCTTTCCGCGGTAAGTGATGGCTATCCCATTCTGTTCGCGGTCGGGAAAGATGATGTGCCCCTGATTGTGAGCGGTCTGAACGAGGTGACCTGCCGAGGGGCCTATGCCATCGCGATTGGTGAACCGGACAGCCGCTTAACCGCCAACGCCAGCGCCCTGATTGATATCCCGCCCGCTCCTGCAGAGATCAACGCATTGTTGAGCGTTCTGCCTTTGCAGCTTCTTTCATACAAACTCAGTCTTGAACGCGGTTTTGACCCTGACTTCCCGCGCAACCTCAGCAAAACTCTCACCGTGGATTAGAAACTGTCATGATTCTGTATCTGGTTCGGCACGCACAATCGAGAAACAATGCTTTATGGCTGGAAACCAACAGCCATATCGGACGTCATCCGGATCCGCTTTTATCTGATACCGGACGTCAACAGGCCAAACACCTGGCCGATTTTCTGCAAAACACCTGCGAGCCTGAAGGTGAAATGTGGAGCCCGCCCCACGAACGAAAGGGGTTTGGCATTACACACCTGTACAGCAGCCTGATGCTGCGAGCCGTGGAGACTGGCTTGATGGTCTCCAAAGCAGTGGGTGTGCCGTTGAACGGCTGGATCGATATCCATGAAACCGGCGGGATCGTATCGGGTGACGGGGAAGAAGTACCGTTTGAAGGACAGCCTGGCAGTACAGCCAGTTACCTGCAACGACACTATCCTGAACTGATCTTCAGCGGCCAGTTTGGCGAGCAAGGTTGGTGGAACCGCCCGCGTGAAGAGGATGCCGAGAAACGCCCGCGCGCCCATAAAGCGATCGAAACGCTGCTGGAAAAGCATGGGCACAGCGAAGACCGCGTGTTGATGATCACACATGGCTCGTTTTATATCCATCTCATGCGCGAGTTGATGGAGATCCATGACTCAAATGTCTATTTTGAGCTGAGTAACACCGCCATCACGCGCTGGGAGATCTACCCGAACGCAAAAGAGCAGGACCGGTGGGTGCGTATGCTGGTGTATATGAACCGCGTGGATCACCTGCCGCGCGAGCTGGTGACGATCTAAAAAACCGGAGCTGTCTTCTGCTGACAGCTGCGGTTTTTCTTTTCTTTTTCCTGAAGAAGAACTAATCTTCCTCGTGCATGTGGCCATCGTCATGGACGTGACCGTGATCCAGCTCTTCGGCGGTCGCGGGGCGCAGATCCATAATCTCGACCTCGAAATACAGGTCTTTGCCAGCCAGCGGTTCATTGAAATCCAGTTTGACGGTATCTTTATCGACCGATGAAATCACCGCGAAAATAGTTTCTCCGTCTTCATCTTTCATTTCCAGTTCAATTCCGGGCTCCAGCGGAATGTCCGCAGGGAACTCGTCGCGAGAGACTTCCTGGAATGCATCCGGATCGATCAGGCCATAGCCTTCTTCAGGGGGAACGTGTACCGATTTGGTTTCGCCGACCTTCATGTTGTAGATCGCTTTTTCCAAACCCGGGATGATATCCTGCTGTCCCTGGATGAATACAATCGGTTCATCGTTATCGGATGAATCGATGACCTCACCATCCACGGTCAGCTCGTAACGCAAGGTTACTACAACATTATCTTCAACTTGCTGGGGTTTAGCTTGCTCGTTCATTCTATTTACCTTTTTTGTCATTAATCAGTACCCAGACCCACCCCGTATTTGCGATAGTTCTGAATAGTCTGTTCAGGGAAGGTGCCGTTGTGCCATTCTTCACATACGGATGTGATCTGGTCAACAGCGAATTGCATCTCTTCTTCATTGACGATCAGCGGCGGATGCAGGCGCATGACCTCGTTTTTGGATCCGAAATAACCCGGATAGAGACCTTTTTCGGCACAGCGGAACGCGAATAGACCGCCCAAAGGCAGGTTTTTGCTGTCGTCAAAAACCTCAAATCCCATGTGCAGCCCGCGTCCGCGTACTTCTTTGGCGAAGGGGTAACGGTCAACCAGTTTCTGCAGACAGGCGCGGAGCTGTTCACCGCGCGCGACCGCGTTCTGGATCAAATTTTCCTGTTCAATGATTTCGAACACCTTCATCGCCACGGCTGCCGACGGGGGATGCCCTGAGAAGGTGAACAGATGCTGGGCTTTATCCAGGGTTTGAGCCATTTCAGCGCGAGCAATACAGGCGCTCATGGGGAGATACCCGGATGAGATCGCCTTACCGCAGCACAGGATATCAGGCACCAGGTTATAGGTTTGGCACTCCCACCATGCGCCGCTGCGGCCAACGCCGGATTGAACTTCATCTACGATATGTACCGCGCCGTAGCGGTGAACCAGATCAGCCAACTGCTGATGGAAGTAGGGGGGCGATACCACATTTCCGCCGTCACCCTGGATGCATTCAGTAATCAGCGCGGCCACATTACCCACTTTCAGCAGGTTTTCAATTTCGGTCAGGGCTTTTTCCGCGGCCTGATCGGTGCGCGGAAAATCGACCATCATGAAATCGCTGCTGATGAACAAGCCCTTCTGTAAACCGGCAAAACCGTTCGCAGAAAGAGAGAAGCCTGTAGCGCCGTGATAGCCGCCCTTGAAGGAGATAATACCGGGTTTTCCGGTGTAGCGGCGGGCAATTTTGATCGCCGCATCAACGCCATCGGAGCCGGTCATCCCAAACAGGACTCTTTTCTCAAAATCACCGGGGGTAACCTGGATCAGTTTTTTGGCAAACTGCATGGCCTCTTCATTGGGCGAGTAAGGGAAACACGAGTGCTGGATCTTGAGAGCCGTTTTCGCATACACATCGATGATATCCTGGCGGCCGTAACCAACCGACACCGCTGAGGCGCCCGCAAGAAAATCCAAAAAGGTATTTCCGTCCGCGTCGGTGATGTAGGCACCTTTACCGGCCGTTATGGCGATGCCGAACACACCGGCATATTGTGCTTTTGCAATGACTTCCATCGCGCGGTTGACCATTTCCTGCGATTTTGGTCCCGGGATGGCGGTTTGAACTTTTACAGGTATCATAACAGCTCCTCTGCAATAGATGGGTTGATTATAACGTATCCTGAATGAGGATGATCAAAAATTTAGCCTGCCTTTATCTACAGCATGAGTATTTTCTCTCCGGATACCCAAAATTCGGGCTGTCAAATGATGGATTAAGGTAGAATTATTACCAGGCCAAAACCAGCGGGGAAACAGGCAATCTAATAAGGAGAATGTAACGTGGACATTGTCATTAAGAATGGTCTCTTGATTGATGGCAGCGGAGCACCTGGCAAAAAAGCTGATGTGCTGATTGAAAACGGCTCCATCAAGGATATCGGCTCCTTCCCCAACGCGGAAGCTGAAATGGTGATCGATGCGCAGGGCAAAGCGGTTGCTCCCGGATTTATCGACATGCATTCGCATGCCGACCATTCACTGCCCTTTGCTCCCTACGCGGAAAGCATGGCATACCAGGGCGTCACCACTCTGGTCACCGGGCAATGCGGCTCCTCCCCGGCCCCGCTTTCTCCTGCCAGCAAACCGCAATTTATCGAAGAACTGGGTGAACTGAAGAACCAGGTGGATTTTGAGAAGATCGACTCATTTGGCGACTTTCTCGATTTAATCCGTACCCAGGGTATTTCCGTCAACATGGCCCCGTTGGTGGGACACGGTGCTATCCGCGCGGCGGTGATGGCTTACAGCAGCGCCCGACCCAACGAAGAGCAGATGGAAGCCATGGTGAAATATGCGGAAGAAGCCATGGATGCCGGCGCATTTGGCCTGTCCACCGGTCTCATCTACCCACCCGGGTATTATGCCACCACCGAAGAACTGATTGAACTGACCCGGCCGGTTGCCAAAAGGGGCGGTATGTACTTCAGCCATGTCCGCGATGAAAACGGCGGTCTGCTGCAGGCTATTGAAGAAGAGCATAAGATCGCCCAGGCGACCGGTGTGGCAGTGCAGCACAGCCACTACAAAGCTTCGGGTTTCCCAAACTGGTATCTTTCACCGCTTGGTCTGGACGCGATCGAGAAAATTCGCGCTGAGGGCATCGATATGACCGCCGACATGTACCCATACACGGGCTCGTCCAACGGGTTGATCGATTCTCTGCCTGATTGGTCACGCGAGGGCGGTACCGATGCCTGTATGGCCCGCCTGAAGGACCCGGCTACCCGCGCCAAGATTCGGGCCGGTTTTTATCACGAGCACGGCTGGGACAAAATCATGATCTCCAGTTCACCCAACCCCGCGCATGTGGGCAAGTTCTGCTCTGAGTTGATAGAGGAATCAGGCAAGGAAGGCCTGGAATGGTTCTTCGATGTCCTGCTCGAGACACGGGGCAGCATGAACCGCATCAACTTTGGCATGTCGGAAGACAACAAGAAGAGTGAGATGCAGGTGCCTTGGATGATGATTGGTTCCGATGGTTACGGACTGCCCCCCAGCGGGCCGCTGGCCGAAGGCGCGCCGCATCCGCGCAGTTATGGTACTTTCCCGCGCGTGCTGGCAAAATACTCGCGCGAATACGGGCTGTTCAGTCTGGAAACCGGCGTTCATAAAATGACCGGTTTGACGGCTTCGAAATTGGGTCTGAAAGACCGCGGTCTGCTCAAACAAGGATACAAAGCAGACGTGGTGGTGTTTGATCCCGCCACAATCGCTGATATGGCCACCTTCACCGATCCGAAACAGTATCCGCAGGGTATTGAACAGGTGATCGTGAACGGCAAGTTTGTGATCCGCAACGGCAAGCATACTCATACGTTGGCCGGTGAGATCCTTGGACGGAAATAATCTATTTAAATATTTCGTGAGATTAAAGGAGTAATAATGGCGGACAAAATTTTTCGTAATGGCGAAATTATCGATGGAACCGGCACATCACGCGTGAAAGCCGATCTGGCGGTACAGGGCGATAAAATCGTCGCGGTTGGCGATCTGAAAGACATGCGCGCCGCGGAAGAAATTGACATTACCGGTAAAGTATTGACACCCGGGTTCATCGACATGCACTCGCATACCGATATGTCGATCGCATACATTCCTGAAGCAGACAGTCTGCTGTACCAAGGCATCACCACGGCTGTCACCGGGCACTGCGGCGTATCTCCCGCGCCGATCACCGATAAGAACCGGGCTGAATTCCGAAATCCTGAGGAATACAAAGACATTGATCTGCCATGGGAACGCATGGATACGATGGGCGGCTGGTTGAAATACCTGGAAGAAATCGGCACCAGCTTGAATATCACCCCCATTGTTGGGCAGGGTCTGATTCGTTCAGCCGTAGTAGGCCTGTCGATGGACCGTCCGACCGAAGACCAGATGGAAGAAATGCAGCGCCTGGTGGAAGTGGCCATGGACGAAGGCGCGATTGGTATTTCGACCGGTCTGATTTATCCCCCCGGCTCGTATGCATCCACCGAGGAACTGATCGAGGTGACCAAACCGGTGGGCCGCCGCGGCGGTATCTATTTCAGCCACATTCGAGATGAGGGCTTCCGGCTGATTGAATCCACCAAAGAAGAGATTGAAATCGGCCGCAAGACTGGCACTGCTTTGCATCACAGCCACTTTAAAGCAGCCGGACGCGATAACTGGGAAAAAGCAGAACCTGCTCTGAAGCTGATCGATGAAGCCATCGCTGAGGGCATCGATATGACCTCAGACATGTATCCCTACACCGCCGGCGCAACCAGCCTGGTAGCCATTCTCCCCGAGTGGGCTCAGGAGGGCGGCTGGGAAGAAATCGCTAAACGGCTGGTCGACAAAGCTACCCGTGTCAAGATGGAACAGTCCATGAAGACCGAGGGCTTCTTCTCCGTGGCTGAATGGGACAAGGTTCTGATCGCCGGCTCTGCCAACCCGGAACACTCCGGCAAATACATCTCCGAGCTGTCCAGCGCTGCCGGCAAGACCGCTTATGACTGGATCTTCGATGCTCTGCTGGAAACCAAAGGGCAGATCGGCATGATTTTGTTCATGATGTCGGAAGACAATGTAAAAATGCAGTTCCATCGCCCGTGGATGATGGTTGGCACCGATGCGAGCGGCATGCCTTTTGAAGGCCCTTTTGCGCAAGGTGGGCATCCGCGCGCGTTTGGTACGTTCCCGCGCTTCTTAGGAAAATACGTGCGTGAAGAAGGCGTGATGCCGTTGACAGAAGCCGTCTACCGCATCACCGGCATGCCGGCAAAGAAGCTGGGTTTCAAGGACCGCGGTTTGATCAAAGCGGGTTACCAGGCCGATCTGGTAGTGTTTGATCCGGTTGCCATTCTGGATAAATCAGATTTCATCAACACGGTCCAGAAACCTGTTGGGATTGACTACGTCTTCGTCAACGGGCAGCTTGTGATAAAGAACAACGTTCACACACACGCCCGGCCCGGTGTGGTTACTACCCATTAATGCACTGTCTTCTTATACGTCATTGACGGAGGAATCTGCATGGAATACACATTGATCCGCAACGGCTTGATGATTGATGGCACCGGCGTGCAGCCGGTTGAGAAAGCAGCCGTTCTGATTGGGGATAACAAAATCCTGGATGTCGGCCCTGAGGCGAAGATCAAACTGCCGGGCGGCGAGGTCACCGAGATCGATGCCCGCGGCGGAACGATTCTGCCTGGCTTTATCGACACGCACGTGCATCTGATGATGGAAAAATACGACATGATGGATGCCATCAGCACGCCGTTTTCGTTCAATTTTTATCGCGCGATGGAATACTTTCGCCGCACTATCATGGGCGGTGTGACCACCGTACGGGACGCGGGCGGCATGGATCTGGGCACCAAACTGGCTATTGAAAAGGGGCTGGTCATTGGTCCGCGCGTGAAAATCAGTGTGACGGGGTTGTCGATTACCGGGGGGCACGGGGATAGTTGGTCGCCTTCGGGTATCAACACGGATCCCGGCAGTTACCCGGGCATGCCCAGCGCCATTTGTGACGGCGTGAGCGATGTGCGCAAGAAAGTGCGTGAAGTGCTGCGCTCCGGCGCAGAAGTGATCAAGATTTGCTCCACCGGTGGTGTATTGAGCCCCACCGACCGACCGGAATACACGCAGTTCTCCCCTGATGAACTGGCAGCCATTGTGCAGGAAGCTCACTTCCACGGCGGCGTCAAGGTGATGTCACATGCGCAGGGTTATGAAGGCGTGCGGCAGGCTGTGCTGGCCGGCATTCACTCGATTGAACACGGTATTTACCTGGATGACGAGATCATCCAATTGATGCTGGAACGAGGGACTTTCCTGGTTCCCACCCTGTTCGCGCCCATCTCCATCATCGAAGATCCCGAGATGAAGGAAAAACTGCCGCCGTTCCTGTTCCAGAAAGCCTGCGATGTGGCGGAGATTCACAAAGCGAGCATTGCCAAAGCTTACAAGGCCGGAGTAAAGATTGCCGCCGGCACCGATTCGGGCGTGATGGCGCATGGCAGAAACCTGCGTGAGCTTGAGCTGCTGTGCGGTATTGGCATGAGCCCCATGGAGGCCATTCTGGCCGGTACCAAAGTTGCGGCAGAGTGCCTGGAATGGCAGGATCGTCTGGGCACGTTGGAAAAAGGCAAGCTAGCTGATGTGGTGATCGCTCGTACCAACCCGCTCGATGATATTCACTCGCTGACCGATTCGAACAACATCGCAGTGGTGATCAAAGACGGTAAGCTTGTAAAAGACATTTTCTAACCGAAAACACGTAAGGTGATAAAATCAAGCCGCTGACCGGTTGCAGGATGGTCAGCGGCAATTTTTTCCGTGTACAGGTGTCTGATGAGTGAAAAACTGAAAGCCGGTCTGAACCAGGATGACATCGATGACCTCGATAATGGTGCTATTGAAGGCGATACCCTCGAAGAGGGTGAAGAGACCATGGATATTTGGGAACATATCAATGAGTTGAGATCCCGGCTGCTAAAATCCATGCTGGCGCTGCTCGCGACCACTATGCTCAGCTTTGCGTTCACCCAGCAAATTATCGCGTTTTTGGCCAAACCGATTGGCGGTATTGAAAAGCTCGTGTCGATTGAGATGACCGAAAACATGGGCGTTTTCATGCGCGTTTCGCTGCTGAGCGGTCTCATTTTTGCCATCCCATTTATTGTGTATCAGATCCTGGCGTTTATCGTGCCGGGGTTGAAACAAAGCGAGCGGAAATGGATTTATCTGGCCATTCCCATTGCCAGTGTGCTTTTCCTGGCGGGTGTGGCTTTTGCCAATTTTGTGATGCTGCCCACAGCCATCCCGTTTTTGGTCAGTTTTTTGGGCACACCTACCACACCGCGCCTGTCCAACTACATCAATTTTGTCACCAACATGCTGTTCTGGATCGGTCTGGCTTTTGAAGCCCCGCTGGTGGTATTTATTCTCGCCAAACTGAAGATTGTCACCCCTAAGGGTCTGCTGAAACAATGGCGGATTGCTATTGTCATCATCTCCATCCTTGCGGCGTTTATCAGCCCCACAGTTGATCCCATCAACATGGGCCTGGTCATGCTGCCGTTGTTCCTGTTGTACCTGCTCAGCATCATTTTTGCAACTTTCGCAAAGTAACAGGGAATGATTTATAATGGGCTTGAAAGAATTGTGAGAAAGGGAGCTGAAGATGCCGTTTCGCATTGGTTGGCCTGAGTTACTGATTATTTTATTGATCCTGCTGGTTCTGTTTGGGCCCCGTCTTACCCGTGTCGCCGGAGACCTGGCGAAAGGGATTAAAATCTTCCGCCGGAATATGAATGAAGATGAGGACGGAAAGAAAAAATCAGATCATGAAGACGAGAGTCTTTAGTCTTTTCTTCCCCAATTACCCAAGATAAAGCGACTGCAGGCATATGCAAATCTTAAATATTGGTCCTCTGGAGTTATTGCTGATTTTAGCAATTGCTTTGATTGTACTGGGCCCAGAGGAAATGCTGAATACCGCCAGAAAACTGGCGCGATTGATCCAAAAGTTTATTAAATCACCGGTCTGGAAATCTTTGGTGAATACCAGCCAGGAAATTCGCTCGCTGCCCAAGAAGTTTATGGCTGAGGCGGGTCTGGATGAAACGGTGAAAGAACTCAACAAGATGAACCAGCAGGTGAAGGATTTCACCCGCATGAACCCGCTCGAACCTGGAAAACACACCCCGGAAACAAGCCAGCCTGTTGCATCTCAACCGGTCGGAACTGAACCGTCTCTGGCTGCCGCACCTGAGAAAATAATTCCACCCGCAGCAGAAACGCAGGTGGAACCAGGTAAACCCCTACCGGCATCGAATGCCGAAAATCCTGAGGAAAAATCAGAAAATACCGGGGATGCCGGCTCGATCGAGAAAAATGGATAGCGCCCAACCCAGGCCGATACCCAGTAATCCAAACATAAGACACAAACTGATGAACCGGCGGAACAACCGCCGGTTTTGATTTAATTCATAAAAACCCCGCACCAGTATGCGGAACCATTTTGTATTGCTCAAAACATAGATGAACAGGTTCAGGAAAAACAGCTCCAGCCGGGTGGAGATTTTGGTCAGCATGCTGTGTCCTTATCCGCGAGAGGTGGTCACCTTGCCAATTTTACCATTCTCATCAGCAATCACCCGCAATGAACGCGTAATTGCCTTGCCATCCGGCCCTTCCACCTGGGTACTGAAGATCAACAGGTGCTGCGTATCGGTATACGCCTTCACCTTTGGTCTCTTCCCCTTAAATTCGGGGTATCGTTTATAGATTTGACTACATATTTTTTCCAGAATGCCTGAATCCATATGGGGTTCCTCTGGTCAAACCAATACAGGGGAGGGAGACGTCTGTGTCGCCAGATGCAAAACTGTCTGGCAAGATAGGCGACTCTATCCCGATTTATTCATCCGTCAGTGATTTCTTGCGTACGAACGATTGCACATCATAGTTTGATCGTTCACTCGGAAAATGAGATCCTGTTTCGTTGAAGCTGCCGGGGCGGTTGGCTCCCGGGGCGAACGAGCGGTCGCGGCTGGCCAGATCGGATTTCTTATCGATTGCCTGCCCGCCCATGCCGGTGATGACCAGTATGACTTCCACGCGGTCGTTGAACTGTGGATTGGTGTTGATGCCGGGAATAATTTCGGTTTCTTCACTGGTGAGCGAATGTAAATGGTTGAGCGCTTCAGCAACTTCAAAGAAGGCCAGGTCATCACCACCGGTGAAGTTGGCGATGATACCGGTGGCATCCTGCAGGGAGACTGCCTCGAGCAGGGGGTGGTTCAAGGCATGCCATACCGCCTGCATGGTGCGGTTGGGGCCCTTGCCGTATCCCAACACCATCAACGCGCCGCCGCCATTCAACATCATATTGCGGACGTGTGAGAAATCTACATTGATCATGCCGGGCTGGGTCACAATTTGGGTGATGCCCTGAATGCCCTGGCGCAGCACATCATCGGCCAGACGAAAAGCCATATCGATCGGCAGATCATGCGGTGATACTTTAAGTAGGCTGTCGTTGGGTACATTGATCAGCGTATCGGTATGTTGCCGCAGCAATCCCAGGCCTTCTTTGGCATTTTTCTGGCGTTTGCCCATTTCAAACGAGAACGGCGAGGTGACGATGCCGACCGTGACAGCGCCCAGCGAACGGGAAATACGAGCTGCAACGGGTATCGACCCGGTGCCAGTGCCCCCGCCCATTCCGGCGGTGACGAAAACCATATCGGCACCCTGCAATGCGGCTTGAATTTCCTTTTTACTCTCTTCAGCAGCCGCTTCACCCACCGATGGATTGCCGCCTGCCCCGAGACCGCGAGTTAAGGTAGGCCCTAACTGGATTTTGACCGGAGCTGCGCTGTTTTTCAGCGCCTGGGCATCTGTATTGGCGGCGATATATTCCACGCCGGAGAGGCCCAGTTCGATCATGCGGTTAACAGCATTGGAACCACCGCCCCCCAGACCCATCACCTTGATCACCGGTTTGGGGATCTCCAGTGGATCATTTGAAGCGTGCTTCAGCCCGTATTGATTGTTCATTCTTTCACCTCGTCGCTAATTGAGATGCAATGCTGGTACCGTCGCCCTGGATGCGTTCCACATCACAGCCGGTAGCCCGCAGTTTTTCGAGCAGTTCTTCAGGAAAACTCTGTGCGTTTCCCACCACAGTCACCTTTTTTGCCAGGGCGGCTTCACGGACGGAGAAACCCACCGTGACGCGGTGTTTTTTGATAAAAGGACGGATCACATCCAGGTGCCAGTCTGCAACTCCCCACTCATACAGCGGCAGCAGCAGGTAGTGATCGATCGGACGAACGAAATTGGGGCTCTTGCCGGGGTGAATGTTCACCTTCGCGTTTGTTGCGCTCACACTGGCGGTGCTGGCTGCAGGTTCAGACATCTGTGTTTCAGACAGTCTCTCGGCGGGCATGATTTTCTCTTCCACCGCAGAAACCGGTGTTGGATCAACCTTTTGCAGATCCGGTTCAAAGGTCAGCTTTCCGGTGGTTACACTGTCATCAAAGACATCTTCTTTCACCGGCTGGTTTTCAGCGGCAAACAGGTCGGACTTGGGTGACTGACGGGCCAGGTTTTTTCGTTTTTCACGCCAGACTTTTTCATCCTTTTCACAGGATTCAAGGCACCAGCGTTGGAAGGCTTTTACAACGGGCAATCTTTCTTCATTGGGCTGATACCAGGCCTGGGCGGCATAAGGATCCCCTTCAGCGGCCGTCAGCAGCCAGTAAAAAGCGCAAACAATGTTATCGGCAACCGGTTCCAGCAGCTCATTTTGCATGTCATTGGTGATCACCTTTTCGCCGTACATCAGATTGGCAATCATCGTGGCGGTGCCGGTCAGGCCGTTCTTTGCATAATTGGCTTCCTGTTTATGATGAAAGGGATATTGAGCGCCTGCTCCCAGTAAAAAGATGGGCAGGGTTTTCCCCAGAATGTTATCGGTGATCTGGTTGTACCATTCAAAGGCACGGAAACCTCTTTGATCCGGCTCGGTGGGGTCGGAATACGGGCGGTTATTGGTCCACACCTCAGGGCCGCCGGCGCCCCAGTTCAGTGATTTTCCCCACGTCCAGGCGTAGGCGGATAACTGCATCTGATCGATGAGCAACTCATCGCGGGTGAGGATTTTCGTCAATGCGGAGCGCAGAAACACGGTATCCCAGTAATCGCCGCCCGGATGCAGGGGAGGGAAGATGGGCGTGATGCCGTATTGAAGCGCCAGGTTGGCGTAGGGAATAAAGTGATCCAGGAATTGATCCACCAGGTTTTTTTGCGTCCAGCCTGATGCCGACCAGGAGGTACGCACATTAGGCTGATCGAAGAAGATGATCTTTTTCACGCCCCAACGGGAATAGGCGCGAATCAGGAGTTCAACATTCTGGACGGTTCCCAGCGTTTCCGGTGAGCAGTTGAAGTGAAGAACCGGTTCGATTTTATTCTGCAGAAGCCCGCGGATAAATGGTTCCGGAATGGCCCGATCGGGCGGGGCAATCAGCAGCATCCAACTGGTCTGCATGGATTTCAATTCCGGCAACCAGTTTTTCAAATCCTGGTATCGGTAATGCAATGTATCCGGAAAATAGTGAAATCCGATGCGTTTTCGATATTGGAATTCAAGGGCAGTCTGTGCATCCATAATAATTTCCCGTTATCCCTTTCAAATTTCACATGCAGCGTGCCAACATGTAGGTGCAAGATATATGCCAGACATGCAAAAGCGTACCAAAATAACTGCTATAATTAGAGTATATGATTCTAATCGCGGGCGGCACTGGTTTTATCGGTCAGGTTCTGGCCAGATACTTATTGGATATGGAAATCCCGGTGCGCCTGCTGGTACGACCCTCCAAAAAGACACCCAGATTAATCACCGGAAAGAAACTGGATATTGCGGTGGCTTCGCTGCAGGATGAACGCAGCCTGCGGGCAGCTTTTACCGATGTGGATGTATTGATCCATCTGGTGTCTGATGAACGCAGGGGCGCCAAAGCCAATTTTGCCGGGGTGGATATTCAGGGCACACAGGCCTTGGTGAGAGCAGCCCGCCAGAGCCGCGTCAAACAGATCATCTACCTGAGCCATCTTGGTTCTGATAAGGGCTCGGCCTTCGCCATGCTGAAGACCAAGTCGATTTGCGAGGCGGCCATCCAGAACAGTCAGGTGCCGTACACCATCATCCGCTCAGGCGTGGTCTTCGGTCCGAACGACCAGTTCACCAGCTCAATTGCCCGGTTGATCAAACGCTCCGCCGGGCTGGTCTTCATTCCCGGCGACGGACGCACCCTCATCCAACCGATCTGGGTGGATGATCTGGCGGCCTGCATTCACTGGACGCTGGGTAATCCGCGCGCTGTCAATCAGATCATCTCGCTGGGCGGGGGTGAATATCTCACCATCCAGCAGGTGGTTGAAGATATCATGGAAGCCACCGGACGAAAGCGTCTCCTCATCCCGCTTGGCCCGGTGTACTTGAGAACCCTGGCGTTGATTATCGAACAGTTCATGGGGCAGATCCCCATCTCCATCAACTGGCTTGATTACCTGGCCTCCAACCGAACCTGTTCGGTGGATACCCTTCCGCGCGTTTTTGGAATTATCCCCTCGCGTTTCTCCAACCAACTTGGTTACCTGAAAGGGAAATAGACATTGGATCAGCTCCCAACACATGCGTTTTGCATCCACGGTCATTTTTACCAGCCACCTCGTGAGGATGCGCTGACAGGTAAAATCCCCGAAGAGCGGGGCGCTTCACCTTATCATGACTGGAATGCACGGATCAATGATCAATGCTATCAACCGAATGCCGAGCTGGGTAACTTTGAGGGGATCAGTTATGATGTGGGACCTACCCTGGCAGACTGGATGGCGAAAGCGGATCCAAAAACCCTTGCCAGCATCATTGAACAGGATCAGGTGAACGTGCGCCGGTACGGGGTGGGGAACGCGATGGCGCAGGCTTACAACCATACTATCCTGCCGCTTGCATCCACAACCGATAAATGGACCCAGATCAGGTGGGGGATCGATGACTTCAAGTTTCGATACCGCCATGATCCACAGGGCATGTGGCTGCCGGAAACCGCCGTTGACCTGGAAACGCTGGATATTCTGGCTCAAAATGGGATCCAGTTCACCATTCTGGCGCCCTGGCAAACAACAGCCAAAGATCTGGATGTGAGTAAACCATACTGGGTAAACTGTTTTGATGGGCGACGTATGATCGTCTTCTTTTACCATCAGAGTCTGAGCTCCAGGGTCAGCTTTGACCCGGGTGCCACCGCCAACGCCGATCAGTTTTTACTGCAGATCCTGATGCCCCAGTATGCCCAGCAAAACGGCAGTCAGCCAGGCGATCAGCTCCTGATCATCGCTTCGGATGGTGAAGCGTATGGTCATCACCACCCGTTTCGCGATAAATTTCTCTCGTACCTGCTGAACCGGGCGGTGGAAGGCAAACAGGTGATTAAATCTTATCCCGCGCTGTGGCTCAAAGATCACCCACCGGTGGAAACCGCCGAGATCATCGATTTCACCTCGTGGAGCTGTCATCACGGGGTGAAGCGCTGGGCATCTACCTGCGGGTGTACGCCCAACGGATCATGGAAGAAACCGCTCAGGGTGGCTTTCAACCGCATCGCCAGGGACATTGACCGGGTGTATCTCAAATACATGTCCAAATATCAGACCGATGCCTGGGAACTGCGGCATGGTTATATGGCGGTATTCAATGGACAAATCGACGAAGGAGAGTACATTCGCAGCCGGGTAAAGAGCGCTCTGGACGACCGTGAATTGAAAGTGATATCCCTGCTACTTGCGGCGCAATTTCAGCGGCAGCGTATGTTCACCTCATGCGCCTGGTTTTTTGAAGATTTCGACCGGATTGAGCCGAGAAACAATGTTAAATATGCCGCTCAGGCAGTCTGGCTCACCCGTCTGGCGACCGGTGTGGATCTGGATGCGCAGGCAATGCATTATCTGGAAGCGGTAAAAAGCTGGAGGTCCAGCATAACCGCTGACCAGGTGTACAAACAGCATGTTCAGGAGATCGCATCCACGCCGTTCAGCGATTATTCTCAAGACCTGGTCAGCAGGTTGAAGAACTTCTCCGTTTGATAACCTGATCGCTTCGCGGTAGCAGTAAGGCGCTCCAGACAGGTGACAACTGTTAAAATCTTTTCCAGTGATTCGGTCATCGCCTGACCCGGATTGGATAAATTTTCCAGTACATTCAGGGCCTCCAGCCAGCCGCAATAATCCTCGAATTTCTCCTTTGAGAAGTATTCCACATTCTCAAAACAGTTCACTTTCAAAAGCCGCGCCGTCAGAGGCTGGGCGAAGACCACTCGCAGCCAATCAGCGGCGCAGCCGGTTAATGCCTGCTCGGGCAGCCCGCCCTGAGTGACCAGCCAGCGCAGCCAGGCAACCCCCTCGTCGATTGGCTCACCGGCCGGGATGCCCATTTCTTTCAGGAAATTGCCAAACAGGCGGCTGATGCGCAGTTCGCTGAACCAGGCATCCAGTACTTCGCCGGGCATCTCCCGGTTATCAAGGCATCCAAGATCTTTCAACAAAATGGAACTGAACAGCAGGATGCGATTGATGGTATTTCCATTGTGAAACAGCTTTTCCACAACCGTGACTGCTTGATGAATGGTGCGGGTAGTTCGAGACGGAAGTTGTTGACTCAGATTCAGCAGCAAAATGGCCCCGGAGAGTTCATCAATTTTCTGCTCGATCAGATCCACACTTGAATCATCTCGACCCAGCCAGCCGGTCAACCCGGAGATCAGATTGCGGAGCATCTCGCGTGTATCAGGCAGCAGATCGGGGTATTGGTCAAATCCCTCGCCTGACTGACCGGCAGCCAGCAGCGCGTCAAAGTAACCCCGGTTGAAGATCTGGCGCAGCGGGTCCAGTACCGGGCGCAGGCGCATATCAAAAAAGGCGTCATCCATACCGGGTGTTCCACGCCCGCCCAAATACTCATGCAGCCGCTGCCATGTGCCGTCCGTATCGAGCACCTGCCGAAAGTTGATAAACACGTGGCTTTGATAACCGTTGAGCTCAAAGTACAAGCCGTTCAAAATAAGATCGGTATTGCGGTACAGATATTCGAGACCGGTCACCTGATCGGTGCAGATTGTGAAGGTATCGTTTTGGGTCTGGAGGTTCAATCCTTCATGCAGCGATCGCTGGATCAGATTGCGGGCATCGGACGTTTTTTCCATAAAGGCAGCCGATTTGCGGATCCAGCCGCTGGTACTCTCGTAACGGTTGTTATAAATCACCAGCGCGGTTTCCTGGCCGGCGCGATTGGAGTAGGCATACACGTTTTCATCCACCTGGCCCTGGGGGGTGAAGAAATCGTACAGTAAAAAGTGCTCTGAATTGGCAAACAGATAACGTTTTTTGCACAACGGGAAGATCTGCTGCTCATGCCGCCAGACCAGGTGTCCATCCGGTGTCTCATCGCGATAGGCGCGCCGGTATTCCATGCCATACTTTTCGGTATAGCCTTCAATTTGCCCGTGCCCGAACATGGGCAGACCGGGCAGGGTGACCATCAGTGTGCAAACGCCAAAGTATTTGTCCCCGTTGCCAAATTGGTCGATGGCTGTGCGCTCATCCGGATTATTGAGAAAATTCACAAAACGCTTCATAATTTCCGGATCAAACTCAAGCGTATTCTTGATCAGGGCGCGATACTTCGCGTTATCCTCATCACGCAGAAGGTGCATAAAGGCGCTGTTGTAAACCCGGTGCATACCCAGCGTGCGGACAAAGTAACTTTCCATCAGCCAGAAGGCTTCCGCCAGCAGCAGCGTATCCGGGGCTTCCACCGCCATACGGTCCACCACCTCGCGCCAGAACTCGGCCGGCATGGCCTTGTCAAACTCCTCATCGGTGAGGACATATTCCGCGCGTGATGGGATATCACCTCCACTGCCGGGCTGCGGAAACCACAGGCGGTGGAAATGCTTGCGGGTGAGCGTCATGGCCGCATCAAAACGGATGATGGGGAAACGTTTTGCTACCTGGATGATGGTCTGGATGATCGCCTCGCGAACCTCGGGTTTGAGATAATTGAGCTGGGCGGTATCATTCCAGGGCAGGCTGGTGCCGTCATTTCCATGGTAGATGTACATTTCGGAGCCGGTGCGTTTGTCAAAACGCTTGAACACCACCGCAGCATCCGTGCGGGTATAGTAATGATCGTCGATCATCACACCCACATCCGGGTGATCCGAGAGATCAGGGCCGTTGAACTGATAAGCAGGAAACGGGCTGTACGGCAGTGAAATAAACCAGTCAGGGTGCTCGTAGACCCATGTCGAGTCGATGGCCATGTGGTTGGGTACCATATCGCTCGCCAGGCGGATGCCATACCGGCGCGCGCGCGAATCAAGGTTCTGGTAGGCGGCTTCACCGCCCAGGTCGCCAGCGATCTGGTAATCACGCAGGGCATACGCCGATGAAATGGCTTCCGGGTTACCGCATAACTGCTTGATGCGGGCGGAGGCGCGGCTGCGTTCCCACAACCCAATGAGCCACAGACCATTGATGCCGCGACGTGCCAGTTGTTGAAGCTCTTCATCCGGAATGTCGGAGAGAGTGCGGATGGGGCGGTGGTACTGTACGCTGAGTTGATGCAACCAAACATACGAATTTTTTGCGATGAGCACCAGGTTGGGCATCCAATCGCTGTCACGGCTATAGCGTTCTTCTTCACCCAACCCTGCTTGCGCATAGTCGTACAACGGGATCTCCACCGGTCCAGGGCCTAAAAAGCCCAGTTTGCTTTCCTCCTTCAGCACATCCAGGCTGCTGAGGATGCGCAGAAGATAATCCCCCAGCAGATAGCCCCACTCGGTGCGGATGTAATCGAGCTGCCCGGGGATCGAATCGGGGACAGCCTGGGCAGGTGAACGCAGCAACTGCACCAGATCAAGCTCACGCGGACCGAAACCGGGCTGACCTTTGCTGTACTGCTCGATGAATTGGATCATCTCGTGGTATTGCGGATGATCGTGAAGCACCTGGTCGTTGAAGAGGGCGTTCAGGGGCTGATAGGCCCTGTTTTGATTCGCCATCCAGATCAATAGCAACTCTTCCAGCACCTTATCGCGGTTGGGGGTTCCATTTTCTGAAGCAAGCAGGTATGCCTGTGCAGAAACCTGCCGGTGATAAACCGGGTTGGGTGGGAATTCCTGGATGAATGCAACCAGCAGATCGTCTACATCATCCTGTGAAAAGGATTGATCGAGCAGCCTGATCAGGCTGGAATAAAATAGCGGGTTCTTTTGCTTTTGATAGAGCGAAATCACATAATGGAAGATCTCGTCAATCAACCCGACAGCATGCAGCTCCCCTGAACGGACACCTGATGGAGGAAAATCCGGATCGTGAACGGTATTGATCTTTTGAGCCAGCTCTCGGGATGCCTTGAAGTTGGCGATGACCACGTGGCCATCGGTTTGAAAAAGAGCCTCGTCAAGCTGATAACGCCGGCGGATTTTTTGGGAAATATGCAGTTCGGCCATGTTATTCGCTGACCGGGTAATAACATAGTCCGGTGGTACCGGGACCTGAATGAACCCCCAGAGCCGGGCTGAGTTCCGTGATCATACTTTCGACCACCTGAACACGGCTCTCAATTTCTTCTTTAAGCTTTAAGATCTCTTCCTTCGCAGCGGCATGGACGTAGGCGATCTTGATCTTGCCATTGTGAATGGATTGCTCAATCATATCGCCCATCGACTGATAGGCTTTGGCCTGGCTGCGCGCGGTACCCAGCGCCACGATCAGTCCATTTTCCATTCCAATCAGCGGCTTAATATTGAGCAGCGAGCCCACCAGGTGTTTGGCTTTTCCAATCCGTCCGCCCATATACAGATACTTAAGCGTATCGGCGGTCTGGATCATTTTGGTAACGGGGATCATTCTGGTGATGAGTTGAAGGATCTCCTTAAGTGATTTTCCATCCATGGCAGCTCTGGCGGCTTCAAGGGCAATCCATCCCTGGCCCATCGAAACACTCAGCGTATCAATCACCTCCACCTTAAGGGAAGGCAGTTGTTCTTTGACCATGGGTAAAGCCGCGCGGGCAGCCTGGTATGCTCCGCTGCCCTTGGATGACATATGAATGCTGACGATCTCTTTGGTGCCCTCATCAGCGAGTTTCTGATAAAGCGTGAAGTAATCACCGGGGCCTGGGCTGGCGGTTTGCGGAATGGCGGTGGCGGTTTTCATCCAGGTAAAGAACTCTTCGCGATTGATAGTCACCAAGTCACGCAGAACTTCCTGCCCACGGTGTATGTAGTAGGCAACGGTATGGATTTTCAGGCTTTGGAGAAAATTTTCTGGAATGCTGGCAATACTATCCGTGACTATTGCAACCTTGTTCATTCGATCCGACCCTTTTTCTGTGAGCACTGATTTGCAATGATAACGAAGGATCCAATTGTTCTGCTTTGCTGGCAACCTTCTATAATATTATTGATAAACATACGGTAAATAATATTATCAATAGTATTATAGCAAATCGTCCAGTGTTAGGGCGGGTTTTCCATCCAACTCTATGGAACTGATTTTGATCGAACTGTCATCCATCACACGGTGAATCGTGCGCTGTAGGGTTTTTTCATCCCAGCGGAACATGCTGCGGATACGGCTGAGATCGTCTGCCCCCATGGATATCAAATAGCGTTTGAGCAGAAAGGCGCGCGCCTCCGGTTCGGTGATGATGCCGGCTTTCTCCTCGATCCACTCGAAATGCCGCGGCAGCACGTCGTACATGAAGGCATAATTCCAGGCGCCGGCTTCGCTCACCCCGACCGGCAGGATTTTGAATTCCATCTGCAGTTGATCCAGCGCGCGCTGAAATCGGCTGGAACTGGATTGGCTGGTCATGTGCGAGAACCTTCGCAGCATGAGCGTATCCATCGGACCGTTGGTCAGCAGGGCCTCATACACCGCTTTTGATTCGGCTGTGAGCAGGCCCTGCTCATACTGGGTCTGATAATCACTCTCGTATTCCCCGTAATTGGGTGAAAGGGCGTAGAAGTAGGGCAGGGTCTCCAGGGAGATGATGGTATTCTTGCGTTTCAGCACGCGCCCGTAATACCATTTTTTCTGGCCCAACATTTTATCCTTCCAATCCCAGGTGACATGGCCCGGATCATCGTGATTATCCGGAACAACGCGGTCGCCGGCATTGGCGGCCCACAGGGAGGGGAATACAAAGCCCTTGATGGGCCAGAAGAAAATGAAACCGCGTTCGTTCACAAAATCGAGAGCATCCTCAATGGAACGAACGCGAGAGAAAACCGAGGTTCGAAATGTTTTGGTCCGGTATTTTTGCAGTTTCTTATCGAAATCTTCAGGATCAAATATCATAAGGCTTCAAGAATATGGGTGAGGATGTTGGATCCGCTGCCGCCAATATTTTGAGCCATCCCAAAGCGCGCCCCCTCCACCTGGGTAGGGCCGGCTTCCTGGCGAAGCTGTTCAACCACCTCGACGATCTGATACATACCGGTAGCGCCCACTGGATGCCCGCGTGATTTTAAACCGCCCAGGGTGCAGATGGGAATACGTCCTTTTATGCAGATATCGTTGTTGATGGCCAGCGCGGGTGCCTTGCCTCTTTCAGCAAAACCGCAGGCTTCCAGGCTCAAAGCCGCCATAATGGAGAAGGCATCATGCAGTTCAAAGATATCGATATCCTGCGGCCCCACACCCGCCTGCCTGTAGGCTGATTGGACCGATTTTTCGGCAGCGGTCAACCACAGTGGGTCCGGGCGGGAGTGGATGGCAATGGTATCGGTGGCAGCCGCCGAGGCGACCACTTTGACCTTTTTTCGATCGGGCAAACGCTGTAACTGTTCCAGCGGGATGATCAGGGTGGCGGCTGCTCCATCACCAACCGGCGACGCGTCCAATATATTAATCGGATCCGCGATGGTTGTGGCCTTGCTGAATTCCTGGGCAGTGATGGCTTTGCGGAAGCGGGCATACGGGTTGTGAACGGCATTGGCGTGCGAGTTGATACTGAAACCGGCAAAATCCTCATGCTTCCAGCCGTATTCATACATATATCGTTTCATGATCAGGGCGTTCAGTCCCACAAAGGAAAGACCGTGAGCACCCTCATACTCGGCATCAGCGGCAGTTGCCAGGCTTTTGGTGATCTCGGCGGGTAGTACATCGGTCATTTTCTCCACACCCACCGCGATGGCGGAATCGATATCACCGGAGGCAACCGCCAGCACGGCTGCCCGGAAAGCTGAGGCGCCTGAGCTACAGGCAGCTTCAATGCGGGCTGCTTCAATTTGTTTCAGGCCGACCCAGTCAGCGATATAAGCGCCCAACTGTTGCTGGCGGTTTGAGGCTCCTGACAGCATATTGCCCACATAGAGAGCCTCCACTGAGTTCATCCCGGCGTCCGCCAGGCAATTGAGTACGGCTTCGCCGGCCAGCTCACGGAGTGATTTATCCCAATGTTCTTCGATTTTTGTCTGCCCAATACCCAGAACCGCAACTTCGCGCATGGCACATCCTTATCATGATATATGATGGAATTATAGACCGGGTATCTATCAGATCCTATCAAAACCGGTTAATTGCCGATTAGAACCACCCTGCAGAGCAAAATAAACCGATCAGGATTCATTTTCCGAAATATCTCTGCATCAGCATTGAGTATAATATCCCATCAACTGACATGACAAGGCCAAAGCTTTTCTCTTTATTGCTTTTATTATCTCTTTTTCTCACCGCGTCGGCCTGCAGCCGGCTTTCTTCACAAAACAACCCCGCCGTCGCTTCGCCGCAGCCGGATGTAACCGCGCAGCCTACAGCATCTACCAATCACCCTCCTGAACCTTCCGCCAGCCCAACGCCGGAACAGGA
>DAISXR010000002.1:70636-71780 GCA_036825755.1 Anaerolineaceae bacterium
TGGAAGGTGATGCAGGTGGATGGGATCTCACCGCTGCAAAGCGGATTTGATGCCGCGCAGTATCCACTCACCGTCTCATTCGGGTTTATTCAAACCGATCCCTCTCTGGATTTACCGATGCAACCACAGCTTCAACAGATACAGGCTCCACAGACCAATCTGGATACCAGCCAGCTTGCCTCGGTGATCATGACCGGCACCACCGCGCTGGTGCGGTACACTGCCCTGCGCATGGAGGAAAATGGGGTCGACTACCCGGCGAGAGACATCGCGGACATCCTCAAGGATGCCGATATTACCCATATCAGCAACGAAGTCTCTTTCTGGGAGGATTGCCCGGCTGCAAAACCAGTGCGGGTGGAAGCTCGTTTCTGTTCCGATCCTTCATATTATGCATTATTGGATCAGGTGGGCGCGGATGTGATCGAGCTGACCGGCAATCACATTCTGGATTGGGGGACTGAACCGTTTCTGGAAACTCTGCAGATGTACCAGGATCGGGGCATGCCTTACTTCGGCGGCGGTGTCAATCTGGCAGAAGCATCCACCCCGCTGACGTTGAACGCCAAATCACAGGATTTTACCTTCATCGGCTGCAGCCCGGCTGGCCCGCAAAGTGTATGGGCTGAGAAAGACGGCCCGGGTTCCAATCCCTGCCCGAAAGGCTGGATGGAGACGGAAATCCAGCAGGCTCTGCAGGCAGGTTCCATCCCCATTATCACTTTCCAGCACCTGGAGGTGGAGGATTACACGCCTCATTCCTCACAGCGGATTGATTTTCAGCAGGCAGCCCGGCAGGGGGCAGTGATTGTCAGCGGGAGCCAGTCGCATTTTGCGCAGACGATGACGTTTATCGGGGATCACTTTATTCATTACGGGTTGGGGAATCTGTTTTTCGACCAGATGTACGGGCAAAACCGGAACGAATTTGTTGACAAACACTATTTCTATCAGGGAAAATATATATCAACAGAGTTGATCACGCTGCGGCTGGAAGATTCTGCCAGACCCCGTTTGATGGAACGCGGCGAGCGTGAAAAATTTCTGGAAACGATCTTCAGTTATGCTGACTGGAAGACTGTATTTGAGGCGGCTGCGCAATGAGTAAACGGCATGTCTGGATGATCATTCTTGTTCTCGTCAT
>DAISXR010000002.1:71880-83591 GCA_036825755.1 Anaerolineaceae bacterium
CCTCCGTGTTATGCCGAACGATGGAACTATGACTACCCGGTGCTGTATCTCTTGCATGGTCAGAGCTCCACGGATGATCAGTGGGACCGGTTGGGCGTTGATGAAGCCGCGGATCAGTTAATCAGCACCGGGCAAGCGCAGCCGTTTTTGATCGTCATGCCGTATGAATATTACTATCTTCAGGATCCGCGCGAATCAGTTTACGGGGATCAACTGGTCAACAATCTGATCCCCTGGGTGGATGAAGAGTATGATACCTGCGATATGCGTGAGTGCAGGGCTATCGGCGGGCTTTCACGCGGAGCGGGCTGGGCAATACACCTGGGTTTCACCGAGTGGGAGTTGTTTGGCTCGGTTGGGGCGCACAGTCTGGCACTGTTTCAGGGTGATTTTTATTCTCTACCTGACCGGCTGAACAAAATCACCGATGACGCTTATCCGCGCGTGTATATGGATGATGGTTCGCTGGATTATATGCTGGAATCGGCCGGCAACTTTGAAAGGCAACTGACCCGGTACCATGTGCCGCATGAATGGGTGATCAACAATGGCGCCCATAATGAAGAGTACTGGGCTGCGCATGTGGAGGATTATCTGATCTGGTACACCTCCGCCTGGAAGACTATATCTGCCGATTCTGTTTTACCGACTGCAACTCAGACCGTGGAGGAACAACCATGAAAAAGTACTATGATATTTCGCTGCCCATCTCTGCCGCTCTGCCGGTCTGGCCGGGAGATCCCCCGGTTTGGAAGGAACGGATCCAGAAGATGGAAGATGGCGAACACGCCAACGTAACCGCGCTGAAGTTTGGCGCACATACCGGAACCCATATGGACGCTCCCTATCATTTCATCGCGGATGGACGGACCATCGACCAGGTGGCGCTGGAGGACCTGATGGGTCCGGCGCAGGTTGTACAGGTGGATGACAGTGTGGATCTGATCACCGCCGAGGTGCTGGCGGGTTTGCCCATTGACCGATCCATCACAAAAGTGCTGTTTAAAACACGTAACTCGCGTTTGTGGGCCCAAATGAACGCCAGTTTTGATACCGGTTACGTGGCTATCGATCCCAGCGCGTCAAATGTACTGGTGGAGTTGGGTATGCGGCTGATCGGCGTGGACTACTTATCCGTGGCGCCGTGGAATGACCAGGTGACCACGCACCGCATCCTGTTGGGCGCGCAGATTGTACTGCTGGAGGGGTTGAACCTGTCCGCCGTCACCCCAGGTATCTATGAGCTGGCCGCACTACCGATCAAACTGCATGCCTCCGATGGCGCGCCCTGCCGGGCTGTGTTATCACGCGAAGAATAAACTGATTTCAGGCGGGTACCTGCAAACCAAAACCGCCGTCGATGACAATCACCTGACCGCGGATCATCTCGGCTGCCGGTGTGCACAGAAAAAACACCAGTTCCGCCACGTCTTCAGGCGTCACCAACCGGCCGGCGGGTGTATGCGATGCAGCCCGTTCAATGGCTGTGGGGTCTTCCATGTAGGCAAAATGCTTGAGCGCATCGGTTTCCACCAGTCCGGGTGAGACGGCGTTGACTGCGATGTGTTTGGGGGCCAGTTCGACCGCCAGGTAGCGGGTCAGGCTTTCCAGCGCGGCTTTGCTGGCGCCCACCGCGATGTAATCGGGCAGAACACGGCTGGAGCCCTGGCTGGAGATGGCAATCACCCTGCCGCCGCCGCGCGTCTCCATCAACGGAACAGCCTGCTGCACGCCGAACAGAAAAGCTTTGGCGTTTACATCCATGGTGTAATCCCAGCCGCTCTCCTTTTGCTGCATTGCCGGGCGGTTGAAACCGGAAGCGGCGCTGCTGATAAAAATATCCAGCCCGCCAAAGTGTTCTTTCACACCGGTAAATAATTGTTCGATGTGCTCCAGTTTGGAAAGATTGGCCCGGAACAGGTAAGCCTTGCGTCCCAGCGCTTCGATCTGCCGGGCAGTCTCCTGCGCAAGCGACTCATTTCGCACGTAATGGATGGCGATATCCGCGCCCGCCTGGGCCAGGCGCAGCGCAATCGCCTGTCCAATCCCGCGGCTGGAGCCGGTGACAAGAGCAATCTGATGGTTCAGTGGTTCTGACATGATGGTTTCTCCGTAGATTCGGGATACAAGGCAACTCAAACCGGGATAATCTCACCTGTCGCGGCCCGGTGATCTATGCTAAGATTATCCAGTCGTTTCCTGATTAAGTATACTAAGAATAGATTCCCTTTCACCCATTTTTCGGAGGACTTATGCCTGAAATTCGCGATTCTGAGATACGCCAAGCCTGCCTGGATCATAACTTCTGGACGTGGTCCGCACAGTCGCATGTTGACCCCATACCGGTCAAGAAGGCCAAAGGCGTTTATTTTTGGGATGTGGATGGCAAGCAATATCTGGATTTCAACTCGATGGTCATGTGCGTGAACATCGGTCACGGCGATGAACGTGTGATTGAGGCCATTTGCAACCAGGCGCGCGATCTCTGCTTTGCCGGACCTAAAATGGCAACCGCACCACGAGCCATTCTGGGGCAAATGCTGACCGATATTACCCCGGCCAGAATTGATCACTTTTTGTACACCATGGGCGGCGCGGATGCAAATGAAAACGCGGTCAAGCTGGCGCGCGCCTATACCGGGCGGCACACCATTCTCACCTTCTACCGCTCGTATCACGGCGCGACCGGTGGAGCAATTGCCCTTACCGGCGATCCGCGGCGTTTGCCCTGGAGCACCAGCTCCATGCCAGGTGTGGTGCATTTTCTCAATCCCTACCGGTACCGTTCCACGTTTCACAAATATGCTCCCGATATCTCGGAAGAGCAGTTCAATGAGGATTATCTCAACCACCTGGAAGAGGTGATTGTTTACGAGGGCAAAGACCGGATCGCGGCCATATTGATGGAACCGGTGGTGGGAACCAACGGCATCATCATCCCACCCAAAGGATATCTGCAAGGTGTACGCTCCCTGTGCGATAAGTACGGGATTATGATGATCGCCGATGAAGTGATGACCGGTTTTGGCCGCACGGGCAAGTGGTTTGCGGTGGAGCACTGGAACACCGCCCCTGATATGATCACCATGGCAAAAGGTTTGACATCCGCATATGCCCCGTTGGGCTGCGTGGGCGTGAAGCAGGAAATCGCGGCTGCGTTCAATGAGAAGCCGTTTGTCAGCGGGCTTACCTATAACGGTCACCCCCTATCCCTGGCTGCAGCCATCGCCACCATTAATGTGATGAAAGAGGATAACCTGGTAGAACGCTCGGCTCAGATGGGGCAGGTTTTGGCCAGACTGTTGAAAGAGTTGAAAGAAAAACATCCATCGGTGGGCGACGTGCGTTCAATCGGCCTGTTTGGCGTTATTGAACTGGTTCGTGACCGCAAGACAAAAGAACCCATCGCGCCCTGGAACGGCAGCAGCCCCGAGATGAAAGCTATCGATCGCTTTATTTCGGATCGCGGCGTTTTTCTGTACACACACTGGCATACCATCTTGATCATCCCACCCCTGATCATCAGCGAAGAGCAGTTGCGCGAGGGAATGAACGTGATCGATCAGGCACTGGAGATTGCCGATAAAGGTTACACCGGTTAATTTCGTATATCCAACCACAAATGTAACCTTTTACCGGTAAGCTGATCTAAATTAATGCGTCTAAATAATGGAACATGAAGATGCAATATCGAATTGGTTGGAGAAAAGCATGGATCTGAATCTGTCCGGTGTTCAAACAACAAAAGAACCGCTGAATGAAGCGGAAAAGAACAACGTTGAAAATGTGGTCATCATTGGAGCTGGCCCGGCCGGTATGGCTGCCGCCCTCTATGCCGCGCGCGCGGATTTATCACCGCTGGTGATTACCGGTACGCAACTGGGCGGACAGGTGGCCATCAGCTACCTCGTCGAGAATTATCCCGGTTTTGTGGATGGCACCGGCGGGGCGGAGCTTTCTGAAATGCTGCAAAAACACGCCGAGAAATTTGGCGCTCGCTTTGAGTATGACCAGGTGACCGGGATCGATTTTTCCAGCCGCCCGTACCGGATTACGGTTTACTCCAGAGAGATCCTGGCCAAGACCGTCATTCTGGCAACCGGCGCCAGCAATATTCATTTGGATGTGCCCGGAGAGCAGGAATTTACGGGGAAAGGTGTTTCTTACTGCGCCACCTGCGATGGTTTCTTCTTTCGCGGCAAGGATGTGGTAGTGATAGGCGGCGGTGACAGTGCTCTGGAGGAAGGTATCTTCCTGACCCGCTTTGCCAATTCGGTCACCATCGTTCACCGGCGGGACGAACTGCGCGCCGGAGCGATTCTGGAGAAGCAGGCTCGTGAAAACCCCAAGATCAGCTTCCGCTTCAACACCATTGTTACCCAAATTACCGGGGAAAATGCGGTGGAATCGGTACGCCTCAAGAATGTGCTGACCGGCGCTGAAGAAGACTTTTCTGCCCAGGGTGTGTTTATCTTCATCGGACATCATCCCAACTCTGAACTTTTCAAAGGGCAACTGGATGTGGATCCGCACGGCTATCTGGTAACCGATGTGAGCATGAAGACCAGTCTGCCGGGTGTGTTTGCCGCCGGAGAGGTGGCCGACCCGAATTACCGACAGGTGATCACTTCCGCGGGCATGGGGGCTGCTGCTGCCATCCAGGCGGTTCGCTATCTGGAAGCGCTTCACAATTAGGCAATACTCTGTAAATAAAACGGGGCTGTCCATCACAGGACAGCCCCGTTTACGTTCTTCGGAAAATGGATCAAATTATGGGGTAGGTGTGGCTGCTGCCTGGCTGCCCCACCAACTGAATACACGGCTGATACTTCGTTCACCGGCTGATGCCCAGATAGCCTGGCCGTCGTCTGTACTGCCGCTCTGCCGCACCGGCATGACTGACCAGCGCAGGATGTGGGGCGTATCCCCAACCGGGCGGAAGGTGACCGGGATGATCAGCTTCGTATCGGTCACATACTCGGTGAGTTTGCGGCCGGTGCCATCGGTGATATCTTCCACCGTGACTGCGTAAGCTTCATTCTCGCGCAGCGTACCCACCGAGGCCCACTGCAGGGTGATGGTTTCATTGGCGGCCACGAATACCTGCCCGTCAGACGGCTGGAGCAGATTGGCAGCCGGATACGGGGGCGGAAGTGTAGCAGTAGGGGTAGGACCTTCGGTTGGATTGCGCTGACACAGCGGCAGAACCAGAGGCATGCCTTCATACACGATGTCAGACGTGAGACCGTTGTACTCTTTGATGACGGTAACGCTGATATTGTAGTTGTACGAGATGCTGCTCAGCGTATCGCCTTCCTGCACCGAGTACTCCAGCTTCTCGCAAGCATCATCGGTGGATTCAACCTCACTGAGCGTGGAGGACGGCTCGGGTGACGGGGTGGCGGTTGGCTGCGGGATGGAAAGCACCAGGCCGGGGTAGATAAAGCACTCGGCATTCAGGTTGTTTTCCAGAATGATCGTATTGATCGAGACGCTGAAAGCGCCCGCGATACCACTGCACAAGTCTCCCTCTTTCACAGTATAGGAAATGGGAGGGAGGGGCGTCCAGGTGGGAGCCTGGGTGGGTGTCAGACTGGCTGTGGGGGTAAAGGTCACCGTAGGAGTCTGAGTGATGGTAGGCGTCACGGTGGGTTCGACAATCTGGTTGCTGGTTTGCAACATCATGTAAACCACTCCGGCGCCGATGACCACAAAAATCAGGATCAGTAACAGCGCGATGGGCAAGCTCAGCGTGATGCTTGGCAGGCGAGCTCCCTTGATTTTGTGATCCGCCGCGTCACCGGCCTGGACAAAATTGCGACCGCATACAGTACAGCGGGTGGCATTTTCATTCAGTCGGGTGCCGCAAGTGGGGCAGGTTTTTATGGATGCAGTTTTTTCACTCATAATTATTTCGCTAACGTTTTTATGTGAGGCGATTCGAGATTATACCATACGCATTTCCGGGCTTCTGTCAAGTACAATTACAGCAAAACGGATTCTGGAGCGATTGTGAATAAGGTTGGCAAGGTGATAACCCGGAGGTTCAGAGACGTGCAGCAAATGGAAATGAATTGCAGGTTTCCTGGTGCGGAAAGACGGTATGGTTAAGTTCGGAATGGATCTGTATAGCCTGTATTTTCATATCCCATTTTGTGAACGACGCTGCAATTATTGCGATTTTAACACATATGCGGGAGTGCAAAACCGTATCCCGCAATACATGCACGCTCTGCGACAGGAAGTAATCAGCCTATCAGGTGATCAGCGTGGTGAAATCCCGGTCCACACGATCTACCTGGGTGGGGGGACACCATCCCTCATCCTCACTGATGAATTGCGAAACCTGCTGATCTTGATCCGGGATCATTTCAATGTGTGCGAGGAGGCTGAAATCACTTTGGAAGCCAACCCCGGCACTTTATCACCGGATTACCTCCAACAGATCCGGCAGGCCGGTTTCAACCGCCTCAGCCTTGGGATGCAATCGGCCTCAGACCGTGAGCTCAAAATACTGGGCAGGATCCACAAGGCGACTGATGTGTTTGAGAGCCTGGCCTGGGCGCGATCGGCCGGTTTTGATAATGTGAGCCTCGATCTGATTTACGGCTTACCCGGCCAGTCACTGGGGGATTGGCAGATCAACCTGGAGGCTGCCTTGAGAGCAGCCCCGGAGCATTTATCACTGTACGCGCTCACTTTAGAGCCACATGTTCCCATGGCGCACTGGATCGAACAGGGCAGGCTGCCCGCCCAGGATGACGACCTGTCCGCTGATATGTATGAACTGGTTACTGATACGCTGGATGCGGCCGAATTTGCTCAATATGAGATTTCGAATTGGGCGCGTAAAGAGGCCGGCCGTGATCTTCGCAGCCGGCATAATCTTCAATACTGGCTCAACCAACCGTATCTCGGGTTCGGTGCCGGAGCACACGGGTACGCAGACGGTTTCCGCACCGAGAATCTGAGCCGTATTCTGGCATATATGCAACGAATCTTCTCCAGCCAGCAGGCTGAATTTCCGTGCGGCCCGGCGCTCAAAACCGCCACCCGGATTGATCGTCACCGCGAGATGCAAGAAACCATGATGCTGGGTTTACGATTGCAGCAGGGTGTATCTGCCGAGCTTTTTGAGGCTCGCTTTGGGGTGAGTTTTTATGAGGTGTTTGAAAAGGAAATCGCACAGGTGACAGGGTTGGATCTGATCGAAGATTATCCCGCACCCGGGCAGGGCGTTCACCTGACCCGGCGCGGTCGATTCTTAAGCAACGTTGTTTTCAGACAGTTCGTGGATTAATTGGATCAGTGTACGATAACGCGCGTGCCGTAGCCGCGTTCTTCCCACACGCCACTGTGCCAGACGGGCGTGGTCCAACGGAAGATCCATTTGGCTTCTTCTGTGCGCATGTTCACGCAGCCGTGGCTCATGGTGATGCCAAAGTTGGTATGCCAGTAGGTGCCGTGAAATGCCACACCGGTTTCGGGTTCAAAAAAGGTCGTCCAGGGTACTCCGGGGATCTCATATTCATAAAACGGATTCCCGTAGGTATCCTTGCTGTCCGGCAATAAATGGCCGTTGCCCATATGCTTGGACGGCATTTTGGAGGAGATGTGGAAGTCATCGCCTTTAGGTGTGTCGGTGGGGATTTGCCCAGGCAGATTGGCATGCGGAAGACCACTTGAAATGATCGTCTGAAGCACCGGAACCCCGTTTTCATAGGCAGTCAGGCTCTGATTGGCAATCGATACTTCGATCAGCTTATCTTCGGGCGGCACGTCCGGTGAGATCGGCGTCAGTTCATCATCCGGGATGGCGCGTAAATGCTGCGCCGGTACAAAATAGACATAACTGCTTGCGGCTTCATCTTCGATCTTGTACCAGGGTTCACCATCGGGACCTTCATCAATATCACGAACCCAATGAGTGGATCCATAATACAGCCGGTAAATCGGCTGCCAGCCGTCAAACGAGGTGTAGTACCACGACTGCGTATACGGTACGGTGATTTCGGTCAACAGACCGGTTTCTGGAAAACTGTACAAAATGGGATTGAGCTTTGTTTCCACCTCAACGGTGTAACCGGAGTGAATATACCCGCCCCACACACGGTACCAGACCGGGTTGTAACCAGGCCCATCTTTGGAGACCAGGCTGTAGTACACATTCACCAGTTCGTCACGGTAGCGCTGATACAGGATCTCGCTTTCATCGGACGGCTTTTTGTAAACACTGAGTTGATCGCGTGCTACGCGAATCACGCGGCCGGTCTCATCGTTCCAACGGTCGATAATTCCGTTCAGATAAGGCTGAAGAGCAGCTCCGGCAAATGTATATCCTCCAAGCTGAAGGAATTGTCGGCGGGATAGTTTTTTCACCATGAACTGATTATACCCGGGCGGAATTCATACTGTGTAGTGGGCTGACAAACCTGAAAGCTGAGATAGTGAATATCATATGGGCAGTAAGTGGAGTGTTCAGCAGGTTTTCTGAGTGAAAACATCGGTCAGCTTGTATTTATAGGCTGCTTCCTGCAGAATCGCCTGTGCTTCCGGTGAATCGACCGGATAAGCTTTGTCAGAAAGCGTCTCGTAATATTCGGTGAAGGCTGAAGCCAGGCGTACTCTGAAAACAGGCGGCAGGCTGTCGAGGATCATACTGGGGGAAATTCCAACCAGGTCATAGATTTCAAAACCCAATGCTGCGCCCAGACGTGCCAGGTTGTCGCTCTTCGGCTGCGCACTGCCATCCAGGAATGTCAACAATCTTTGTTCGGTGATGCCGATAAACGAGGCAAATTCTGTGAGGGTCTTTTTTACGCCCTTCTGATACCGCCAACTCTCAAATTTTGCCTGCAGCCATTCACTGACCGATGGTTTATTTGCGCTCATTTTCTACTCCCGGAACAAGATTGACTGAATTATACCGTCAAGCGGCATGGCTGCGGAAAACTCATCGCTGTAAGCTCTGGGAGTAGACAGAATCAATATGAGCACAGCCAGGCTGCACGAAAAGCGCACGGCGATGTTTATACCAGCCCCTCGGCTTACTGTGAGCAGATGGTTGAAAGGTTGGCCGAACTCAAGCTGCGATTGGCTTTGTGAGTCTGGTAGATATTCAACCCTGCCATATAGAAAAATCCGATTGCGTAGATCGAGCCCCACAGGATGACCCCTGCTCCCAAGCGGGGAGCCAGAATAACCACCACGGCAACAGCGTATAACCCCAGGAGCAATTCCCAGTACACATTCCTGCTCAAGGGGATGTTATAGGCCTGGTTGGCCGACCATCCGGTTCCTTTACCGGTGACGTTCAGTTTTGGGGTACGCACAAAGGCCCCGACTTTTTTACTGAACAGACCTTCAAATACGGCAATGGTGTTGCTGAACGAGAGCCCGAATCCGATCATCAGGGAGAGGGGTAGAATTTTCAACCGGTCTGCCAGGCGGGGGAGCTGATCTGTTTTGGCCAACAGGATCATGGCGGGCGGTCCAAATGAAGCCAGTGCAGCCCATGGATACAGGCGCATGAGATTAGGTGAAAACAGCCCGATCGGCAACATCAGCAGCAGCGCCAGCAGCATGAACGGGTGGATGGAATACCCTGACATATGCAGCAGCCCCATCAATTTCACCCGCAGCGGCACATCACTGCGGAACAGTTTGGGGATCAGCTTGCGGATCACCTGGAAATTCCCCTTGGCCCAGCGGAACTGCTGGCGTTTGAACGCTTCCACCTGTACCGGCAGTTCTGCCGGCACCTCAATTTCGGGGAGATAGCTGATCTTCCATCCGCGCATTTGAGCGCGGTAGCTCAGATCCATATCCTCGGTAAGGGTATCCGGCTGCCAACCGCCCGCATCTTCAATACAGGATTTTCTCCAGATACCGGCGGTCCCGTTGAAGTTCATAAACAACCCGTTACGCGATCTGGCCACCTGTTCGATCATAAAATGACCGTCAATTCCCAGCGCCACAGCCTGGGTCAACAAGTTGGCATTGCGGTTCAGGTGCCCCCAGCGGGTTTGCAGACAACCGATATTTGGATCACAAAAACCGGCGATGGCCTTTTTGAGCCAATCCGGTTCAGGAACAAAGTCGGCGTCAAACACGGCAATAAATTCACCCTCGGCGGTCTTCAATCCATTTTGCAGCGCGCCGGCCTTATATCCCGCCCGGTCATCGCGGTGGATCAAATCGACTTTTATATTTTTTTCTTTACGCTGATCAATCATGCACTCGACAATTTGGCGTGTATCATCGGTGGAATCATCCAGAACCTGTATTTGCAGGCGATTAGCCGGGTAATCCAGCCCTGTCATAGCCTGCAGTAAACGTTCAATCGTGTATTTTTCGTTGTAAATAGGAAGTTGAACCGTTACAAACGGCCATTTTTCAATCTTTTCAGGAGGAACCGTCTGCATGGGGTGGTTCCTCATTTTCAGATACAGGATGATATTGATCAGACAATGGTAACCGAATGCCGCGATGCCTAACAACGTGATCAGATAGAGTATCGAAAGTCCAGATACGAATATTTGAAATATCGTCACAAATCTCCTCAAAGGGGGGCATAATTATCCAAGGCCAAACCACCAGGATTTTCAAAACCCTGCTCGTTCAAAGAAATATTCACTCTTTGTCCCCCACCTTCAGGATAATTTCAATGAATGAGATGCAGATTAACTCTTTTTCCAGTCGAATTCTACAACCCGAGAAATCACTTTCAAGGAGCGGCTTGGGGGCGTCAAAGGGCGTATGATTAATTTATATGTTTACTAGTACAGAAATGAGGAAGAAGGAGACTCAAGAAGTGAAGACGCTGTCTGAGAAAGAAAAAATGCTGGCCGGTGAGTTGTATAACCCATTGGATCCGGAGCTTATCGCCGGCCGTCAGAGAGCCCGGCAGTTTCTGCGCGAGTTTAACAGCATCCTGCAGATTGATGATGAACGCCATCAACAAAGCCTGACAGAACTGCTGGGAGCCCTTGGAGAAAAATCGATGATTCAGGCGCCGTTCTTTTGTGATTACGGATTCAATATCTACCTGGGGGAGAGGGTTTTTTTCAACTACAACTGCGTGGTGCTGGATGTGGCGGTCGTGGAGATTGGCAGCCACAGCATGTTTGAGCCGAATGTGCAGATCTACACCGCCACCCATCCGCTTGACTATCAGGAACGGGCGTCCGGCCTGGAATATGGAAAAAGGATCACCATTGGAGAGCATGTGTGGGTGGGCGGATCGGCGATCATCGGACCGGGCATCAGCATTGGCGACCGAAGTGTGATTGGAGCGGGCAGCGTGGTGGTGAAGGATATCCCGGCGGGAGTGTTTGCTGCGGGCAATCCCTGTAGGGTCATCCGCGCGTTATGAATAACGGGCTGTAACCAGCTTGCATTGAAACCAACGAGTGCTGTAACCAACGCGCGTTGTAAACAGCGTTGTGGAAGGGGCGGAGTGGCGCCCGTATTTTGTCTTAACAACAAATCAGCCGGAGAAGGATCTCCGGCTGTGTGGATTAATAATGATGGGAAGCCTGAAAACTATTCCGGAAAGCCGGGTTTCAATTTCAGACCAATGCCCGGACCAGCCGGCGGGATGAGCGTGGCATTCTCCGTGTAAGTGAGCCCTACAAAGGGATCATTTGAGATCAGCATGGGCGTATCCAGATCGATCCAATCTGCCAATCCCATCAGGTGTGACATGGCGC
>DAISXR010000003.1:0-52132 GCA_036825755.1 Anaerolineaceae bacterium
TCATCCACTTGAGAAAAGTCAAAGGTCAGATACGGACGGTTGCTTTCAGCAAGCGTTTCTACCAGCGGATCCAGCCCACCGGATGATCGTAAATAAACAAATACACGGTCAGGTGAATAGGTATCCGGTGAGAATACAGGTTCCTGGGCTACCGGAATGATCCCCACTCCGTTCTTCCCGCTGCTCTCCGCCACCAACTGCTCAGCCCACACTCCGAACGATGCCACCTCAGGATCGGCAAGGATGATTGCCTTGTCCATCCCAAGCGAAGCCGCTTCTGCCAGAACCGTTCCCAGAAAGAGGCCGGGGTTTTCCTGTGCCGGTGTGGAGGGGCCGCATTGCATGGCGGCTTTTTGGGCAGCACCCAGGTAATCTTCCAGATTGATCCCCAGCAGGCTGGTAGGCAGCAAACCAAATGTGGTTAATGCAGAAAATCGGCCGCCGACCTCCGGATTGGCCTCAAATATGGCGCGGTACTGCTTTTGACGGGAATCCTCAACAACCATACTCCCCGGGTCGGTGACGGCCATAAAATGCCGGCCGGGCGTTTCTTCACCGGATTTCACGGTGTACTGCCAGAAGAAATCAGCCAGCGCTTTGGTTTCGCTGGTGGTGCCGGATTTGGACGAGATGATAAAGACTGTCTTGGGTAACTCAATCGAATCGCACACCGTTTGGATTTGATCCGGGCTGGTGGAATCCAGCACGATCAATTGCAGGGCTTTTGAAGGTCTGGCTGAAAAGCCCTGCTGGATCGACGAAGTGACAAAAGGAGCCAGCGAGGATCCGCCCATTCCCAAAAGAACGGCGGTGTTATATCCCTCATCCAGCAGCTCCTGGTAAACCGCCTCCAGATCCGGGATGAGTGTGGAGCTTTCGGTTGGGAGGCCCAACCAATCCAACCGGTTGGCAATCTCTTCACCCGGGGCGCCGGTACCGCCCCAAAGCGTAATGTCATGATCAAACAACCGGTTTATGGTTCTGTTCTGACCGTGCCAATCCAACCGCCGGTTGACGTAGGGAGCCAGTAAACCGAGTTGTGTTTTCATCATGCCACCTTTTCTTTTAATGTATCCAGCAGACTTTCGAATGATTTCGAGAAAGCGGCCACGCCTTCCTCTTCCAGCTCGGTAGTGACAGCCTGCATCGAAATGCCGAGTTTGAATAGTTGATCCAGGATGCGATGCGATTCGGATGGATCTTCAGGGATCCCGATTTGAGTGGCCCCATGATCCTGGATAGCGGTCAGCGTTTGCGGCGGGACGGTATTGACCGTATCAGGAGCAATGAGGTCATCTACATACATGACATCGCGATAGGCAGGGTTCTTGGTGCTCGTGGAAGCCCACAAAGGGCGCTGCGTACGGGCACCAGCAGCTTTGAGACTGGCGAACCTTTCAGCGCCGAAGACCTTCCGGAACAACTGGTAGGCAATGCGGGAATTGGCAACCGCCGCCTTGCCCTGAAGATCATGGCATACCTCCGGCGAGATGATGCCGTCATCGGACAACCGGTTCAACGCAGCATCCACCTTTGTATCCACACGCGAGACAAAGAAGGAGGCAACCGATGCGATGCGATCAAGCGGCAGTCCCTGAGCCAGACGATCTTCCAAACCGGCCAGATAGGCTTTCATCACCTCGGAATACCGTTCGTTGGAGAAAATCAGGGTCACGTTGATGTTCAAACCTTTGGCGATGCAGGATCGGATGGCCGGAAGCCCTTCTTTGGTCGCCGGGATTTTGACCATCAAATTGGGCCGGTTAACCTTGATCCACAGCAATTCGGCTTCTTTGATCGTCGCTTCGGTGTCGCGAGCCAGGAGCGGGTTCACTTCCAGACTGACGTAGCCATCCTGCCCGCCACTGCTTTCGTACAGACTGCTGAATAAATCCGCAGCGGATTGGATATCCTCAATCGCAAGGCTATAAAAGGCTTCTTCGGCTGTGCTACCGGTTATTTTCAGAGGGGTAATGGCATCATCATAATCGGTGGAATCAGCAATGGCTTTTTGGAAAATACTCGGGTTGGAAGTGATGCCGTATATTTGACCATGATCGATTAAATCTTTGAGCATACCATTTTGGATCAGGCGTCTCTGTATGTTGTCGTACCAGATGGATTGCCCGAGTTCATGGATCTTTTGGATCCTATCGGTTCCCTGTTCGGTCATTATTGACTCCCTTCACGATTCATCTTTTCTTCCATTTGCCGGATTTTTCCCGTTCTGCGGATATGTCGTTCTTCAGCGACGAACTGCGCGGCAAGAAAGGCCCTGACAATTTCTTTGGCGGGTTCCGGACCGATGATGCGAGCTCCCAGACATAAAACGTTCATGCGATCGTGTTCTACGCCCTGATGCGCGGAGTAGGTATCATGGCAGATGGAGGCGTAAATCCCGGTCATCTTGTTGGCGGCGATGCAGGCTCCAATACCGGATCCACAGATGAGCACACCTCTCTCCGCGCGGCCGCTCTGGATTTCACGGCCCAGCTTTTCGGTAAAATCAGGGTAGTCGACGCTTTGAGTGCTATCCGTACCCAGGTCGACTGCTAGGTGACCTTCTGCCTGGATGGTTTCAAGAATGACAGATTTTAAGGGGAAACCGGCATGGTCACAGGCAACAGCAATTTTCATGATTTATCTCCATTCAGCATCGCCAACACCGTCTCAACGACATGCTCTTTGGTAAAGCCAAACTTCTCCATTAAGACTTTTTCCGGAGCGGAGGCTCCATAGCGATTGATACCCAGGATGGTTCCCTGGTCGCCTACCCAGCGTTCCCAACCGAATGTCACAGCCGCCTCAACCGCCAGACGCTTTTTCACATCAGGCAGCAGCACGCTTTGCCGGTAAGCAGGATCCTGCTTTTCAAACAATTCCCAGGACGGGAAAGAAATCACACGGCAGCGAATATTCTTCTCTAAAAGCTGTTCTGCTGCGCGGTAGATGAGATTCACCTCGGAGCCGGACGCCATCAACAAAACGTCAGGTTTCCCGTCACCGAAATCGCGCAGAACATAGGCGCCTTTCAAAACGCCATCCGCGGCGGAAGTCTCATTTCGATCCAGAGTGGGCAGGTTTTGCCGGCTGAGGATCAACGCGGTAGGCGCATTCTTACTTCGCAGGGCTGACAGCCAGGCATAGGTCGTTTCGTTGGCATCGGCCGGGCGGATCACGGTGAGATTCGGTATGGCGCGCAGGGCTGCCAGATGCTCCACGGGTTGGTGGGTGGGACCGTCTTCTCCCAGACCGATGCTGTCATGGGTGAAAACCCAGACGCTGCGTAAATGCGAAATGGCAGACAGGCGGATCGCCGGACGCATATAGTCCGAAAAGACGAGGAAGGTGCCGCCGTACGGAATGATGCCACCGTGGTACGCCATGCCGTTGATCACCGATCCCATACCATGTTCGCGAACACCAAAGTGAAGGTAACGGCCGGCGTGATTGTCTTTTTGGAAGGCAGTTTCGCCGTCGATCCAGGTATTGTTGGATGGGGTCAGATCAGCCGATCCGCCCATCAATTCCGGTAAGTGCCCGGCTAATTGATTGATCACCTTCCCGGACGCGCTGCGGGTTGCCATGCCTTTTTCATCTGCGGCGAATGGCTTCAGATACTGCTCAATGTCCTCAGGCAGTTCCCCGGACATCCTTCTGGAGAATTCTGCAGCCAGTTCCGGATACTCTTTCATGTAGCGGTTGAAAAGTTCAGTCCATTCTTTCTCTCCCTTTTCTCCGTTGGTAACAGCCTGTCGGAAGTAATCCAGCACATCGGACGGGATGATAAACTTTTCATCCACACTGCCGTTCTCATCCCAGTGCAGTGCTGTCTTCGCGGCTTTAAGTTCATCCTCTCCAGGGGGCGATCCGTGCGCGGCGGAGGTATCCTGTTTGGTCGGCAGACCGAACCCAATATGGGTGCGGCAAATGATCAGATTGGGCCGGTCACTGGTTTTGCAGGCCTGAATGGCGAGGTCGATTTCATCCACCGAATTGCCATCCCTCACGTACAGCACATTCCAGCCGTAAGCTTCAAATCTCTTTCCGCGATCCTCGGTGAAGGCCAGCGTGGTGGATCCATCGATGGTGATCCGGTTATCGTCATAGAAGTAGATGATCTTATTCAACCCAAGATGACCGGCCAGCGAGGCAGCTTCTGAGGCCACACCTTCCATCAGATCCCCATCCGTGACGATGCCGTAGACATGGTGGTCCACAATTTGGAAACCTGGCTGGTTGTATCTGGCAGCCAGATGTGCTTCAGCGATGGCCATCCCGATACCATTTGAAAGACCCTGTCCGAGCGGGCCGGTGGTGGTTTCAACGCCGGGGGTCAGTGGATATTCAGGGTGACCCGGTGTCAGGCTGCCCCATTGACGGAACTGTTTGAGTTGCTCCAGAGGCAGAGGATAGCCGCACAAATGCAGCAGACTGTACAGCAGCATGGAACCGTGACCGCCCGAAAGGACAAAACGGTCGCGATTGGGCCACTCTGGGTTATTGGGGTTATGTTTGAGATGTTTTCCCCAGATCGTATAGGCAATTGCCGCGGTTCCCATAGGCAAACCCGGATGACCGGAATTCGCTTTTTGTACCCCATCGGCTGACAGGAAACGCAGGGTGTTGATGGACCTGGTTTCAAGATTTGAATTTGGTGTCATGGCTTCTCCCAATAATGAACGTAAATAATGGCTGCATATAAAATTTTACCATCCGAACCAAGGCATGTTAGAGCAAAGTCACCCTGAATCCGTTGAAACTTGACATGTTTTCCAAAGTACCATACCATTGAAACATCAATACAACGTAAATCGAGTATCTCTGAAAGGATCAGAAAAGGTGGGTCATGGATCGGTTCAGCCTGGCGGGGAAAACAGTACTGATCACCGGCGGTGCGGTGCGGGTGGGGCGATATCTGGCCATCGCTGCAGCGCAAGCCGGCGCCAATGTGATCATCCATTACTCGCACTCTGAGGAACAGGCGTTGCATACCCAGGAAGCTATTCAGCAAATGGGAGTGAAATGCTGGACCATCCAGCAGGATTTCGCCAAAACAGAAGAAATCAGCGAGTTTATGAGCCGCTGCTGGCAGATTAACCCTGTGGATGTGCTGGTCAACAATGCGGCTATTTTCAAATCGATCCGTATGGAAAATACCAGCCTGCGGGATTGGCGGGAACATATGGCGATCAATCTGGATGCGCCTTTTCTTCTAACACAGCGGTTTGTGCAACTGGGTCTGCCGGATCGGCCCGGTCGGGTGATCAACTTACTGGACTGGCGCGCTTTACGTCCGGGGGTGGATCATTTTCCGTATACCATCTCCAAAGCCGGATTGGCCGCGTTAACACGGTCTATGGCGGCTGCTGCGGCACCCAGGGTGCTGGTCAACGGGCTGGCATTGGGCGCCATGCTGGCGCCGGCCGGCGGTGTGGATGAAAAAGCGCTGTTTTCCGATTACCCAATCAAACGTTGGATTGACCCGGAAGAACTGACGCAATCTTTTTTGTTTCTGGCAGCAGGCCCTGAAATTATCACGGGAGAAATTATTCATCTGGATGGCGGAAGACACTTAACCTGATTGGAGCATTAAATGGACAAAGTTTTTATCAAAGACCTGATGGTACGCGGTGTGATCGGCATATCGGAGCGGGAACGTTCTGATCGGCAGGATATCATCATCAATGTCGTACTGTTTACCGATACCTCTACGGCAGGCAAAACGGATCAAATCGATGACTGCGTGAATTATCGCACGGTGGCAAAGCAGATTATCGCTCACGTGGAGGGTACAGCCCGTTACACCGTGGAGGCGCTTGCCGCTGATCTGGCAGATATTTGTTTACAGCACGTTGGCGTGCATCATGTGCAGGTACGGGTGGAGAAACCCGGGGCAGTCCGTTTCAGTCGATCAGTAGGGGTTGAAATTGAACGCTACCCGGTTGGTAAACCTGTTTAAACCCTGAATTCGTATAGACATACTGTCATCATAGTTGATAAAGAAGAGCCGCATCATTCGATGCGGCTCTTATCGATCTTATGCTTTTGTGAGTGGCTTATTTCTTCTTCAGAATGATACGGGCATCCACGATCTTGATGCCTTTGCCCTTTTCATAGACCAGGACAGGGTTGGCATCTGATTCGCTGATTTCGTCCTTCAGATCAAGGATCATGCTGGAGTAGCGGCACACAGCATTGGCCATGGCTTCTTTATCGCGGGGGGCTTCACCGCGAACACCGGCCAGGATGGGTGCACCACGGATCTCATCCAGCATAATCATGGCCTGGTTCTGAGAGACGGGTGAAACACGGAAGGTGACATCCTTGAGGACTTCCACGAAGATACCGCCCAGACCAAACATCATGGTTGGACCGAAGGTGGCGTCGTTGATGGAGCCCAGGATCACCTCGGTGCCCCAGGGAGCCATTTCCTGAACCAGAACGCCGTGGATATTGGCGTCGGCTTTGTAGTTCTTGGCATTGACCAGGATGGTGTTGTAGGCGTCTTTGGCAGCCGCATCGTCTTTGATGTTGACCTTCACACCGCCGGCATCGGATTTGTGCAGGATCTCGGGGGACACGATTTTCATCACAACCGGGTAGCCGATCTTGCGGGCGTATTCAACTGCTTCCGCTTCGTTCTTGGCCAGCAGGCCTTTGGTGGTAGGCAGACCGTAGGCTTCGAAGACCTGTTTGGCCTCGATCTCGGTGAGGGATTCACGTCCGTCAGCGCGGGCTTTGGCAATGACCTTGAGGGCGGTTTCTTTGTCATAATCGCCGTAGGGTTTGAATTTATCTGCCACGGTGATCTTGGCTTTGGCCTGCTCGCGCAGGGCGGCCATGGCGTTGATGGCGCCTTCCGGTGAGTTGTAAGCAGGGATGCCATTCTCGATCAACCATTGAATGGCCGCATCGGAATTCTCGCCGCCGACAAAGGACACCACGATCGGTTTGTCTTTGGTTTTGGCAGCATCGGTGGCTTTCTTGATACCTTTGGCAATTTCCAACGGGTTGGTGATGGCGGTCTCGCAGTAGAGCACAACCAGACCGTCCACCCAGGGGTGATCCATGGAGAACTGCACGGTGTCGTTATACCATTCAGTACCAGCCATGCCGGTGAGATCGACGGGGTTCTTGGCCGATCCAAACTCGGGCATGTGTTTCTTCATTTCGTCCTGAACTTCTTTGGGGGCGAATTTCAACGGAATTCCATCGCGTTCGGCTGCATCAGTCGCCAGCACACCCACACCGCCGCCATTGGTGACGATGAGCAGGTTGTCGCCGTTCATCGGGGGCTGCAGAGAGAGGGCCTGGGTGCGGTCAAACAGGTTGTTCAGGTCAGCGGCCTGGATAATGCCTGATTGTTTGAAGGCAGCGCCGTATACTTTGGCAGCGCCGGCCAGCGAACCGGTATGTGAAGCAGCAGCAGCCGCACCGTGTGAGGAAGTACCAGATTTGAGGGCAATGATGGGTTTGGTGGAGTTTCTGGCTGCTTCCATGAATTTGCGGCCTTCTTTGAGGCCTTCGATGTACAGGGCAATACAATGAGTGTTCTCGTCGTCGTTCAGGCTGGTGATAATATCAGCGAAATCGACGTCCGACATATTTCCAATGGAGACCAGTTTGTCAAAACCCACTTTACGGGTGTAGGAAGCCGCATCCAGAGCGATCAACAGGGCGCCGCTCTGAGAGATGAGGGTTGATTTGCCGGGGAAGGGCAGGAAGGGGGCAAAAGAGGCGTTCATGTGATCGCCGTTGGAGAGCACACCCACGATGTTCGGGCCCAGAATTCTGGTGCCGTATTTCCTGGCTGATTCAACGATCTGATCTTCCAACGGATGATTTCCTACCTCACTGAAACCGGAGGTAATGATCACCAGGCCTTTAATGCCTTTTTTGCCGCAATCTTCAACGACCTGGGGAACGAACTTCGCCGGGACGGTAATGGCTGCGGTATCGATGGGATCGGGTACATCCAGAACGGAGGCATAAGTTTTCATGCCGAGAATCTCACCACCCGAGGGGTTGATCGGGTAGATGATTCCGCTGTATTTGCTGTCGATCAGGTTTTTCAGGACGGTGTATCCGATTTTCCCTGGCGTTGCTGACGCGCCCACCACTGCAATCGATTTTGGCTTAAACAAACCAGTCATAATGTCGTCGTTCACTTTTCAATCTCCCATGGAAAATTATCTATCACAGATATGATATGATTGTTGACCATATTATGTGCAATAGATTTTATATGAGGACAGCGGTATATGTATTTGTCTTTAATCATTGTTTTGCTGGATTTTCATTACCTTGCGGCTCATGAATTATAGAATATTTTCTCCTGAAATGCAAAACCCAATTCCCGAAAAAGTTCAAAGAATTGTTCAAACCGCGTTGAATTCGGTAAATCCACGCCAGTTAATTCTCGGAAACCTGCATAAAAATGATCAATGTTTGTCAATTGCCGGGGCGCTTGATATCGATTTATCCGGCTTTAAACGGATCTTTGTCACCGGCGCGGGCAAAGCGGTGGTGGGCATGGCAGAAGGTCTGTGCGAAGTTCTGGGTGACCGGATCAGCGGAGGGCGGATCATCACCAAGCACCTGCCAGTCGGGGTGAGGGATGTTGGGGAGATCGAGATTCTGGTTGGAAATCACCCTGTTCCCGGCCCCCAGAGTGTGGACAGCGCTCAGGCAAATGCTGACTTTGCAAAACAGGTGACCCGGGAGGATCTGGTGTTCTGCTTGATTACAGGAGGCGGTTCCGCGTTGATGACGCTGCCGGTCGATGAAATATCACTGGCCGAAATGCAGACTACCACTGATTTGTTACTATCCTGCGGGGCAACGATTAATGAGATGAATATCCTGCGCAAACACCTGGAGGTTCTGAAAGGAGGCGGGCTGGCGCGTCTGCTTTATCCCGCCAGAGTGATCACGCTGATTCTCTCAGATGTGATCGGTAATCCGCCCGATATCATCGCATCCGGCCCAACCACAGCCGATCCGAGCACGTTTGCTGATGCCTGGGACGTGCTGGAACGCCATGCAATCACCCAAAAAATTCCATCGAGTGTGAGGCAGTATCTTCTGGAAGGTATGCAGGCGAAAAAACCTGAAACTGTGAAACCCGGCAGCCAGTGGTTGGACCGTGCCGTTACACTGATTTTGGGCGACAATTATTATGCCTGCCAGACTGCCCTGCATGAAGCCGAACGAGCGGGTTATCGCACCCGTTTGCTCACCAACTCCTTGCAGGGTGAAGCCAGCCAGATAGGGGCGCAACTGGCCGCCATGCTGCGTGAAGCCGCAACCACCGGGCACCCGCTTGAACGGCCTTTTTGCATGCTGGCCGGCGGTGAGACAACCGTTCATCTGCATGGAAACGGGAGGGGCGGACGAAATCAGGAAATGGCGCTGGCCGGAGTGAAGATTCTGGATGGTTTGGAAAACGTTGCCATGATTGCTCTGGCAACTGATGGCGAGGATGGACCGACGGACGCGGCTGGAGCTGTGGTCACCGGCGAAACATACCAATCAGGTCTTGCTAAAGGCCTGGATCCTGATGAATACCTGGCTCGCAATGATTCGTGGAGCTATTTTAAACAAGTTGGTTCCGGCTTAACCCCAGGGCCAACCGGAACTAATGTAAATGATATTTGCTTTTTGTTTGCCTGGTAAAGATTCCCCCGATTAATCTGCAGGCAGTATTTTGGTGATTCTCCCAAAAGCATTCACCGTGAGAAGCCAGTCACTTCCCAGACCGTATTGCTGATACTCATCAAAACTGCCGGTGGTATAGGTATAGGTATCGGAACCGGTGTCAAACAGGATCCGGTATTCCTCGCTGCGGTCGCCTTCTCGCTGTGAAGAAGTGAGATTGGTGTTCGGCCAGGAGGGATTGTTCCCGGTACCATCCAGCGAAACGGTGGTCAGCGCATGCCATTGATCAGTGGTGAACTCACAGCGTTCCTCGTAAACCTCGTATTCACAGTCCGTTACCGCTTCACCGTACCCGGTGCCGTTATCCACCACGTATGGCGTACCGCAGACCTCAGTTGATACCGCTTCAGGTTCTGAGGAGGTGTGATGGTATTCGTAATCACAATCGCCGATGATTGCGTCAGACGGGATATTTGCCCGCCAATCGGTATCACTGACCGGGCCGTACTCTTCCACGACGATGCTCCGTACCCAGGAGACATCCGTTACCTGGGCAGTCAGATCCGTTTTCTTGTTTGAGAAGATGAGAAACAGAACGAAGGCCAGCACCACCAAAGCAACAGGCATGATGATGACTAACGGGTTCATTTTCTTGCCGGTCAGGGCAGGGGCGGCAGGAGGCTGCGTGAAAGCATCCGCTTGCATACCTGGCGTTGTTTCGGATGTCAGGGAAGCGCCGCAGGCAATGCAGAACGCGGCATCAAAGAGATTGGGAGTCTGGCATGCAGGGCAGGCGATACTACGTGTCTCAGCCTGAGCCTGGTTCTGGAGTGCACCAAGCACCTGACCGGTCAACCTGGCTTTTGCTTCACTTAGATTGGCACCGCATTGTGTACAGATTTCTGCTCCCGAGAGATTTCTGGCTCCGCAGTACGGGCAATGCACATTAGCCCCGGCTTTGGCCATCTCCAGTTCTTTTTCATCGGAGATGAGCACGTCGTGCACTGCTTTGATGAATTTAACATCCGCCGGCTGCGGCGCGCCGCACGCCGAACATGTTTTCTGCGGTCCGGGATTTTTTGTATTGCAGTTTGGGCAAACCCATTCTAATTTAACGTAACCGATTGATTTTCTCGCCATAAATGAATATCCGGAGATGGGAGGATTCTGGGAAATAAATGGCGGATGGAATGTCCAATCCGCCATTTTTTAAAGATCAACAAGCAGTTGAAGCGAGAATATTATATCAAATTAGCCTGATACTTTTGCAGCATAACGTTGTTTGACCGCAGGAATAAGCAATTCATTGAAGGCGCGGGTCTGATCGTAATCAGGTTTCCAACCCCAATCCTTGCGGGCTGCGCTGTCATCGATATCCGCCGGCCAGGTATCCACAAAGCTTTGCCGACCCGGATCGATCTTGAATGTGATCTCGGCCTGAGGGAAGGCTTTTTTGACGATATCGACCAGTTCACCGGCGGTGGGGCTGAAACTGCTCACATTGTATGTAGTCTGTGAGAGGATTTCACGAGGTGCTGATTCCAGCATGATCAACGATTTGATGGCATCCTGCATGACCATGAAGGGCAGTTGGGTATCCGGACGGACAAAGCAAGCATAGGGCTTGTTCTGTGCCGCGGCATGGATCATTTCAGGGCCGTAATCGGTGGTTCCACCGGTTGGCAGAGTGATGGAACTGATCAATCCTGGGAACCGCACGGCACGAAAATCGACATTCTTGCGGGCGCCTTCGGGGCGGATCTGTCCATAATAACCCATAAAATAGCGACCCAGGTTCTCGCAATACAGTTTGTTGATACCGTACATGGTGATGCAGTTGGAGATATACTGATCCTCACGTACTTTACCTGCGACTACTTTGCCTTCCGGACCGGGCAGTCCATATGCAGCAATGGAGCTCGGGTAGATGAATTTGGTGGGATGACCGGATTTCTCGCCCAGTTTATCGGCCATCTTCAGCAAATTGAAGGTGCCATTCACATTCACATTGTGGGCAAGTTCGGGTCTTTTCTCTGCACCGGTAGAGAGCAGGGAAGCCAGATGGAAAATCGTCCGGATGGAAAAGCGGTTTGAAATATCATCCAACAAATTGACATCCAGAATATCACCCTGGATAAACTGATGGCAGGCGCCGGAAAGCATTTCATCCAAAGGCTGAATATCAAGAGCAAGAATTTCGTAATCACAACTTTGTTGCAGGTAATCGATCAACCCATGACCGATTTCACCATTTGCTCCGGTAATTAATACTGCTTCTTTAGTCATTATTCTATCTCCATGTTTATTTTTATTTAAAGATCAAGCACAGATAAGAACGATTTATGTACATGGTACAACAATAAAAAAGGTTCTGGATGGGTTTCCAGAACCTTTTTTGTCAAAGGATTATTTCGTCGTAGTCGTCGTAGTTGTGCGGGTCTTGAACCAGTTCTTCCATTCCTTGTTATCCCAGATCACCAGGACCGGTGCAGCGATAAAAATGGAAGAATAAGTTCCCATGAACAGACCAATCAGCATGATGATTGAGAAGTCGCGCAGTGTCGTACCGCCGAAGAGAGCCATCGACAGCAGCAGGAATTCAGAGGTCATCAACTGGGTATTGATCGAGCGTCCAAGGGTCTGCACGATGGAGTGATTGGCCAGTTTTTCGAAGGAGATGCGGCGGTAAATGTTGGAGTTTTCACGAATACGGTCAAACACCACAATCTTGTCCTGCACCGAGAAACCAATCACGGTTAAGAAAGCCGTCAGGAAGAGCGTGTCAAACTGCCAGCCGAAGAATTTTCCACCGATGGCTGAAACACTGAGCAGAACCAGAAAATCATGCAGCATGGCGATGATGGCGCAAATACCATAACGGAAGGCATGCTGAACACCACGGAATGCAAATGTGATGTAAAGGATCACACCCAATGCGGCGACACCAACCGCCATGGCTGCCTGCGCGGTGACCTCGCGGCTGATGGATGGCCCGACGCTGTCAAAACGCTGCACTTCGATGGCGCTACCGGATTTGGTTTCCATATCGGCCACAATATCAGCCCGGGTGGATTCTTCCATGAATTGCGAACGGATGATCAGCATATCCTCATTTGCGGTTTGGATCTGCACATCTCCGATGCCGTACTGACCATAAATTGCAATCACATCATCATGTGAAAGTACCTGTCCGGATTCGAAGCGAAGTTCCAGAAAGCTGCCGCCGGTGAAATCAATGGAGAAAGGCAGCCCGTTGATGGCCAGAATGATGAGACCCGGCAGGATAATCACCAGAGAGATGATAAAGAAAACGTATCGTTTGCTAAGGATATCAAGCATTTCTATCGCTCCTTATATTCCAAACCAGCGCTTAAAATTGGTAATAGTGAGCGCATTGAGAATTTCAGACAGGAAAGTTCTGGTGAACATGAAAGCACTGAATACGCTGACGATCACACCGATCAACAGTGTGATGGCAAAGCCTTTCACCGTGCTGGCCCCGTAGGCGGATCCAAAAGCGAACAGGACAATACTGATCAATGCGGAAGCGATGTTTGAATCACGAATGGAAGGCCATGCGCGTTTCCAGGCCAGTTCCAGAGCCTGGGCAATCTTGCGATTACCGCGTAATTCTTCCTTCAGACGTTCGAACATGAGGATGTTCGCATCCAGTGCGCCACCGGTACTGAGCAGAAAACCGGCGATACCGGGCAGCGTGAGCGTGACCGGCAGGAGTTTATAAATGGTCAGCGTGATTAATCCGTACATGCCGATCGCCAGGATGGCAATGGCCCCAGGCAGGCGGTAATAGATGATCATGAACAGGGCGATAATGACAAAACCAATGGCACCCGCAATCAGACTTTTGTTGAGCGAGTCTTCGCCAAGGGTGGGGCCGATCACACGGGTTTCAGCTTCCACCAGCGGGATGGGCAGCGAACCATAGCGGAGTTGAATGGCCAGCGCGTTTGCGCTATCACTGGTGAAACTGCCTTGAATGATCGCCTGACCGGAGGTAATGGCATCGTTGATACCAGGGGAAGAAACAACCTTTTTATCCAGCACGATGGCCAGGTATTTCCCCACATTATTGGAGGTGAAGTCGCTGAAAATTTGAGCGCCTTCAGGTTCCAGTTCGAAGGAGATGTAATATCCCAGGGTTTCGCTGTATTCCACGCGGATATTTTTCAACTGATCGCCGGTCATGATGGTATGGTAGACAACGGGAGCACCCTCAGCCGGTGTAGCTTCGGAGGTGGGTGAAGCGGTTGCCTCCGCAGTAGGCTCAGTCGTTGCTTCTGTTGTTGCTTCAGCAGTAACTTCGGCAGTCGCTGTGGTAGCAGGTGTTTCTCCTGTAGAAGCGGCAACACCCAGATCAGTTGTAATGGCGGTTCCCGCATCAAGTGGTGTGTCGCCCACATCAACAAACTCGAGCTGGCCGGTGGTTTTCAGTACATCCACCACCTCACTGGTATCGGTCAGACCTGGGAACTCGCCCAGGATGCGGCGAGAACCGGCTACCTGAAAAACGACCTCACTGACGCCCAGACCGTTGGCACGGTTTTCAAGGATCTGCCGTGCGACGTCAAGGTCTTCAGAGGTTGCATCAAACCCTTCGGGAACTTCCAACAGGATCTGCAGGCCACCCTGCAAGTCGAGACCCTGTACAACATCCAGAGATCGTTTGAATTCACCGATTTTGATTCCGTTGTTATTCGGGAAATTGATCCAGATCCCGATGGCAAGCAGAATGATGATGATAATGATTCTGACTACGCGATCACGCATTCGTTCTCTCCTCCAAAACAAACAAATACCGGTCCAGGTGGGCGGCTGACCAATTATACTCCAATGTCATTTTTCTATAGAGGGGCGTCCTATCAGGACGTTTTAAAAATCAGCAAGGACAATCCGGTATGCCGTAGGGCAATTGGATGGTCATTCTGCGGACAGAATCGACTGAATGCGCCAGGACGCGTAAAACCACGATGGACATATCGTTTTGCGGCTGGCGGTTATCCATACGGATCGCATCAGACAAAATGGTATCTGCGACGGCCTGAGCGGAGGGTTCCTGCTCTTCAAGCAACGATTCGATCAGGGTATCCATCTCAAAGGAAAGGCCGGAACCAGACCCTGCTTTCAACAGGCCTTCTGTGAAGGCGATCACTGTTAATCCGACTTCGAGCGGAATTTCAGTGATCGAAGGTTTTACACTCCGGTTCATTCCAATGGGATTGCTCTCTCCGGAAAGCTTTTCAATTCGGTCACGCATGCAAATATACACGGGCGTGGAGTTGTTTCGTGAAATGACAATGGTACAGGTCTGCAAATCAACAGAGATTACATTAAGGTAAGAGGCAACCTGTCCGTTGTGATCTGTGTACAGGGCATCTGAGGCGGCCCGGATCGCTGCTCCATCGCGGACACCTTCAGCAATGCGGCTGGTAACCGTGCGTACCACTGAGGAAGAAATCACCTTGGCTGATTGGTTTGAAACCAGAGCGTCAGCCATGACTACTGTCTCACCACCGTTGGGTCTTTCCACCGATTCGAGCGTGTCACCGCTCTCCATGGTTCCACATTTGTTTATTTTTGCGACTGCGATTTGAATTTCCATACAATAATTGTACTTTCAGTATCAAAATTTTGCAAAGCCTTACCGGAAAATACATAATATTATATTTTAATGAGTAAAAGGCGGGCATGAGGAACCTCAAGCCATTCAATGCCAGGCTCAAATCCATCATCAAGAAACTTTTTACGTACCAGGCTCTCAATGATGATGGGGTCTCTGGGTGATTCACCTGTGACGCGATACAGCAGTGAAAGAATTGCCGATGGGATTGTCTTTCCATGCATTTGAACTGATAGGAGAATCAGCAGCCTGCCGGTGGGTTTCAATACCCGCCGGATCTCAGATAAGGTGTGCGGATCAAATATATACGGGGCCGGAAATGTGGATACGATGGTGTCGATACTTTGGGTAGGGAGGGGTATGTGCAGAGCACTCCCGCGTATCACGATGCCGTTTGTATGCCTGTTCTTGTCCGCGGGCGATGCGGATCTCAAACGACGCAGGGCTGCACGAGACATCTGCCGGCTGGCATCCAGGCCAAGTAAGCGGTAGGATCCGTTTTGCAGCCTGTTCAGCAAATAACCTGGCCCGTAACCAATCTCCAGAAGGGTAGGCCCGGCAAGGTATGGTATCACCGCATCGATCCAGTTCCTCCACTGTCCGAAGGATACCATCCAGGAAACAATGCCATACATAAAAGAGAGCGGCCCGTAGAGGAGATTGAGAAATTTACCGACAAGTTGTGTTATAATCATGCGTCGCCTGAAGAGTAATAACTTGACTTTTCAACCGATTTTATTATAATCACGCAGTGATTTTCGTTGGATCGCTAAGAGGAGATTTTTGATGGTACCACTTCCTAAGAGAAAAATGTCAAAAGGGCGCCGTGATCGCCGCCGAGCCCATGATGCGCTGCAAGCAATCAACCTGGTACAGTGCAGCAATTGCGGTGAGATGATTTTGCCTCATACCGTATGTAATAATTGCGGTTTTTATCAGGGCCGCGAAGTCATCGCCAAAGAAGACAAGAAGAAATAGTTCGGATTCCAGTTCAAACTTATCGCAGTGCTTCAGGCATATGCGAGCAAAGACCCAACCTTTTGCAGTGGAGAGGTTGGGTCTTTGCTGTTGCATGTACAGAAGCAGAGAGCCTGATTATGGGCTCTCAAAAATCAGCACTGATTATTCTATTACTTCAGTGCTGTCGCTTTGTTCGTCATCATCCGGCAGGTAAAAGGCTTGCTCATCCTCTTCGGCGGTCTGCAAACCGGCATTCAGATACGGCTTAAAACTGGCGATTAAACGGCCCGGGATGCGCGCCTTCACATGAGTCCCCTGGCGGTTATGCTCAATGAGCTCCACCATCCCCATGTCATGGATTTGCGACAGCAGGTTGCCTTCGGTGTAAGGTAAAACCACATCAATCAATACAAAATTTCGGAACAGACTGTCTTCGATACGCTCCAGCAGATCAGCTAGACCAAATTTTGATTGGGCGGAGATGGCAATGGAATCCTTGTAATCGGAGAGGATATCGACCGCCTTATCTGGGTCAGGAAGCAAATCGACCTTGTTGAGGGCCGTGATCATGGGGATGTGATCTGCTCCGATAGCAGTCAACGTATCCTGGACCGATTTCCACTGCGCCAGCGCATTGGGGTGATTGATATCCACCACATGAACCAGCAGGTCGGATTCCGATATTTCTTCCAGTGTGGCTCGGAAAGCAGCCACGAGTTGGGTGGGTAATTTTTGAATAAACCCAACTGTATCGGTCATGAGCGCCTGCTCGCCGCCCGGAAGCTTAACCCGCCGGGTGGTGGGATCAAGAGTGGCGAACAACTGGTCGGCGGCGTAGATATCGGCACCGGAGATCTGGTTCAGCAATGTAGATTTACCTGCGTTCGTATAGCCAACCAGAGAGACAATTGGAATGCGGGACCGCTTGCGCTGAACTCGATGGCGCTGGCGATGTTCACGCACCTTTTCCAGCTCCTTTTTGAGGAAGGAGATACGTGCATTGATTTCGCGGCGATCCACTTCAAGCTGCGTTTCTCCAGGACCGCGTAAACCCACACCACCTGCGCTGCCGGACCGCCCAGATGCTCCACCTGCCTGACGAGCCAGATGGGTCCAGGCGCGGGTCAGGCGGGGCAGACGATATTCATACTGGGCCAGCTCCACCTGAAGGATGCCCTCTCTGGTTTTAGCGTGCTGGGCAAAGATATCCAGGATCAAAGCGGTACGATCCAGTATCTTGATATTATCACCCAGTTTGTTTTCGAGTTCTCTTTGATGGCGAGGGTTCAGTTCAGTATCGAAAATGCAAGTTTTCGCACCGGTTTCATCTAGAAGGATGCGAATTTCTTCCACTTTTCCGCCGCCGATCAGCGTTTCCGGGTTGGGCCGGTCGAGTTTTTGGTAGGTTTCGCCAACGATCTCCAGACCAGCGGTATCAGCCAATAAAGCCAGCTCCTCCAGTGAATCTTCCATTTGAAGGAGCTGATTTTCAGACCGCAGATCTACACCAACCAGAATAGCCTGTTCGTCGTGTGTTTCGGTTGTGTAGGACTTTTTATTCATGCAAAATTATTGTTTTTTAATCCATTCCTGCAGGCGTTCCATTGCAACACGGCAGCGGTCGGTAGCAATACCAAGCGAGACACGGATGTATCCCTTACCGTAATCGCCATACACCACACCGGGTGTTAAGGAGACGCCTGTTTCCTTGAGAAGTCTGTCGCAAAATTCAACACAGTCGGTAAATCGGGCCGGGATTTTTGCCCAGATATAAATTGTTGAGGGCGGCGTTTCGGTTGTGAAGCCAACCTCTCTCAAGGTTTTTAATATGATATCACGGCGTTCTTTATAGATATCATTGCGCTGCTGCAGCCAGGTTTGATCACCGGTGAGGGCGGTGGCTCCGGCAATCTGAATGGGATGGAAGTGTGAATTATCGACCTGGCTCTTATACGTATTCAGTAATTTTATCACTGCCGAATTACCGACAGCCATACCCAAACGCCATCCGCCCATGTTGTAGGCTTTTGACAGGGAGTTGAACTCAACCACCACATCCTTGCTGCCGGGAACCTGAAGAATGCTGGGGGCAACATAGCCGTCATAGCAAATCTCGGTGTAGGGGGCGTCATGGGCGATCACGATCTCATGTTTACGGGCGTAATCAACCACTTCCTCAAAGAATGACATGGGAGCCACTGCGCCGGTGGGATTGTTGGGATAGTTAATCCACATGATCTTCGCACGATACGCCACTTTTTCAGGGATGGCTTTCAGATCCGGGAGAAAATTGTTCTCCGCTACCAGCGGCATATAATGAATATCCGCTCCCACCAGCTCGGCGCCGGATTGATATACCGGATAGCCGGGATCAGGGATCAGGATCACATCGCCGCGGTTTGCCAGGACGATGGGTAAATCGAAAAGCCCTTCCTTGGAGCCAATCAGGCCAACAATTTCAGAAACCGGATCAAGATCGACATTGAAACGTTTCTTATAAAATGCGGCAATGGCTTCACGATACTGGGTGATGCCTCCATACGCGGTATAACCGTGCGCGTTGGCGGCCCGGGCGGACTGCGTCATCGAGTCGATGATGAAATCCGCAGGGGGAAGATCGGGCGAGCCCATATCCAGTCTGATTACATCGACACCCTGAGATTGGAGCTCCTTGATCTTCTTTCCAAGAATGGAGAAGAAGTAAGGTTTGAATGCCGACACCCGATTGGCAGGCTTGATGAAGTCCACAGTCATGATTTACAAGCTCCTGAATATGATAGTGAAATGTATGAGTAATCTTACACCACAATATTAAATAACTGTCCAGTCTTACATCAAAACATTACAGATGATAGCAGAGTTTATGGCAATGTACAGGGGGAGTGGGTTGGACACAAAGAAATATATGGCACGTAACTTGCATCATAAGGCTTGCGCGAATATACTACTGCATGAGGGATTTCTATGCTTCAGCGAACCAGTCAGGAACTCAGGCCACTAACAACAGCTCATCTTGCGCAGACGATGACATTACTGCAAATGACGATTGATGAAATCAAGCAGGAGATCGAGTCTGAACTGTCATCCAACCCGGCTCTGGAGTTGCGGGATGAACGTCGCTGTCCCACCTGCGGCCGGTTACTGCAGGAGCGCGAGAATTGCCCTGTCTGCAGTGTGCCCAAAGATTTGAGCCCGGAAGATCCTGTCGTATTTATTTCTCCAAAGGATGATTTTACCCCGCGTTCTGATCAACAGACAGATGACTATCTGGATGGGCATGATTATTCGCCTATCACCGAAGATTTACCTACTTATGTGTTGAAACAGATCATGCCGGATCTGGCTGATTCAGACAGGCAATACGCCATCTTCCTGTTATCCAACCTGGACGATGATGGGTTTCTGACTGTCGATCCGCTTGAACTGGCGCAGTATTTCCACGTTCCCCTGGGTAAAATCAATACGATTCGACGCATGATCCAGCGGGCAGACCCCATAGGTGTTGGGTCTTTGAATCCGCGTGAGGCATTACAGGTGCAAATCGAGATTCTGGCTGAAAACCAGACAGTCCCTGAGCTGGCGACGAAGATTGTCAATGAAGCCATGGATCTGCTGAGCAAGCGTCAGTTTTCGGAGATCGCCCACAAATACGATTGCTCGGTGACCGAGGTTCACGAGGCGGTGTCTTTTATCAGCGAAAATCTGAACCCGTTCCCGGCGCGGTCCCACTGGGGCGATATGCGTAATCCGGCTGTTTCGGCCACCCAGGTGTATCATCGCCCAGATATTATCATCAGCTACATGAATGAAGATCCAGAACAATCGTTGATTGTGGAAATCATCATGCCCATCGGCGGTACCTTGCGGGTCAACCCGCTGTTCCGAAAAGCCGTCAAAACCGCTGCTGAGGAACAGAAAGACGTCTGGAAAGAGGATCTGGAGCGGGCATCTCTGTTTGTGAAGTGCCTGCAGCAACGCAACCATACCATGCGCCGTCTGATGTACAACCTGGTGAAGATGCAGCGTGATTTCATCATTAAGGGCCCAAAATTTATCGAGCCGATCACACGCGTTCAGCTTTCTGTGGAACTGGATGTACATGAATCCACCATCTCGCGGGCGGTAGCCAATAAAACCGTTCAATTGCCATCCAAACAAATTGTGCCGCTGGCGTCTTTCTTTGATCGCAGCCTGAATATTCGCACCATCATGCGGGAGATTATTTCCGCCGAAACGCGCCCCTTAAGCGACTCAAAATTGGTAAAATTACTGGAAGCGCGCGGGCACTTTGTTGCACGCCGTACGGTGGCAAAATACCGCGCCATGGAAGGCATTTTACCCGCTCACTTACGGCGAATGATTACCTAATCCTTTTGCACCAGGCTGTCAGAAAATGGAATATTCCTCCATCGATCAGGAAGAGACAAAAAAAAGGGTTTCTTGTAAAGATGAAGACAAACTTCTCGGTGACATCACCGAGTTGTTGTCTTTTCATTCTGAAAAAGATATCCAGGCCATGCTGAAAGAGTTTTTACAGAAAGCAAAGCGTTTTGCCGGTGTGGATTTGCTGTGTATTTATCACGCACGGGCCAACAACCTGGGTTTTACCAAACTGGCAGCGATTGAAAAAGAAAAGGCATTCCCAAAATCAGTCAACCTGGAGGAATTGAATTTCCAGGGGCGGATCTGCCTGTGGAGACAGGGAGAACTGCCATTTACCCGTCTGCAGAATTATGCCCAGGAGACTGGCATGGAATACCTGCTGATATCCCGGCTCACCGAGGGGGAAGGCGTTTTGGGATTGATCTCAGCGGGCGGGTTCAAGACCGGAAATTTACCTCTCATTTCTAAACGACTTGAGGTTGTCAGTGGTTTGCTGGCCTCCCTGCTTCAGCGATACATTCTTGAGATGTACCTCAAGAACCAAAATGAAAACCTGAAGAACAGCCTGCGAAAATATGATCAGGTGATCCAGAACACCAAAGATGCCGTCATCATCGTGGACCGTAACCTGAAGGTCATGGAGATTAACCAGACTGCGGAAAACATTCTTGGCTATACCTTCAAGGAAATTGAGAAAAGCCCGATATCGGATGTTCTGATCGGCGCGGATGGCCTGATGGAAGCCATGGAGATTGCCCTGGCAGGCATTGAAACCCATGAAATGGGAATTGTCTCATTGCACAGGCGAGACGGGCAAGCGTTTTCAGCCCATATCCGCGCCATGCCCATCAATAATGAGAAAAACAAACTGCAGGGCATTCTGATATTGATCTCTGACGAGAATGAAAACGAGCAGAACCGCATCAAGGTACAGCATCTGGAACAGCGGGCTGCTTTGGGCAGCCTGGCTTCCATTTTCTCGCATGAAGTGAAAAATCCGATTAACAACATCTGGTTGGGTGTGCAATTGATGCAATCCTGGACGGAGGAAGATGACCGGAACTATGAACCCCTCAACCGGATGGCAGGTGACTGCAGCCGACTGAAGGAGTTGACGGAATCGATTCTGTCGTATTCCCGCCCGGTTGAGCCAAACTGGAAACCCATCAACATGGTCAACCAGCTTTCGACCATGCTTGACCGGTGGCGGCCGAGATTTGAGCGCCTGCATATCGAATCCAACCCGTTGTTTCCGGACAAGCCCCTCACGATTAAGGGCGATACACGCATGCTCGACCAGATATTCACCAATTTGATCAACAATGCGGCCGACGCGATGGAAAAAACCGGCGGGACCCTGACGATCAAGATCAGGCGTGATGATGAGTACAGCGAAAAGCCACAGGTTGAAATTGCCGTCGCGGACACCGGACCGGGCATGTCGGATGAGTGGATGGATAAAGTATTTCAACCCTTTAAGACCACCAAAGCCAAGGGCACCGGTCTGGGTCTGGCAATCACGAAAAATCTTGTGACGATACTGCATGGTACAATCCAAGTAGAATCATTCAATGTCGGCTGCGTTTTCACGGTCAGATTCCCTTTGTTTATGGAGAGTAATCCTTGAGCATCACCATCATGATTGTTGAAGATGAGGAGAACGCCAGGAAGAACATCAGCGAATTCCTGATCACAAAAAATTATGAACTGGTCCCATGTGAGACCTTGCACCAGGCCAAAACGTGTCTGAAAACGAATCCAATCGATATCGTGTTATTGGATGTGTTCTTGCCGGATGGCAACGGGACCGAACTGCTGTACGATATTGCCCAACTGCCATACCGTCCGCCTACCATCCTGTTGACCGCAGCAGATGATATTCAGATCGCTGTAGACGCTATGAAAAACGGCGCGCTGGATTTCATCGGAAAGCCGTTTGAATTCAGCCGGCTTCAACAGGCTCTGCAAAAAGCAGAGGAGATCGTCATGCTGCGGCGGGAGGTGGCGCAATACCGCCGCGCTCAGCAGGAAGATTTGAAGTTTGTGCTCGGAAATTCATCCGAATTCAACAAGGTGATTTCACAGGCAAAGCGCACTGCAAAAACTTCCATCAATGTCATGATTAGCGGGGAATCCGGATCCGGCAAAGAAGTGGTGGCGCGTTATATTTTCACGAACGGTCCGCGCGCCAGCAAGCCGTTTATTGCCGTCAATTGCGCCGCCATTCAATCCACCATTTTTGAATCCGAGTTATTCGGGCATGAAGAAGGAGCTTTTTCGAGCGCCAATAAAAAGAAACCCGGCCTGATGGAACAGGCGGATACAGGAATTCTTTTCCTGGATGAAATCTCTTCCATGCCGTTGGATATTCAGGTCAAGTTGCTGCGGGCGATTGAGGAAAAGGCATTTTATCGCGTCGGCGGTACTAAACTGATCAAAGTGGATGTGCAGATTCTGGCTGCTTCCAACCGTGATTTAAAAAAGATGGTCGATAATGGCGAGTTTCGTCAGGATCTGTACTATCGGCTGAACGTGGTTGAGATCAATGTGCCCACCCTGAAAGAGCGGAAGGAAGACATCCCTGAACTGGTGGGTTTCTTCATCAACAAATTTAACATGGAAATGGGTATGAATGTATCGGATATCTCACCGCTGGCCATGGAGGCGTTGAAAGCCTATTCATGGCCGGGGAATATCCGTGAACTGAGCAACGCCATTGAGCGGGCCATGCTGTTTTGCGACGATCCGGTACTCGATCTGGGGCATTTGCCGGATTACGTGTTCAAAACAAAACAAGCGTAAAATACCCCAAATACATTGGCATAATACTTGCATATATTCCTCCTGATCGCATTATCAGGAGGAATTAAATATGGTTTCCATGACCATCAACGACGTACTGCTTACCATGACCATCTGCATCTTTTTTGTGGGCATCGTTTCGCTGGGAGCGGGTGTGTTTATTTTGGTCTCCCGCGTCCTTAACGATGATCTCAAAGTTCTGGCGCAAGAGACGAACCAGCTTGCCCGAAAAGGCATCAGCGAGGATATTTCCGGGTTGGTTGGAAATGCATCCATTTTGCTTGATTCGTTGAATGAATTAATCCAGACAACGCGGGGGATTGGGCTGACGTTGATCCTGTTGGGTGTGGGATTGGTGGTGGTCGCGTATTTCCTGCTGCAGCGGATTTATTGATCTTTCACGAAAGGCTGATTTATGCTGCCGGCCGTGGTGGAACACCTGAAAGAATATTTCCCACAAGAAGCGGGAAATATTCTTTGGTCGCTTCTGCGCTGCGGGTTGGTCAACCGGAGTCTTGAGGATCGGGCGTTTTCACAAACATTGTTGAGTGGAGGGCTGAACCAGGAGAACTGGCGACCCGGAAATCTGGCAAGGATTTGCCTGTATCAACAGGAAGCGGTGTATCCGCAGCTTCGCTCTGATGCAAGAAATCTTCTTTTAACCGCACTATCCCGTCCGCCGCTGGATCGTCTGCGCGCTGAATACCCCGATACAGCCCCTGTTCAATTGGCGATAGCGGGTGCCTGGGCAGAAGAATATTTAACGATCATCAACGATGGCGGTTGGGAAGAGTTCAAATCGTTCCTGATGATCGGCACGACTGATTTCTTTCAGCATGTATTCCCTAAAATCAAAGAAAGCCTGTTATTTCTAGCGCATTCACTGAATGACCCTGAACAACTGGTTGTCTCGCTCAAAGAGCACTGGGATGATACTGGTATTCTGGAATTTTGCCTGTTTTGCACCTGCTCCTTCTTTCTTTCCGATGACAAATTATCCAACAGGCTTTTCAAGCTGATTTCGCGGTTTCAAATCCCGAGACGAATCGATGCACTGAAGTATCTCCTCCGGCAGGACCGCAAGGATATCGCAGCAGCGATTTCGGAGCGGCTGCTTTCTGAGGAGAACCCTGTTGATCATGACATCACCGCGAAAAACGGTGTGGATGTGCTGCACAGAATGGTGCACCGATATTATCTTCTCGTATTGCTCGAAACCGCAGGCAGGCACGAGGAGGCGGCTGATTTATGGAGAGCGCTCGAGAATGAGGGCCTTGAGTGGAATGCCGGTCTGTTTCTCGAAAAATCGCAGGCATTGGGTAATCTGGACGGTTTGGTGAACTTTCAGCAGGCCATGGAATCGCTGAGGAATAACGCTCATCCGGTGGACGAACTGGTGAGCGAAGCCTGGGCGCTTTCCGAGTTACGAGAATTCTCATCCGCATTGCCTGAAGATCCTGATTCGCCGTTTTTGCTGGCACAAAAGTACCGTCAGGCCGTGCTGGAGCAGGATCATGAAAAAGCAAATGATCTGGCAAACCGGATCGTAGACCTGGTTAAGGAAGCGTCAGACTTAGGGAACACCAGATCACGTTACTTGTTGTCTGTCTCATACCTATCCATTGTGGATACATTTATCGAACAAAATGACCTGGATCATGCCGAGGCTGCTGCTTCTGTATTACTGAAGACAGCACCGGGTGATGCCGGGTTATTATCACGGGCCGCAGTCATCCAGGAAAAGCGCGGACACATCCAGAATGCGCTGGATTACAAGTTGCTGGAGAGCGCCGGCAAAACGGATGATCGAACGATCTTGAGACAATTGGCTGATTATTACGAACGCTGCGGTGAAACGGCAAAAGCCTTTCAGCAGATGAAAAAGATGTCTGAGTTGGACGGTCAACTCGCCGTATCCGAGCAGTTGAAATTGACCGAACTTGCCTACGCCAGCGGCAATTACGCCAGCGTTGATCAGGCAGCCAGCCTACTGCTGGATTCGGGACCCCATAAAGGAGCTGCCTTAACAATTTTGGGAAAAACCCGTTTGCAGCAGGGCTATTATGACGAGGCGGTGTCATTTTTCCGACAGGCGGTTGAGGAAAACCCATACTCACCGGAGCGTTGGGTTTACCTAACAGATGCCTGCCGAAAGGATACTTCGGAAGAGCGCGATCTGCTCACCATACTGCAGGAGGGATTGAGCTATTTACCTGAGTCATCCTCACTTCACAGCGAGGTGGCAAAGGAATACTATCTGCGAAATCAGATCTCAGATGCCATTGATTGCCTGGAGAAAGCAGTCAACTGCTCGCCGGATACCCGCGAGGGTGTGATTACGGCCGGAACTCTGATGGTGAATATGGGCGATGTACGAAAAGCCCACGAATATTACCTTGAGGTATTGAATCGCTTCAATTTTGATATGGAGATCATGCGATTGGCTGCTCTGACCGCCATGGAAATCGAAGATTTTGAAGCGGCTGAGGAAATTCTGGTTTCTTTGATGGGACGGATCAAACCCGGAGCGGATGATATCGCACTGTATATCCTGGCACGCCTGAAGGGTCAAAGCCCAATCTTCTCCGATAACCTGTCGATCCCTGCGGAAGAGATGGCAGCCCTAAACGAGAAGATGGACGAGGGGCTGCAGTTGGATCCGGAGCATCTGGGCATCAATTTGCTGCGGGCTGAGATGAAAGCTTACCTGGGAGATTATGTGGGCGCCCGGGAGATCTTTGCGCGATTGATTGAACATGATCACACCAGCCATTGGAAGACCTTGGGCGGATATGGTTATGTTTCCATGAAGCTGGGCGATCTGCATACCGCCATGGCAGCTTTACAGGAAAGCTACTCAATCAATCCGGAACAACCCAAACTGGAGCAATATCTGGCCGAAGTCTATCTGCAATCCGGGCTACCGTCGGATGCCCGACTGTACGCTGACCGGCTGTTTTTCCGTAAACCCAACGATCTGAATACGCTGCTGTGGTATGCCGATTTCAACGGTGAACTGGGACAGTGGGAAGGTGTGGTATCCGCACTGATCAACGCTTATCATCTGAACCCGGGTGACCCGGCCATCATGATGCGCCTGGCTGAGGGGTTTGTCAGAACCAATCGGGCCGAAGATGCGCAGCAATTGATCCGCCTGCTGAGAACCATCCCGGATCTGGATGCGAAGCAATATTTACGACAGGCCAACCTGATGGCTCAGATGGGGGATTGGAAATCATCTGTTGATTTACTGGAACTGACGCTGGAGCGCAGTTATTCACCTGCCGTCCACTGCTATTTTGCCTTGGCGCTGATGCAGCAACAAATGGGCAATTTGGAAAGCGCGTTGATTTATACTCAGCAAGCGTTTAAAGAAGCACCAGAAAACCGGTATCTTCTGCTTTACCAGGCAGATGTGCAATATGGGCTGGATAAACCCCAGGCCGCCTTCATAGACCTGGAACGAAGCGAAGCCATGCCTGAAAGCGGGGTGGATGTTATCTCATCCAATCCGTTTTTACACAACCTTGAAAGTGTTTTGCATATCCCCGAATGGCTTGACGACGCGCAAACAGGGGCTGGAATGGCCGTCCGTAAGGGTTTATACCTGCGCAAACTGAACCGGTATTCTGAAGCGTTTGAGCTGGTTAAAGCCGCATATACCACGACCAAATCAGAAGATCTGTTGGTTTTACTTTACGATCTTTCTGTACGGAATGCAGAATTTGACCTGGCGAAGAGCCTGACAAAGGACTGCCGTGGGATTGCTGATAAAGCGCTGAAGCAGGCCGCCGCGGTGATCTACCTGAGGTTCAACATCCTTCTCAGCAACGTGGATGTAATCAAGAAAATTTTGGCGGAAGGATCTGTAGCCCGCTACAACACCAGCGAATGGCACTGTGCCCAGTGCCTGATCAGCCAATCGGATCATAACTGGGATGCTGCCATGCAGAATTTTCGACAGGCGCGCAGCCTGTGGGCCAACCAATCTGTTCTCCAAACTCCGGGGAAATCCGCAGGCATCAATGGGTACAACCTGGCCGAAGAAATATTGCATGATCAACCTTACTGGATCTGGATGACTGAGGCCGGATTGCTGCTGTGGGATGAATCGATAAACGGATTTGAAGCCGCTCGCCAAATTGATGCCAATCACCTGGCCATTCAATTCGGTTACCTGAAAACGCTCACACTGGCCGGTGAATGGCAGATGCTGGCAAAGGAACTGGAGCTCGAAAAACGAAAACCGCAGTTCGACAAAGGGCCTGAAGAAATACGTTTTCTGATCCGGGGGCTGACGGCACAATTGGGTGAAAAAACTCAACAGGCGGAAGTTCGGCGTTGGACGGTACGCGCTGGTATCCTGTTCTCAGGTAATACGGTGAACGTGAAAAGTGTGAGCGAACAGTTGCATATGCCGGAGGATCTGGAATTTTTGGCAGGCCTGCTCAGAAATGAAAAACGATTTGCTCCTGCCGCCGAGATCGCCGGAAAGCTCAGCCGCCATTTTACCAATATCTGGCAGCAGGCGCTTTGTTATCTGCACACCGACCGGGAAAAAGCCGCGCTACTGCTCAAAGACCAAACGGATAATGCGGCAGGTTTTCCGCTGAACCTCATCGTGTTCGGTCAGATTGCCGAGAAAAATGAGGATTATCCAGCTGCCTACCAGGCGTACCGCAAAGCGGTTCATATCTGGAAGGATGAGCCTAAGTGGTTGACTCACTGCGCAGAACTGGCCGAGCGGCGCGGTGATCAGGGCAGCACAGTGCTTCACCTGAAAAAGGCCCTTGATCTGGGGTACCGGAAGCTGGAAACCGCCATGAAAATTGGCAGGATCCATCAGGATCGCAGCGAGTACGCCAGGGTGATCGAAATTCTTGAACCCCTTTACCGGGATGGATGCGAGGATTTCTCACTGCTGATGCAATTAGGTGATGGCTATCTTGAACTGGGTGATACCAAAAAGGCCTTTGAATTTGCCGAGCGAGCCAAAATTCTCGATCCAAAATCTGAGCTGCCGTATCTGCTGTATGCGAAAGCAAGTGATTCTCTCGACCAACACCAGGCGGCTATGGAGTATGCGCGCAAAGCTCTGGAACTCAAACCTGAAAATGAGGATGTTTTGGTCAGCCTGAGCCGGTATATCGAAAGGGCAGGAAATGCTGATGAGGCTTTCCAGCTTCTTGAAAATGTGGTGGTCGGTGGTGAAGCCGGCTGGACTGTGATCAAAGAATATGTCCGGCAAAAACATACGCGCAACGGCGCTGCCAGCCTGTTGAATTTCCTGGAGAACCTGCATGATAAAGGTGATTTTCCGGATGAAATGCACACCGTTCTGGCAGAAGCATATTTTGAAAGTAATCAGCCTGACAAAGCAGAACGTGAAGCAATTGCGGCTGTTAAGGTCAACCCGGTTGATCCGAAGATGAACATGATGCTGGCAGTGCTCTATCACCGCAACGGGCAATTGGATCTGGCTTCTCATTATGCCGCTCAGGTCATCCAGTTGGAACCCAACAATACCGATGCCTATTTTGAACTGGCTGACATTTATCAATCCAAAAATGATCCGGTCAAAGCGATGGAAGTGTACAATCGAGCCATCAAAGCAAACCCCGAAAACCACAAAGCGTATTTCAAAGCCGGATTGATGCTGCGTGAAACACGTAATTACCTGGAAGCCGAAACCATGTTGAAACAGGCGGCCAAGTTCGCACCTGATGATTTGAACATCCGAAGACAATTGAGTGCAGTCATTGCATTAAATATGGTTCACCATGCACAAGAGGAGAATACCATTCCATGAATAATATGAATCTCACCTACCTGAATACTGGAATTATTCAACGCAAGGATTTTCAGCAACTGCTGTTTGCATCTTTACAGACAGAGGCGCTGTCTTTCGCAAAAAAGCTTTCCGACTTGTGGCTGGAGAAATATCCCGGTGATCTCGAGATCCAGTACATCCACGCCCGCATTCTGGCGACGGAAGGAAAAATCAGTGAGGCAAAAGCCCTGCTTGAAAAGCTGTGCGAGTATGATCCGGAGTTTGTGGAAGCCCAGGAATTGTTGGTGAAGTTGTGCGATCAGGGTGAAACACATCCATCCATCGATACGCTTTCCTGTATTTACGCGATGGGTAAACCGATCTATGTCGATTTTTCGATCCCGGATTGGAGTTTTATCTTCCGCACTGCCTGGCAGGCTTTTCTGGCAGAACAGTATGAAGATGCCGATCATCTGATCCAGCAGGTGATTGCCATCAAGCCGCGCCTGGCACTGGCGGCGATCCTTCACCACCGCATTGTTGTGGTAAAAAAGGACGACATTGCCAGCAGGCAGTTGATTCATCTATACCACAATCGCTTTCCCGAATGCCTGCACTTCACCCTGAATGAAGCGGATTTACTGATGTCAGACGGAAACGATCTGGATGCGGTTGAACTGCTGTATCAATGTGTCACCAACGATTCGATGGGTCTGGTAGCCACACGCCTGTGGGGCAGCAAGCACCGCTACAGCTCGCTCTGGCCGGATCATTATGAGTTGGAATTCAACGTGCAAATACCGGTCGAGGTGATGTCATTTATGGGATTGAACAATCTCCCCCAGGGTGAAGGCATCGCCCAGCCAACCGAAGAGGCGCTAGAGGCTCCTGAACAGCTTGATGTTCCCAAAACTCCTGAGGTTGCTCCCCAACCGGAGACTGTAAATTTTGTTGAAACAGAAGATGTCTCCAACACCATCGAGGTGGTGGACCAGATCTTTGAGAAGCTTTCCAAAAAGCTCAAACAACCGGAGTTGAAACGCACCGAAGGACGCTTCCCGGTGTATGTGATTCTCTCGCTGAAAACCAATCTGATCAAAAAATACGGCAAGCAGACTTTTCTGGTGTTGGATACCGAGATGCAATCCATGGCGACCGCAATTCGCAGCCACATGGGCTGGGGCTCACTGGTGGTTTATCCTGATGACCCGGTCAGCATGGTCAGTTATGGTCTGACCACACTCGACTCGATTGATCCCTGGAAGATCAAGAACATGCTGCTGGAACTGGATCGATTCCTGGCTAAGAAGGGTGAAATGATTGGATCGCTGCTGATTGTAGGCAGTGATGAGATCGTGCCGTTCCACCAACTGCCCAATCCAACCGACGATCTGGACGAGGTGGTGAAATCGGATAATCCGTATGCCGCCACAGACGGTAATTATTTCGTACAGGAATGGCCTGTTGGCCGACTGCCCGATGAAGCCGGCACAGATGCGGGTTTTTTGTTAAGCCAGATCCGATCGATCATTTCACATCACACCGTGGAGAAAAAACCATCGACTTCATGGCTACAATTTTTACTCAACCTGTTCAATATCTTCAAGGCCGTCAGCTCCAAGAAGAACGGAAAGAAGAAAGCTCTCACCAGCATTGGTTATTCTGCCGCGGTGTGGCAGAATTCATCGAAATATGCTTATAAACCGGTTGATTACGGAAATAAGCTTTTCACCTCACCCCCCGAACAGACCGGCTCCATCAAATCGACCCGCTTCTCCACCTCTTCGGTCGGATATTTCAACCTGCATGGGGTTGAAGACGGCGCGGAATGGTATGGTCAGCGTGAAACCGGTGATTTGAAATCGCAAATCGATTATCCGATTGCCCTTACCCCACGGGAGATTGTCAAAGGATCTGCCTCACCGGAGGTGATATTCAGTGAAGCCTGTTACGGCGGATTTGTGGATGGGAAAACCGAAGATCAGTCCATTGCTCTCAAGTATCTGGGCATTGGCACGCCGGCTTTTATCGGCTCCACCTGCGTGGCATACGGTTCGATTGACACCCCATTGATCGGCGCGGATTTGCTGGCAAACTACTTCTGGAAAAACGTGAGCAGCGCCAACACATTGGGTGAGGCCTTCATCCAGGCCAAGCTCGAGTTCACCAAAGAAATGGACAAACGCCAGGGCTTTTTAGACGGCGAAGATCAGAAGACCCTTCTATCATTCATCTTCTACGGCGACCCGATGTCTGCGATCAATGCGCAGACCGCAAAAAGCAAGCGGGCTGTAAAGCGCATTATGGCGCCTAAAGTGAACATCATGTCCGATGATGAAGATATGGCCGATTTCGAGCAGGACATCTCCGCGGAAACGCTGCACGAGGTGAAGAAAATAGCCGAGGTGTACCTGCCGGGTCTGGAGGAATTGAACATCCATGTGAGCCAGCAGCAGATGCTGACCGACCCGGGTTTTGAGGACGCGTCAGGAGGACGCCAATCGAAGATGAGCCGGTCCATCCGGAAAAACGGCAAGGGTCAGACGGTGGTGACGGTCAGCAAGACTGTACCGATCGCTTCCAAGGTGCATCGTCATTATTTGCGAGCCCGCGTGGACCGGAACGGGCACGTTGATAAAGTGGCAGTTTCACGCTGATCGAGCCGCAGGATTTGTTATAATAATCTCTCTCAGGAGGAAGATGACTCCTGAGAGAGATTTTCTTTTTACCTGGAGTTGAGAATGAATAAAACCTTATCGGGTGCAGAAATCCGTCAATCGTTTATTGACTTCTTTGTGGAAAGAGGCCATACAGCGGTTCCATCCGCATCACTGGTGCCTGGCGGCGATCAGACCCTGCTGTTCACCAACGCGGGTATGGTTCAGTTCAAAGATGTTTTTCTGGGTACCGATAAACGCCCGTACACCAGAGCGGTTGATTCGCAGAAGTGTCTGCGTGTAGCCGGTAAGCATAACGATCTTGATGAGGTAGGGCGTGATGATACGCATCACACCTTTTTTGAAATGCTGGGCAACTGGTCGTTTGGCGATTACTACAAAAAGGAAGCGATCACCTGGGCTTGGGATCTGCTGACACGCGTATGGAAACTCGATCCGTCTCGTTTATGGTTCACAGTTTTCAAAGATGATCATGGCCAGCTCCCTACGGATGACGAAGCGGTACAGGAGTGGAAATCTCAACCGGGGCTGGATCCTTCACACATTCTGTATTTTGGACGAAAAGACAATTTGTGGGAGATGGCAGAAACCGGCCCCTGCGGGCCATGCAGTGAGATCCATTATGACTTTGGACCGGACCGTTGCAATAAAAAAGGGGTTCCGGGGCATGTCTGTTCGGTCAACGGCGATTGCACCCGCTATCTGGAGATCTGGAACCTGGTATTCATTCAATACAATCGGATGGATGCAACTACCTTCCAAACCCTGCCGCAAAAGCATGTGGATACCGGCATGGGGTTTGAACGAATCGTTTCCATTCTCCAGCATGTTGAATCCAACTACGCCACGGATCTGTTTTCACCCATCATGGATGCCATTCAGGAAATGACCGGACATGATGACCAAAAGAGGCAGGAATTTCTCACGCCATACCGTGTGATCAGCGATCACATTCGGACCTCGTCTTTTCTGATTGCTGACGGTGTGATACCGGGGAATGTCGCTCGGAACTACGTCTGCCGTATGATTATCCGGCGCGCTGCCCTGTTTGGGCGCAAGATTGGCCTGATGGATCCATTTTTGTACAAACTGTCGGAGATCGTGGTGCGTGAATTTGGGGCGGCATATCCCGAACTAGTGAAAAGCCGGGAAATCATCCGCGACCAACTGTATCGTGAAGAGGTACGTTTCCAAAAAACGGTCGAAAACGGGCTGGCGCGATTGGAAGAACTGTTTGATGAACTGAAGCCAAGCGGCGAGAAAATGCTGAAAGGCGAGGATGTTTTCGATCTGTATGCCACGCATGGGTTACCGCTTGAGATCACTCGCGATATCGCATTGGAGGCTGGTTTTACGGTCGATGTGCAGGGTTTCAAAAGCGCCATGGAAGCACACCGGCTGGTTTCATCGGCCGGGAAAGGTTTCGATGGCGGAAATATCGAACGCTCTGATCTTTTCAGTCACATTCTCGAAGACCTGGTCGATAACGGGAAACTGCCGTCCACCGGGGTAGCGTACGATCCATATGGTGATCTGACCCGTTCCGGTGAGTTGCTGGCTTTGTTGAAGGATGGTCTGTTGTGCAGGGAGGCTCAGACTGGCGAAAATGTTGAAATTGTCATCCCGGATTCGCCTTTCTATATCGAATCAGGCGGACAGGTGGCAGATACTGGATGGGTTACCGGGAATAACAGTGACTGGCAGATCGCCATAGACCATGCCAGCAAAGCCGCGGCAGGATTGATTGTTCTGTCCGGTAAAGTAACACGAGGCATTCCCAGTGTAGGTGACCGTACCCAGGCTGCAGTTGATCGACGCCGGCGGCTGGCGATCATGCGCAATCATACCGCCACGCATCTGCTGCATGCTGCGCTGCATCAAGTTTTGGGTGAACATGCCCGTCAGGCCGGTTCTCTGGTAAGCCCGGAGTACCTGCGGTTTGACTTCACACATCCTGAAGCGGTCACTCAAGAGCAACTCTACAAAGTTGAGGAGATTGTCAACCAGAATATCTACGCGGAGTTTGATCTCGATACGGCTGTGAAAAGCCTGGATGAGGCAATCAGTGATGGCGCAACTGCCCTGTTTGGTGAAAAATACGGGCAAACTGTGCGCGCCGTCAAAATTGGCGCGAAAACGCCCATCTCTTATGAACTGTGCGGCGGTACCCATGTTCACAACACCGGAGAAATTGGAATCTTTTTCATTCAAAGCGAAGGAAGTGTGGCTTCCGGTGTACGTCGTATCGAAGCGGTAACCGGTGAAGGCGCCTACCATCTGGCTCACAATCAAATGACCGCCTTGAAACGTGCAGGCCGTATTCTAAACAGCGTCTCTGAAGACGTGCCTGCCAGAGTTACCGGATTGATGGAAGAATTGGATCAAACGAAAAAGCAAATTCAGCAGCTTGTGCAGCAGAACGCAAACAGTGCTTTTACCGACCTGTTGAAAAATACTCGTCAAATCAAAGATGTTGCGGTGTTGACCGGTATTGTTCCTGAAACAGATATCGATACTCTGAGGTCATTGTCCGATCAATTCCGTGAAAAATATGCCAGCGGAGTGGCGGTACTGGCATCGAGTAAAGAGGGCAAGCCCTCTATTCTAATAGCTGTCAGTCAGGACCTGGCAGGGCGGGGTTTGGATGCGGTGAAGATGATCCGAACGCTGGCGAAGGAAATTGGCGGCGGCGGGGGCGGAAAACCAACACTCGCACAGGCAGGTGGTAAATTCGCCGATAAGCTGCAGAAAGCTCTTCAATTGACCGAAGAATACATCAAACAGAACCTGGTTTCCTGAGTGGGTTCTGGCGATATTTGATTGATCAACACAAAAAACGACAGGTGAGACACTCACCTGTCGTTTTTTGTGAGCCTGAAAGAAAATGGGCTATATCGAATCAATGATATTTGAATATGTGACGCCAAGAGAATTCCCGAACATAGTCAAAACGAGAATTACGACAAGTGCGATCAATAATAGAATTAATGCATATTCGACCAAACCCTGTCCGGTTTGCGCTTTTGGTGCAAAAAGCATCATCAATCACCTCCTTCCACGATACTCATTATATATATGAATCTGACTTTACGTGACCGATTCAAGCTCAGAATTTTGTTAAGTGGCTGGAAATCTTTACTCTGTTAAGGATGTGCAATAAACATGCCTGTTGAATTAAATACCAAAAGCTGCCACCTGGCAGCTTTTGGAAAAAACGGACAGATGTATTTATAGCGGTTCAGGCAGATAGCAGCACATCACCAGATCACGGGCTGCTTTGACCTCGTCCAGGCGATGGAGAGGTGCATTGTGTGGTGCGTTGTGAAGCAGATCCGGATCGGTTTTGGCTTCATCGGCGATCTTATTCAACGCCTCTGCGAAAGCATCCATGGTTTGCTTGCTTTCGGTTTCGGTCGGTTCGATCATCAATGCTTCCGGTACGATCAGCGGGAAGTAATTGGTGGGCGGATGGAAGTCGTAATCCATCAGACGCTTGGCGACATCCAGTGCGTGAACACCAGGTGCGTCTTTCCACTGACCTTCTACCACAAACTCGTGCATGCAGATGCGATCGTAGGGCAGATAGTATTTATCTTTGATGAGCGCCAGGATGTAATTGGCATTCAGAACGGCCATTTGCGAGATGTTGCGTAATCCAACCGCGCCATGCATGCTGATATAGGTGAAAGCACGAACCATCACACCAAAGTGACCCCAGAAACTCTTGACACGGCCGATTGATTTGGACGGCATTTGTAAATCGAAGTAAGGCGGGTTCTCTTCATCACCCTCATCGGTCATGACCACAATTGGGCCAGGCAGATAATCGGTCAGGAAATCAACCACGCCAACCGGGCCTGAACCTGGTCCGCCGCCGCCATGTGGGGTGGAGAAGGTCTTGTGCAGGTTGAAATGCATAATGTCGATTCCCAACTCTGCCGGTTTGGCGATGCCCATAAGAGCGTTAAGGTTGGCGCCATCTCCGTACATCAAACCGCCGCACTGGTGGATCAGATCAGCCACTTCGCAAACGTGCTCGTCGAAGAGGCCCAGCGTGTTGGGATTGGTCAGCATCAGGCCGGCTACCGTATCATCGCAGGCGGCGCGCAATGCTTCCAGATCCACGTTTCCGCGGCTGTCAGATGGAATGTTGACTGCCTCAAACCCGGCCATGGAAATGGTGGCAGGGTTGGTGCCGTGTGCGGAATCGGGTACCAGGACACGCGTGCGTTTGGTGTCACCACGATCAGCATGATATTTTCGGATGATGCTGACGCCGGTAAATTCACCGTGCGCGCCGGCGGCGGGCTGCAGGCTGACGCCTTTCATCCCAATAATTTCGGCCAACCATTCCTGCAACTGGTACATCAAAGCCAGGTTGCCCTGGATGGTTTCAACGGGCTGCAGAGGGTGGGTGAGGGTGAATCCGGGAAACCGGGCAGTTTCTTCATTGATGCGCGGGTTGTACTTCATGGTACAGGAACCCAACGGATAAATGCCCTGGTCGATGGAGTAGTTCAGCTTTGACAGTTTGGTGAAATGCCTGACGACATCGATCTCAGACAATTCAGGAAGCGGGAGTTTTTCGCGTAAGAATGACTGCGGCAGTTCCGCTTTGGGAACATCGGGCTCAGGGAATTGAACGCCGACACGCCCAGGTGAAGAAAGTTCATAAATGGTTGGCTCAGTCATGAGAAAACTCCTTCAGGACCTCACAGAGATAATCAATGTCTTCGCCGGGCATCTTTTCCGTCACGGCGATGAGCATGTGATCTTTCAACTCGGGATAATCCTGTCCTAAATCGTAACCACCGATAATGCCGTGTTCCAACAGAGCTGCGTTGATCTCAGAAACTGGAGCGGGGCAGCAAACGGCAAATTCATGGAAGAAAGGTGTATCGTGGCAAAGCTTGAAACCCGGGATCTGTGAAATCTGATCCGCGGCATAATGCGCTTTGTGATAGCAGAGTTCCGCTACCTGGCGCAAACCATTCTTCCCAAGCAGGCTCAAATATACGGTAGAGGCCAAAGCCATCAATCCCTGGTTTGAACAGATATTGGATGTTGCCCTTTCACGACGAATATGCTGCTCACGGGCTGTCAGGGTGAGTACGTAACCGCGCCTTCCCTGATCATCCACTGTTTCACCCACCAGGCGGCCGGCGATTTTGCGCATCAGCTCATTGGTCGTGGCGAACAAGCCCAGATAGGGGCCGCCGAATTCCATCGGAATGCCCAAAGGCTGACCTTCTCCCACCACGATATCCGCACCAAATTCCGACGGGGGTTTCAACAGACCCAATGCAGTTGGATTTACCGCGACTACAAAGATCGCTCCCGCTTCATGAACAGCCTTGCCAAGCTCGGTGTAATCGAAAATGCGTCCGAAGAAATCGGGGTACTGCACGACCACCATGGCGGTGTCATGATCAATCATTGATACCAATTGATCGGGTGTTGATAGCGGATCCTGATTATCACCAGTAATGACCAGCTTCTTGAGACCAGCCATATAGGTGCGAAGAGTCTGGCGGTAGTGTGGGTGCACAGCCGGTGAGACTATGAACTTGTTGCGTTTTGAGCGGAAATGATGATAGGCCAGAATGCCTGCTTCCGCGGTGGCTGTCGCGCCATCATAATGCGAAGCATTGCAGACATCCATACCGGTCAGTGAAACGATCAGGCTCTGGTATTCAAAAATTGCCTGCAACGTCCCCTGCGAAATCTCAGGCTGGTAGGGTGTATAGGCGGTCAAAAACTCACCGCGGCGAATGATGGCATCCACTGCGGCGGGAATGTAATGGTTATACACACCGGCGCCCAGAAAACACAATAGATCGTTGGCGTTTTCGTTTTCAGAGGCAAGCTCATCCAGATAGCGATGGGCTTCCATCTCTGTCAAAGCTTCCGGCAGTTCAAGCTGCGGAAAGCGATATTCCTTTGGGATGACCTGGAAGAGATCTTCCAGCGATTCAACCCCAATCGCCTTCAGCATTTCCTTTCGTTCAGTATCAGTATGTGGGGTGAACATTAGTGCTCGCGCTCCTGACAATACTTTTCATAGGCGGCTGCATCCATCAGAGCATTGACTGCAGCGGGATCAGCCACATTAATTTTTACCATCCACGCGCCGTAAGGATCAGAGTTGATCGCTTCAGGGGTATCCGGTAATGAGTCATTAACTTCCAAAACGGTGCCGGCAACAGGACAAGTCACATCGGCGGCGGCTTTCACAGATTCAAGTGTGCTAATAGTGGTGCTTGCTTTGATTTCGTCATCTGCTTCAACCAGATATTCAACGTATACAATGTCGGAAAGTTGATTTTGAGCATAATCGCTGATCCCGATTGTCGCGGTGTTCCCCTCAAGGAGGACCCATTCATCAGATTTGGTGAACTTAAGATTGCTGGGGATGTTCATTTTATAGATCTCCTTCATTTCGATTTCTTTTTGTTGTTGTAAAGGCGAATAATGCACAAATATATTATAAACCTGAATTCCAGTAAAATTTAAACATGAACACGTCTATCCTGTCTGAACAGGATTCTCATCGGGCTTTTCATTTTTCATTGGTTTTCCTCGCCAAAACATAAAGAATCCGAGCAGTTGGACTACTGCAGCAGCCATCAGCGAATAAGACAAACCAATTTGATCGGATAGGAATGTTGCAATAATCGGCGCGCCCATACTGGCTACAAACTGCAGACTCTGTGCGATCGAAACAAATGTAGCTGAACGATTGAGGGGTACGGTCTTCATTAATTCATCAAAGAAGACCAGGTTTAACCCTGCCTCAAACAGCCCCTGCACGGCTGCAAAAACCGCCAGCATCCAAAACCGGTTGGTGATAGCCACCATAAGCGGGTAAAACGACATGACGAATGTGGTGCTGACCAGGATAAAGCGGGAGGTCTTTGTATGTGAAACCCGCAGCCACATGAAATAGCCGACAAAATTTAACAAAGTTTGCACAGTGCTGAAAAGCGCGATCCAGGAATCAGGAGCACCAATCTGACGAACATAGTACAGGGTCAGAAGCGGCGAAACCATGGTCAATCCGAAGGTAAAGACAAACCGTTTTGACGCAAAGTTAAGGAACGGAGGTTCGTGCTTAACCAGATCGAACAATTCTCGATAAATCCGGAACAGACCCTTGCCTTTGTACTTTGGTGGGTCGATCTGATCCGGAATCAGCAGCCGCTTGGAGTAGCGATAACTGAACACACCGCCCAACGAAAACAAAATGAACACAATTTGATAATTGACGGGAAAAACGACTCGATCGAGGATCTGCCCTGCCAGAAAGACGGTAACCGCCGTGGTGATGCCAATAATGGACCAGCGGCGCGAGAGCAGTTCGTAACGACCGGCCGGGCCTGCGACCATGTTCATCAAAAAATTGAACATATTCGCCAGAAGAGTCTGCGGGAGCGTGAAAATGGCCCAAATGACAAGGATTGCCATGATGGCATTTTCATCTTTGAAGAAAAATGGGACCAATCCAATGATCGCGAACCGCGAAAGGCCGATAGCCCGGGAAATGCTATACCAGGGGACAATATTTTTACGTGTTTCGATATATTGACCCATCGGGATGGAAAGCAGTAACCCGGCAATCGCTGGCATGGATGTAATCAAGCCTACCTGGTAGCTGTCGGCGCCCAATCGGGCCAAAAAGACAGCAACAAAAGGCAAAGCTGCACTGGCCATGCCCACGCCAATGGCATCCATCTGAACATTGAAAAAATTACTCGGTAAAATTTGCGAGCCGGGTTGTGGATGCGTTAACCAACGGTACAATGACTGTAGAATACTTTTAAACAAGGTAACCATTCTAATTGAACGATATTGTTCTGGATTTGATTGGATTATAGCACCATCAAAATTGGAGAAAGATGTCAAATATTCAAAGATGGAAAGAAAATCAAATGAATTCCCTGCCTGAACCATTTAGAGGTAGAACCGATCCTGGTTGGACAGAATATTCCATCGCGGTCAGGCTTCCCGGGATCATTCAGCGGGTAATCAGTGAGAACGCCTTTCCAAAGGAAATTGTCGACCGACTGGAGAGCCTGCGGGTGGAAATCCCTTTCCAGCCCCTCAGAGAACTTTTACCGGATGGTTATGGGGATTGGGCAGTATGGAATGAGATTCTCACCCATTACACCGGTCAAAGCTGGTTTGAGACTCCCTGGCTGGTGTGCGAGTTTTATCTGTACCGCCGCATACTCGAATCAATCGGTTACTTCAACGAAGGCCCTTTTCGAGCCCACGATCCTTACGTATTTCAGAAGAGCGAAGGTTTTTCTGCTGCACTGAAACCTATTGATGATTTACTGAAGTGGATCGGTCAAAAAAGAGAAAGTAAGTCCGAGGGTAAATCCATTTTGGGTGATTTATTCCATCATAATCTGGAAGGAAACCGCGTCGATCTGAGCCTCTGGCCGGTGGCAGAAGGCAAAAACCAGCAGGATCAATTGCCAGAAAATGCTCGCGATTTTATTCTGGCGGATGATTCAGCTGAAGCATTGGACTGGATTTTTTCTCGAAAGATCAAACGGATTGATCTTTTGATGGATAATGCCGGTTTCGAAATGTTGAGCGATCTGTGCATGATGACCTTTTTACTGGAGCAGGGGGTGGTCGATCAGGTTGTGCTGCATGTCAAACCGTACCCGATATTTGTTTCTGATGTCATCGAGGCGGATTTCCATCACTGTATCCGACTTCTAAAAGGGCAGAAGAAGCTGTATCCGGCATTGGCTTCGTTCGGTGAACAGCTTGAGCGGTTTTGGATTGAGAGCAAAATTGAAATCATGAGTGAAGGTTTCTGGGGTCTACCGCTCGCTTTTTGGGAGATGGATACCGAGGTGGAACAAAAACTGTCAAAGGCTGATCTGATTATCAGTAAGGGAGATGCGAATTACCGGCGTCTGATTGGTGACCTGCACTGGAGCCCGTTTATTCACTTTGGGGTCGTAGTCAGCTATTTACCGGCGCCACTCCTGGCCATTCGCGTGGTGAAATCCGAACCGGGTGTTGGCTTCAGCGAGAATAAATATAACCATATGACACAATCTGATCCGGAATGGATGAAAAATGGCAAATGGGGTACCTTCCAGTTCTGGAATGGACAGACGGATTGAGAATGCGTACCCCCGTTATCGAGGAGGATGACATTTATCTGATAAATGCGTTCAAAGTTCGGTAATTTCAGCGTTGATCATTCGGTATAATGTAAGCGAGAAAATCCTTTGCAGTTGCAAATCCAAAATAAACTATTAACAGGAATTTAGTGAGGAAAAATGACTGCCATTCCCCCTGTAAGAATGCGTGAGGCGCATAAAATTCTGGCGCAAATGAAATATAACCTAGCCCCGGTAGAACACGGCTATGCAAACCGGACGCTGTATGTGAATGTTGGAACCAAAGAAATTGCCGGTAAACCGGTCAGTGCGGAGATGAAAGAAAAATTCACCGGCGGCCGCGGTTTTGGTTTATGGCTGCTCTGGAACGGGATCAAAGACACCACAAAATGGAACGACCCCGAAAATGAGATTGTGATCTCAGCCGGACCCATTGCCGGTATTACGAATTACCCGGGTACCGGAAAATCAATGGTGGTCACCATTTCACCGTTGACCCAAATCCCGATTGACAGTAATGGAGGCGGGTATTTCGGTCCCTATTTGAAATTTGCCGGCTGGGATGCCATTGAGGTTCAGGGTAAAGCCGAAAAAGATGTGATTATTTACATCGATGGCGATGAGGGCCTGGTCACAATTGAGGAAGCCCCTCTGGAAGATATCAACACTCACCTGATCAGCCGCCAATTAACCGAGATGTATGCCAAAGACAAAGCTGATATGAAGAGCATTTCGGTCATCTCCGCAGGCGAGGGTGCCGATCATGTGAAGATCTGCGGTTTGAACTTGAGCTATTATGATCCCCGCCGCGACGAAGTACGCATCAAACAGGCTGCCCGTGGGGGTTCTGGAACGGTGCTGCGGGATAAAAAAATCAAAGCGATTGTGGTCCGTTTCAGCAAACTGACTGCGAACAGCAACGGCGCTGCTGATATGGAACTTCTGCGAAGGGCCGGAAAGCGGATCAACAAAGAGCTGGCCGATTTTGACCCCACACAGAATGACATGGCAAAAACGGGTACCACGTACCTGGTCAGTATCATGAATGATTACGACCTTCTTCCCACCGAAAACTTCCGGTTTGGGTGTGATGAAAAGGCGAAAGAGTACTTCCGCGAAGAGTGGCGGCCAATGTTCGATCACAGCGGTCCGGACGGCTGCTGGTACGGTTGTACCATGGCCTGCGCCCATGGTGTGAAAGATGTGGAATTGAAAACCGGTCCATACAAAGGCCAGAGTGTGTTTGTAGATGGTCCTGAATACGAAACAATCGGCGCCATCGGTTCAAACCTTGGTGTGTTTGACCGGCATTTTATGCTGGAACTGAACTTCTACTGCGATACGTACGGGATTGATACCATTTCATTCGGTACCGGTATGGCATTTGTATATGAGTGCTACGGCGCGGGTATATTGACCAAAGAGCACACCGGCGGGCTGGAATTCACCTGGGGGAACGGCGATGCTGCGTTGGAGGTTTGTCATCAAATGGCACGCGGTGAAGGCTTTGGGCTGATCGCCGGACAGGGTATTCGCGCCATGAAAAAGATATTTGTTGAAAAGTTTGGCGCGGATCCGGCCTTTTTGCAGGATATCGGCATGGAGTGTAAGGGCCTGGAAGTATCTGAGTACATGACCAAAGAATCACTCACCCAGCAGGGTGGTTATGCCATGGCGAATAAAGGCGCGCAGCATGACGAGGCCTGGTTGATCTTCATGGAGCTGGTCCACAAACAGATCCCCACATTTGAGGATAAAGCAGAAGCCCTGTATTATTTCCCCATGTTCCGAACCTGGTTCAGTTTACAGGGTTTATGCAAGCTACCCTGGAACGATATTACCCCGGTGAGTAACAAAACCGCCAAAGAACCGGCCAAGGTCCCAGAACATCAGGAAAATTACCGATGGCTGTATGAGGGCGTCACAGGTGAGCCGCTACCGGAAGAGAAGATGATCCTTCAGGCTGAGCGAGTGTATTACTTCCAGCGAGTGTTCAACCTGCGCATGGGTTTTGGGCAACGCGATCAGGATATCCCGCCATATCGTATGGTTGGCCCTGTGACCAATGAGGAGTATGAATCACGCGTAGAGCGGTATGACAAACAGCTCAAGGAAGAAGCCGGAATTGACCCAACCCATATGAGCACCACTGAAAAGGTGGCTGCACTGCGAAAATTCCGCACTGACCGCTATGAGAAGCTGGTGGATACGGTTTACGCGCGGCGCAAATGGACCAAGGAAGGTATCCCAACCATTGAATCGCTCAGAGATCTGGGCATTGACTATCCGGACGTGGTAGAAATTGTAAAACGTCACGGCGGATAATTCACGAAATCGATGAAGAAAGCGCAGAGAAAATAAACTCTGCGCTTTTCATTTGTTTCTAATCCATAACGGATAACCTCAGTTATGTTTGTGAAGTATGCAGGGTTGGACCCGCTCTTGCACCGGTTGATTTATAGACAGAACGAATTAAGATATAATGATTTTGGATCAAAAAAGGAGGCTATTTCAAAGGACATAAGAAATTGAAGAATAAGCGCAAGGCCGCAGTACCTTTGCGGTGACGAGGAGGAAGGTTCTTCGGTGCGAACCGGAGTTAACCGGACATGGTGCAGATTGAAACTTTGCGCCCCGGGAAAATCGAAAGATCAGCGGAAGCCTTCCAGGTGAGAAATTCCATCTGTTCTTCAATAAATATAGATCATCAGCGTTCTCAGCATCCTGTTGAGAATTGCTCTTATTACTCTTTTATTCAACAAGGAGCAGTTATGTGCGGTATCGTAGGTTATATTGGCAATCGAAATGCGACAAATATCATTCTAAACGGGTTGAAACGGTTGGAGTACAGAGGCTATGATTCGGCCGGGCTGGCCGTTATTCAGGATGGGAAAATTGAGCTGCGTCGCGACGCGGGTAAACTCAGCAACCTTTCCACGATGGTCAATGGAAATCCTGTCGATGGCAAAATTGGCATCGGGCATACCCGTTGGGCTACACACGGTGAACCTTCGCCACGAAATGCGCACCCACATATGGGGATGACCGGTGATGTGGTGGTTGTGCATAACGGGATTGTAGAGAATTATCTCGAATTACGCAATGATCTGATCAGCGAGGGGGTTGATTTCAAATCGGATACGGATACGGAAACAATCGTGCATCTAATCGAGCGGTATATGATGGCCGGCAGTGATATGAAAAGTGCTGTACAAAAAACGCTTAAAATGCTGAAAGGTGCACATGGGGTAGTTGTTATGTCAAGCCAATGCCCTGACCGGTTGATCGCCGCCCGCATCGGAAACGCCGGCGGTGTGGTGCTGGGGATTGGCAAAGATGAAATGTTTATCGCATCAGATCTGCCGGCTATTCTGGAGCACACCCGTAATATTGTGTTTCTGGAATCGCATCAGATGGCAGAGGTTTCAACTGCGGGTATTTCAATGCAAACTCTGGATGGTGTGCCGGTACAGTACAGAATCGAGAATGTTTCCTGGGATCCCATTTCTGCGGAAAAGGGTAAATACCGGCATTTCATGCACAAGGAAATCCATGAACAGGTTCGCTCACTGACCGATACGCTGGCTGGGCGTGTGGATTTTGACCACTGTGAACTGCGGTTGCCGGAGCTGCATCTTACCCCGGAAACGGCGCGCAAGGTGAATAAAATTTATATCACCGCCTGCGGCACTGCTGCGTATGCCGGCATGGTGGGGAAGATCCTGATCGAAAGAATCGCTCGCATCCCCACCGAGGTGGTGATTGCCTCAGAGTTCCGTTATCACGAACCGATCATCGAGCCGGGAGATGTGGTACTGGCGATCAGCCAATCCGGTGAGACCGCCGATACCCTGGCGGCCATGGAAGAGGGGCGCAAGCGGGGAGCTACTTTGTGGTCGATCGTAAACGTGCTGGGTTCACAGGTGATGCGTATTTCGGATGGGTATTTATCCATGCAGACCGGACCGGAGATCGGTGTCGCATCCACCAAGGCATTTACAGCCCCACTGGTCGATTTATACATGATCGCCGTTCTTCTGGCGCAATATCGGGGCCAAATCAGTAAGGCCGAATCGGAACATCTTGTTTCCGATTTACGCCTTATCCCGGATCTGGTTGGAAGATGCCTGGATCGCGAAGAAGAATATCGCGCGGTAGCGCTGGAGCTGAAAAACGTTGCCAATGCGTTGTATCTCGGCAGGGGAATCAGTATGCCGATCGCCTACGAAGGGGCGTTGAAATTAAAAGAGATTTCGTATATCCATGCAGAGGCTTATCCGGCCGGTGAAATGAAACACGGGCCCATCGCCCTGATCGACAGCAGCATGCCGGTGATCGCGTTGACGCCCAAAGATCCCTGGTACGATAAAATGATGAGCCAGGTAGAGCAGGTGAAAGCGCGCGGGGGAAAGGTGATCGCGGTGGCCACTGAAGGGGATGACGAAATTGGACACCATGCGGACCATGTGTTGTGGGTACCGCCTGCGCCCTGGCTGCTCAGCCCGGTGGTGAATATCATCCCGCTGCAACTGCTGGCCTATCACATCTCGGTTTATCGGGGTCTGGATGTAGATCAGCCGCGCAATCTGGCAAAATCAGTCACGGTGGAATGATTCCAATTTAGAACTGTTTCAAAAACAACTGTAAATATAAAACTAAAGGACCTAGTTTTTAGGAAAAAACACTCCCAATCATATTTTTAGGAGTGTTTTATTACGAATATTGAAGGAGTTAGTATATTGTTTATTGATATTAATCAAATAACAATTAGTCAATCGTCCATTGATTGCTTAATGGGTTAACTAGATTCTTCTTTTGGTAAGTATAAAAATAAAAACAGAAAATACCAGTCCCACAAATCCTCCTATGCTTTTGATGATTAGTGATAATTTCCCATTCTTTTTGTTCTGGCAGTTTTCACAAGTATCTGTTTTGCTGTATTGTGGGATTTCTTTTCCGCACTTTTTACAGTATTTATTCATTATTGATCTCCAGTTTAGCAGGTAGGGTATCGATTAGTGGTTTCGTACCTTCAATCACTAATGGAAGATTAGTTATCTTTTGTTGTATTTCAATGAAATTTTCGATTATGGATTTTTGATCCATATTGCTGTATGAATTCAATGTTAAGAGTGTCTCCCTATAATCAAGCGAATTTGAGCGAATGAATTCGCCAAATTGTTTCAGGCTTGTTCTGGCAGCATTTTGTTCACCGAGCAAGCAATAAACGGTAGTTTCTAGCTGAACAGTTTTGGTTAGCGCTAAAAGGCTTGTAAATATTTCTACGCTATGATCATCACCATGGTTTTGTGCCTCTGCGTCAAAAACTTTTAGTAACCAGGACTTGTCTTTCCTTTCATCAAAGAAACGCTTTTCGCTTGTAAACGCTCGAAAGAGAATGCATTTAGCATCCGTCGCGCTACTTAAAATACCTAGAAGTTTTTCTTCTCTCACTCTGGAGTCTTTTATTTGAACAGCCTGCTCCATCTGTTGATATGCGCTCTCGGCTAATGCGAGCCTGTCATCTTGAAGTTCGTTATGGAGTTTTTCAATTCCTCTTTGAACATCATGTATTTCGCTAATTACCTGTGCCAACGCAATCTGAGTTTGTAGATCGACAATGGAATGACCCAAGTCCGGTGTCAGGGTGATGTCCTTTAACCGCACCTGAGCGACAATATTTTTCTCCCCAAATATAGTGGGAAGAATTTCACCATTTTTGTCTGTTAGAAATTTGTAGACTCCTTTATCAATCAATGTTTGAATTGCGGGATTTACTTCTGCTACTTTAATTGATTTAGGTAGCATTGACATTACAGATTGAAAAAATCCAGGAGCAACTCTACACAGGTTTTCGGCTCTACCAAAAATAATATTCAAATTATTATCTTGGATTGGGCTGATCGGAAATACCTGGTTTAATTCTGCCGAAATTGGTGAAGCTTCCCATTGAATTTTCTTTTGTTGATTTTTGCTTGCCGTCATTGGCAAATTTCTGGTGTTGCTCCTGTAACCACAAAATGGGCAAGCTGAAGCCTTATCAGACACCTTTGTTCCGCATTCCGGGCAATACACGAGACTCATCTCAACCACCTTAGCTTGAAATATGGATAAAGTCTAAGAGTTAATTCACTTCTCGTTGTAGAAATCAGAGACAAAAATAAGTGTATTCTGAATAGCAGAATATTCGGTGTGTTGGTTCAGGTTTTTTCCCTGGTTTCAGATCAAGTAAGTCGCCTCGAAAATCCTAAAATTTGAGATCATTCCTTCAGCCTTCCCTGCTCAATTCTGGAAAGCCGGCTGCCTACCTTGTTGACGCTGTAGATAAAAATGCCAAAGATCAGGGCAGCGATCAGGATCAGCAAAATATCCATGATCAGGTATGATCGCCCAAACAGAGTTACTGAAGGTGAAGCCAGGAAGAACAACAGGGTGTTGATCAAAATAGCAATCGCTCTGGCTTCTGTGGGTCCCAATTTTCCGTAAGAAATTTTGAAGATATTATTGACATATAACGCGGAAACTGCCTGTACTTCCATCATCAAATACCCGATCAACGCAAGGACCGCAATATAAAAATGCGTGAATGGTGATATGCCCATTCCGATCATGATTAACACAATGCCCAACGCATCCATGGTGTGATCGATGAAAAAACCGAAACGAGGACGTTCGATCTTTCTGTATCGAGCCAGCGAGCCATCCAGGCTGTCACCAAACCAGTTCAGCAAAAGACCAAAACTTGCCAGCCAAAGAAAGGCTTTATCGAAGTTGCTAAGGTAATAGCCCAGGAATACCAGCGCACAGGCAAACAGGGCAGTAAAAGTTAAAATATCAGGGGTAACCCATTTGGGGAGAATTTTTACAAAGTAGGCCAACGCAGGCCGCTCAAGAGGGCCTAAGAGAATATCATTCACCCGTTCGTGTTGGAGATTTTTTGAGCGTTTTGCCTTAATTTTTGCATTCCTTTTAGCTGATTTCTCAACCTGCGTTTCTTTTGCTTCTTTCGTTGTCATGCTAAATCCTTTTCAAATTGATAATTATGGGTGAACGGATAAAAATTGCGGCCAGACCGGGTAAAACATGGACCATTGTTCGGGATGTTTTGCGATCACATCAGAGGCTACCTCTAATACAGCTTCGGTGTTGCGGATGGATTCGGCATAGGCGTCGCCTGTTGTGACCATCTTAATCGGATCCGAAGCATACAGGTAATAATCTCCATCCGGTCGGGTGATGGCAGATACCACCACCACCGGCACATTGGCCTGAAGCGCCAGATGAGTATAAGCGACTGGCAAAGCAGCCGGGTGGCCAAAGAACCTCGGGCGGTATTTGAGCGTGTCCACCGGGCGATCCAGACCGGTCAGTACATTTCCGCCATCCAACAACCGGGTACGCGCCTGCCGCATACTGGCGATCGAGGTGGGGGTGATGATCTGCCCCACATCGGTGCGGATTTTGTTTTGCCACTTATACCCGGAATTGGGATCCGGATACGACAATATTTGAAACGTAAATCCCTTAAGACCAAGAGCCTGTCCAAGGAAATCAAAATTGCTGAGGTGAGGGGCCACAAAAACGGCATTCTTTTTTACTTTAGGATCAAAATATTCGGGAATTTTTGGATCAAATTCCACACGGCTGACGATCTCATCAGGGTTTCTCAATGAGTGATAAAAATCATACAGACAGGTAGCAGTTGACCGAAAGACGGCTTTCACACGTCGATCCAATTCAACAGACGAAAGAGTCTGTCCGCTGATCACCCACTGGTTTACGCGCAATGCAGTCGCATAATCGAGTGATTTCCTGGCTGCGATCACCGATCCAATACTTGCGGCAACTTTATGCCCAATCCGGCGTGGGAGCACTCTTGAGATGAAAATGGCTGAACCTACTCCAAAGGCACTGTTGATGATGTCTTGTTTCTTCATAGTATAGCTTTCATGATGAGCAAGGCTGACCGTTTAATAATGATATCACACGAGTGAATGAGAATCCCAGAAGCAAGCTTAAATGTTAAGCCAGGTGCCGGATGTCACGAATGAAACTGTCTGCGTTGGTACTGGTGAGGAAACTTTCCAGATGAGATCGGTCGAGGTGGAATGCACGGGAATATTGCTTAAAATGCTTTCTAAAGACCAGCATCCCTTTTTCAGTTCCATAAAAAGAAAGGGTTAGATCGAGGTGCTGCAAGATCACCGATTGAACATCGCGGGGGTCGATGTCATCTCGGGATTGATGATTGAACAACCAGGGGTTGCCAACGGCTCCACGTCCGATCATCACGGCATCGCAGGCGGTTTTTTCCAGCATGGATTCTATGTCCTGAGGACTGAGAATATCACCATTGCCGATGACTGGGATATGCGCCTGCAGTTTTACCTGACGGATGGCATCCCAATTGCTTTTTCCCAGCATGCCCTGATCCGCGGACCGGCCATGGACAGCCATGTGTGACGCGCCGCTTTCTTCGATGATACGGGCAGTTTCAAGAAAATTGATTGATTCCTGATTGAAGCCAATCCGGAATTTGGCGCTGATGGGCAGGTTGATTTCGCGTACCAGCGTCTGCACCATTTCACGGATGATTTCGGGTTTACCCAGCAAAGCCGCCCCTGCACCCCGAGAGGTCACCCGGCGGTCAGGGCAGGAAAAGTTGAGATCAATAAAATCGGGATGAAACTCTCGTTCCACAATCCTGGCGGACTCCAGCAAACGGGAAGGCCTGTCATCGAACAACTGGATACCGATTGGTCTCTCAAATTCGGTAAAGCGCATTTTTTCACGAACTTGCGGGCTTCCAGCTACCACATCGATGGCGTTGATAAATTCGGTGTACAGCATTCCCGCCCCAAACTGACGGGCAATGGTGCGGAACGGCTGGTCAGAAATGCCATCCATTGGCGCCAGAATGGGGCGCTGTGAGTTGATTTGATACGCGAGAGACCGCCTTGAGGAAGGAAGTGAATTATCAACCATGCAGTTGATCCATTTTATGAATACGCTTGTTCAACTCGCTCATCATCGAAACCGCGGTGCCCTGTAAAAATAGGTCGGTGATTTGGGAGGTGTAATTAGAGGGCGAGATATTAATTTCAATGATGCGCTTACCGTGAGCTTTCGCCTCTACTGGCAGAGTGGCAGCCGGATAAACCTCGCCGGTGGTGCCAATGATCAGCCAGATATCCGAGCGTTGCGTTTCGAGTAGCGCTTCCCGGTGAGCCTGAAAGGGAATGGGCTCACCAAAGAAAACGAAGTCCGGTTTCAGTACATGACCGCACTCCGTGCAAGGAGGAGGTAAATACTCCAAAATTTCCGGAGTCACTGGATACAGACGCTCACAATACGTGCAAATCAATCGACGGCTGCTGCCGTGGTACTCAATGATGTTCGAGCTGCCGGCCCGATGATGCAGGTTATCGATATTCTGGGTGATCAGACAATGCAGGTGGTCGTGCGCCTCCATATCAGCAAGAGCAAGGTGCGCTGCATTGGGGGATGCCGCCTGGAATTTTTCATAGAATATCTCGCGAATCGTTATCCACGATTTGAGCGGATCCCTTTGAAAATGCTGAATATCCAGCGTTTCCGGATCATAGCGTGACCATAATCCATCCGGCCCGCGGAATGGAGGAATACCGCTTTCCGCTGAAATCCCTGCGCCGGTAAACGCGGTTACGCGTTTGGCGGAACAGATGATTTCAGCGGCCTGTTGTATCCGATCTTCCAGCATGGTACCTGTTATATCAGATGATGATAGATACGATGGTTTTTGTATTCCTTGCCGCCTACCGTGATCAAATCCTTGCGCATTTGAATGGCCGATTCGGCTACCTGGGTCAATTCGGCTTCCGTGTAGCCTGAATTTTTGATGGTATCCAGCATTTCCGAATAAAGCAGGGCATTGGCACCTCGGCCATAATATTGAGGCAGGACTCCCACACCATTCAGTGAGATAAATTTAACCTTCTTAAGACCGGTCAGCATATCGACGATACCCCACGGGGTAATCCGCCCGCCGTTTCGCTGCAACTGGCGTGTGATATCCGGGAAGCCGAACAGGAAACCGATGATTTCTCCCTCGTAGGTGATGATCTTAATCAAATTGGGAACGGCAACGACCATGATGTTATCGAGCTGGAATTTCACTTCTTCTGTTGTCAGCGGATAATATTCCCAGTTGTTGATAAAGGTTTTGTTGTACGCTTCACCGATGCGGGGAGCCCACGCGATGAGTTCTTTTTTATCCTTGAAACGCTTGACCTCAAACTTGCCTTTTTCTTTGATACGACGCGCCACCTCATGGATTTTTTCAGGCAGGGTAAACACATTCATGTCCAGATAGCAGGATACAAAATCGACCACTTTTTCAAAACCCAGTTGGTCCATAAATTGGGGATAGTAAGGGTAGTTGTAATTCATCATCGTCATCATTTGATGATACTCAAACCCTTCGATTTGAATGCCGTAGCCGTCAAACGGGCTGAACCCTTTTGGACCAACCAGATCGGTGAGCTTGCGTGATTTGGACCATTCAAAGGCAGTATCGAAAAGCATTTTTGCCACCGAGATATCTTCGACGGTATCAAAAAGGTAAAAAGATGCCTTGGTGGCGAGATGATAATCGTTATAGCTCTTGTTCTCTAAAAGGGCAATCCGCCCGACGACGTCCTTTCCATCCCTTACCATGAAGAATTCGGCGTCAGAGTGTCCATAGAATGGGTGCTTCTGGGGATTGAGCATCAACTTGATATCATTGACGAACGGGGGTACCCACTGGGGACAATCCTTATAAAGCCGGAACGGAAATTTTACAAAATCATTGATTTGTTTCTTATTGGTCAGGTCTACTTTTTCGATGGCAGGCATAATTTCTCTCCAATTTACTGTTCAAAAGAATTAACACGCGGCAGGCGGGAAAGATAGCGGGGAAAGCCAAAACTCATTCATCAGGGGATGTGTCATTCGATTCGAGTATCTGGATTTCGAAAATTCTCGGCCAGTATTTACCGGTTACAAAGATTTGTTGAGTATCCTGATTATAAGCAATGCCGTTCAGAACATCAATTGATTGGCGGATATTTGAAAA
>DAISXR010000003.1:52232-79144 GCA_036825755.1 Anaerolineaceae bacterium
ATCGTATGCAAGTCCCCAACCCTCGTGTTGGTATTCAAACTGATCGATGATTTCAAAACTGTCCAAATCATACACGAAACCGATATTGCTTTTCCAGGTGGCCCAGACCATTTTATTGTCAATAATGGCCAGTCCTTCACCAAAATACTCATCACCCAATCTGCGCATGCGCTCTACACGGCCAGTTACCAGATCAACTTGGCGGATGGAAGACTTTCCATTCAGCCCCGTGGTTTCGTATAGTTCCCCGTTGTAGATCACGAGGCCTTCCGTGAATGCTCCGGAATCGTGAGGGTAAGAGTTGATGACTTGATAGGATAGTATTTCAGGGGATGAGTTTTCAGACTGGATGACCTCGGTACTTTGAGCAGAAGCGGTCTGTGATGGAAACCTAGTGGGAGCGATGGTGGTATGTACATCAACGGTGGGGGTCAAAGAAGAAGCAGGCGACGATTCTACCGGCGGGTTGCCCGTACATTGCGTGATCAGAATTGCAATCAGAATCAGTACAATAATGCCTGTCCAACGGCGTTCGATCATCTACCTATTATAATAAAATTTGATTGCAGGTTGCATGAATTCAGGTTTACGTCTGAGACGGAAAGGGATAGCATGAAAACAATTGGAATGATTATCAATCCGGTAGCTGGTATGGGTGGAGCGGTAGGTCTGAAGGGAACCGACGGAGAAATGTACCAAAAGGCTCTGGAATTGGGGGCACAACCGGTTGCGCCTGACCAGGCCAGGGATTTTCTTCAGCATATCAACCGGAAGGATCAGATCCAATTTCTTGCGGCGCCTGGAGCCATGGGAGCCAATTTGCTGAAGGAAATGGCTCTCACGCACCAGGTTATCGGCAAACTTGACGGCAGGCCCAGCAGCTCAGAGGACACGATCGAAATATCACGAGAAATGGTGAAAAAGGGAGCCGATTTGATTGTATTTGTGGGTGGGGATGGCACCGCGCGGGATCTTTATACTGCGGTCGGCGTGGAAACACCGGTCATCGCCATACCGGCCGGTGTGAAAATCTTCAGCGGGATCTTCGCCGTCAGTGCGCGGGCTGCTGCAGGCTTGCTAAATGCCTTTCTGGATGAGAGTGGCTTCACCACAGAGGAAATCCTGGATATCGATGAGACTGCCTATCGCAATAACCAGCTTCAATCCCAATTGTTTGGATATATGAAGACACCCCAGGCAAGCACCTTCCTGCAGCACAGTAAATCCGCCTCACAATCGTCAGGTTCTGAACTGCACGATCAGTTAGCCTTGGCTGAATGGGTGGTTGAAAAAATGCTTCCGGATACGCTTTACCTGCTTGGCCCGGGTACCACGGTAAAAGCAATCACCGATGTGATGGGATTGCAGAAGACCTTACTGGGTGTGGATGCACTGCATAACGGTGAAATCATCCTAATGGATTTGAGTGAGCGCGATATTCTAGCGTTGCTGGAAAAGTACCCTCAGCACTTTGTGATCGTAACGCCCATTGGCGGCAACGGGTTTATTTTTGGGCGTGGCAATAAACAATTCACCGCACAGGTCATTCGCAAGATCGGTGTGAAGAACATTATCATCGTCAGCACACCCGGAAAAGTCAGCTCAATGGCCCAACTGCGGGTGGATACACACGACGAAACTCTGGACCAGGATCTGACAGGTTTCCGGCAGGTGGTGATTGGGTATCGCGAATCACGGATGATTAAGGTGGTATAACGGGCTATTTTTGTCCGGTCATCTGAACATTCTCAGGATGCCGGCCGAGATACATCTCAGGAGGGACACCAAAAAATTCAAATCTGGCATCCGTACCGGTTTCTACATTGAGGATCTCTGTTACCCAAACGGATGCCCGGGTATGACCATCCAGCTCTGCGTTGATCATCCGGGTCGGGGTGTCGGAGCCAAAATAGCGCACTGAACCGCTCATCAGAATCGATTGTTTGTCGATTGCACCGTTGATCACAACCGAACCGGAACCGGAAAGATCGAGTTCAACCGCTTCGTAAGTGAGATCAGTCAGTGAAATGGAACCCACGCCGTCATGAGTTAGCTCCAGCGTCTTCCCTGATAATCCCGTACCGACAATATTACAGGAACCTGCATGATCGATTGATTGGATGCCTTTGACGGTGAGGATCATCTGGATACCGGATTGCGGATCGAGAGAAGCTAAGGTGATCTCATCCGCCAAACCCAGATAAAGGGTATCTCCTGTGATGGAGTATGTCATTTTCTCCAGAATGGATGGTTCTGCGATCAGCGTCAGAGAATTCACCTCACCCTGTGTGATGGTCACCTGACCGATGCCGTCAACCTGCAGAGCGGAAAATTCGTCCAGGTCATAGGTCTCGTTGGCCAACGCCTGCGGCCCGGACAGGCTGCAGGCAGCATACAGCAGGGTGAATGCGATCACAGTCAAAATCTGGGCGGCACGGATCCGTTGATCAATTCGCATAAGCAGGTTTTTCCGTCGTTCCCAACGCCAGCAACAACCGGATTTCCGGGAGAATGAACGGTACGCAAACAACCAGACCGGCCGCTGCTCCGGCGACGGCCATCAGCACCGAATTGAACGGCAGGTTGAGGATCAAGAACGAGACGACGCCAGCCAGTACTGCACCAGATACTACTCGCAGAAGTGTTTTTCTGACTCTCAAAACCCCAGGATATTTTCGATTAAGGAAGTACAAAAGCAATAAGGCCTCAAATGTAAAGGAAATACTGTTGGCAGTGGCAATTCCAGCAAAACCAAGGCACTGCATCAACAAAACCGCGAGGACGATGTACATGGCCGCGTTGATGGCTGCCGCAATCAAAGGCATGATTGCATTCTTCTGCGCATAGAAGGTACGGGAAGCGATTTCCAACAAGGCATGACCTGCCAAACCTGCCAGATAGATGCGTGTAGCCAGTACAACCATATCCGTTCCCGCAGCATCATAATCAAACGCAAGCTGGACGAGCGGCTTAATCACCACCGCGAGGATCAACGCCGCCGGGAGTGTGAGCGCCAGCATGGTCTTTACCGCCGAGTTGATGGACGTTTTGAAGTTGTCCATTTCACCCCGGGCAAACATTTCCGATATCGTAGGGAGAAGCGCGATGGCAAAAGCGGTTCCCAGCAGAGTTTCGGGTACCTGCATGATAAACCAGCCCAGATTGAGCGCGGTGACCGATCCCTCACCCAGCCGGGATGCCAGATTATCCCGTACGATGAAAAAGAGTTGTATAAAAAACATGGTCAATACGCGCGGACCCAACAACTTGAGTACTTGCTGCACACCGGCATCTCGAAATCGAATGAACGGCTGCCATTTGAACTCATATTTAATCAGCCCCGGTACCTGGATGAGCAAATGCAGCAGAGCTCCCAGGATGACGCCGTAAACAAGTCCCTCGATACCCAGTCCAAAAGCAGGCAGCGTGATAGGGCCAAGCTGATAGCCCTGGTCGGGAGCCAGTACAGCGGCCCCGAAAATTTGCCCAATATTGTACAGAGCCGGAGCCAATGCGGGCAGCAGAAAGTGCTGATTTGCCTGCAGGCCTGCCATCACCAGCCCGCTGATGGAGAAGATCAATATGGCAATCAGATCCAAACGCATCAACCTGACCGCCTGCAGCTTCTGTTCTGGCGGAAAACCGGGGGCAATGACGTGCTCCATCAACCAGGGAGCCAGAAAAACGATGATTAAGGACAGACCGGCGGTTACCAGGAACGCGAAGTTGATAATTTGCGAGAACAGCGCCCAGGCGTCCTTGCGGCCCCGTTTTTGCAGGTACTCCGCCAAAACAGGGATCAACGCGATCCCCAAAGCCCCACCCGAGATTAATGATGAGAGCAGGTCAGGTATGTTGTTGGAAGCATTGAATACGTCCAGCTCGTAACTGAGCTGAAATTGCCTGGCAACCAGAAGCTGACGTACCATGCCTAAAACTTTATCCACGCCGAAAAAGACGGCAATCATGAGTGAAAAACGAGCGACGAGTTTCATAATGTGTTTCCCCGGATAATGATTGGATTGTAACACAACAGAAAAACCGGCGTATCAGGCATTAAGGAAGAAGAGCGATCACCGGGTCAGCGATCGCTCTTCTTTACAGTATTGCGTTTTGATTTTGCTGTAGTTCTTATTTCTTCATTGTCCGGAAAAATTTCCTGGAAGCTGCCAGGAATGTCAGCAGGATGGGTACGAGCGCGGCAGGAACCAGGATATTGGGAGAGGTAAGCTGAACCATCTCGTTGATATCGAACCGGTAAGTTGTTTGATCCCCGGACAGAGCTGGGTCGAGTGATGAAACGGTGATATAGAAGGGGCCGGAGCCAGTTGCAGACCAGTTCATCATTGCAGCCGAACCAGGTTTCTCCGATTGGATCTCCGAGACGACGGTAGAACCGTCAGAGCCCAGCAGTTGCACCTTGTAAGCGCCTGAAGAAGTGGACGGCCGGATGATAATGCGGTAAACCTTCCCCTCTTCTGCCGTAAACTGGTAGAAATCCACATCGCCTGCATCACAAATGTTATGGCGTTGTGAATCCTGCATCTGCACCTGCGTGGCAAATGATGCGGCATCGTCACCTTCACCAGTCTGATCATACTCGTCTGGTGTGCAGGTGGGGGCAATCGAAATACGAGAGGCATTGCCACCGTGGAATTCTTCCGTATTATTGGCTACATCCACACCTCGAATACGAAATTCGTAGGTTGACTCTGGTCGACCGGTGAAAACCGTTGAGGTAATCGGCGCCGGGTAAGTACCCAATAACTGCCATTCACCGTCGTTTTCACGGTACTGAACCTCAACATGTTGGAGGTCATTCAGACCTTCCACAATTTTCCAACTGATGGTCACTGCCGTGCTGTCACTGGCAGCGGACAGATCATCCAGTGTGGTGACGGGAGGAAGATCGGGTTCCTGGACTGTAAAATCGATTTTTGAGGTGGCGCTCCCCAGGATATTGCGGGATTCTAGCTGGAATGTATATACTCCGGGCAGGAGATCTTTCAGTACGACCGAATTCGCCTGTCCCCACGCTGTCTGGGTGATCAGTTTTTCACCCTGCAGCAAAGACGCCTGATATTCGAAGGACGCGTCCACGTTCTGCCATGAGACCAGGATAGGTCGGTTGGAATACAATCCCTCCGCCAACGCTTCATCGGTGACGGTGATATCCTGCAACTGTGGAAGCGGTGGGCGTGCCTGAACAGAAATGGTTTGAATGTCTGCAAACTTAACACCGGTTTCATCCAGGTTGAGGATGTCAGCGGTCACGGGGCGCGCACCATCAGGAAGAACCAATTTAGCCACTGCTTCGCTGCCTACCTGTATGGAGCCCAGGCTGTTTAATGTTGAAATCTGTTCCCCTGCTTTTTCATAGTCACCCGACCCGAGCAGAATACATTCGCCTTGCAGGTCGGCTTCCTCATACAGGCCAATCTGGTCAGGGGCGGCAGTACATTTAGGCGGCGGGAGAGGGCAATCAAATTGCTTGATGAGTGTACGTAAACCGGGCTGCCCGGCGGCATCCTTATTTGCCCGATCCGTGACACCCAATGCCACCATAAAGTTGCCATCCGGTACCTCAAGGGCACACAGGTCAATCGTGGTGGTGAAGTCACCTTTTTTATTGAGAGAGCTGAGCGGTACATCTGAGGCGGTGATCCAGTTGGTACCATCCGTACTGAGAAGCACTTTCAGCGACTGTAAACCATGATCATCTTTGGCTCTGCCTTTTATCTCCAGGGTTTGAGAGGACACTGTGATATTCTCGGCAGGCGAAGAGATTTTTCCGGTCGGTTTTTCATAGTCATTATTCATTGAAACATAGGCGTCGTTCTTGTTGCATTCGCTGCCCAGTGACGGGAATAATTTAGCTTCGTAACAGGTACGCGGACGTCCGCCATTGACCTTCACCTCATCAAAAACGATGTCGACTGAAGTACCCCAATAACTGGAAGAACTGGTGTGCACGTGAAAATGCAGGTGGTGACCGGTGCTGTACCCGGTGTCATCCACCACGCCGATCTTCTGACCCTGCACCACTCTGGCGCCTGGGGTTCGCAATGCTTCGGGAATACTATCCTGAGCCAGGTGCATATAAACCTGATAAGTGGTCGGGTTGGTGGAAGTATCTTCCAGGACAATATAGTTGGCGTGCTTGGTATTGCCGTTCGGGTATTGCCAGACCGCGTATTTTACCCGTCCACCCTTGGCTGCCAGAATATCCCACATGGTGCCGTCATAAAAATCGAAAGCGTACATGCAGGTGGTTGGGCAGGATTTATACAGATATACATGCCCGATACTGCCGGACAGTTTTTTGGTTTCACCAGTCGCCCACGGCAGACGATACCCTTTGTAAACTCTGGCGGCATGAGGAATGCTTTGTTGACGATTGGAAAATTGGTCTTTGGTTTCGGCATCGATCAACTTGTCGGGCATGGAATTCAGCACTTCCAGCCAATCTGCATCGGATTGGAGGGTGATCTTCCATGGGTTGCCTTCTTTCACATCAGGTTGCTTTTGTGCCAGTGCCAATCCGGTCTCGGCAGGAACAATGTCTCCGGTAGCAGGGTCCGTGAGGGAAAGCCAGATCAATGCCCGGTTTTTCTTGCCGTTGGTTTCAATGTTGTCGATATTGACATCATAAATCAGGTACGACAGTACATCTTCACGACCAGCAATGGCATCCTTGAAGGCCTCGGCAATTTCAGCCTCGACCGGATCCATATCTTCAGGTGTGATCACCAGCTTGGGCAGATGAATTGATGTTTCAGGGGTTTCAGGCTGGCAGGCAGCCAGAATGGAGATCAAAAGTGAGCCAAGAAGCAGCAGAGAAAAGATGGGTAAAACATTTTTTGTTTTCATCAGTCATCCCTTACGCCAGAAAAATATTCCTGACGTAAGGGATGCAAAATCGATGCCAAACAAAACGCATTCATGCCTGGCAGAGATCACACAATCTGCTTCAGCTTTTTGCCAGTGCCTGATCCAGATCCCAAAGGATATCCTCGATATCTTCAAGACCAATACTGAGACGAATAAAATCGGGGGATACACCGGCGCTGATTTGCTGCTCTTCATTCAACTGGCTGTGGGTAGTGGAAGCCGGGTGGATGGCCAGACTGCGTGCATCGCCCACATTGGCAAGGTGACTGAACAATTTCAGACTATCGATAAATTTTGCTCCGGCCGATGCCCCGCCCTTAATCCCAAAGCCCAAAATGGCGCCTGCGCCTTTGGGTAGATATTTTTGTGCAGCCTGATAGAACGGACTGGATTTCAATCCCGGATAGGAGACCCATCCCACTTTTGGATGTTTCTCAAGAAATTCTGCGGTTTTTACAGCGTTGCTCACGTGTCGTTCCACCCGTAGACTGAGCGTCTCCAGGCCCTGCAGGAACAGGAATGAATTGAATGGTGAAAGACACCCGCCAAAATCTCGTAAAATCTGTACACGAGCCTTCAGGATAAATGCTCCGGCGCCCTGGTCGGCGAAAACAAGGCCGTGATACGATGGGTCCGGTGAATTGAAGTTTTCAAAGCGCGGGTTCCCCTTCCACTCAAAATTGCCGCCATCCACGATGACGCCGCCAATGGAGGTGCCATGTCCGCCGATAAACTTTGTGGCTGAATGCACTACAATATTGGCGCCATATTCAAATGGACGCACCAGGTATGGGGTCGCAAAGGTATTGTCGATCATCAATGGGATCCCGAATTCCTGAGCGATTTTCGCCACTTCTTCAAACGGGAAGACGTTGATCTGGGGATTTCCCAGGGTTTCACCGTAAATCAGTTTTGTGTTGGGTTTGACAGCCCGTCGAAAGTTTTCGGGATCCGATGAATCGACCAGGGTCACATCAATCCCCAGTCGAGGAAAGGTGTATGAGAACTGGTTATACGTACCGCCGTACAGGGTGGATGAAGAAATTATGTGATCTCCAGCCTGCGCAAGGGACAGGATGGCCTGTGCCTGAGCAGCATGCCCTGAACTGGTGGCCAGCGCTCCAACCCCGCCCTCCAGATCGGCAATTCGCTGCTCGAACACATCACTGGTAGGGTTCATGATGCGGGTATAGATGTTTCCGCTTTCTTTCAGGGAAAACAGGTTGGCGGCATGTTCGGTGCTGTCAAAAGCGTAAGAAGATGTTTGATAAATAGGGACAGCCACCGATTTAGTAGTGGGGTCAGGCTGCTGACCGGCGTGGACCTGGCGTGTGGAGAAGCCGAAAGTATGATTTTGCTCTTTATTTGACATCTTGATTCCTTCCTGTGTGTTCAGTTGCTGTATGATGATTGGCGGTGGTTCAAAAACCGAACCATCCTTTAATGCGGTTAAGATTTAGCGAAAAGGTCGATTGGGGAACGACCTGGTTCAGATCATATGGTGTTTCCTGGTAGACATAATAGTTGATCCAGTTCGAAAACAGCAGGTGTGCATGACCCCTCCACCGCACAATCGGCTGGCGGGATGGATCATCCTGAGGGTAGTAGTTGCGGGGAATTTCGATCGGCAGATCGGATGCCAGATCGCGCTCATATTCTGTTTTGAGGGTGCAGGGATCGTATTCTGAGTGCCCGGTGATGTAGATCTGGCGATCGTCCTGCGAGGCCATGATGTATACGCCAGCTTCCTCCGATTCGGCCAGGATGCGAATCTGGGGGATTTTTTCGAGGTCGGATCGGCGAACCTCGGTATGACGGGAGTGAGGCGCGTAGAAAACATCATCAAACCCTCGTAAAAGTTTTGTGTTTTGCTCGGTGGCGTAATGCGCGAAAACGCCGAATTGTTTTCGCGGGAGCGGGTATTTCTGGACGCCGTATTGATAATACAGGGCAGCCTGCGAAGCCCAGCAGATGTACAGTGAGGCAAACACATTCTCTCGCGCCCAATCCATAATTTCGGTCAATTCATGCCAGTAATCCACCTGTTCGAAGGGCAGATGTTCGACCGGAGCGCCGGTGATGATGAGGGCGTCGAAACGTTTACGCTGGATTTGACGGAAAGTCTGGTAAAAATGCAGCAAATGTTCCTGTGGGGTATTCTTGCTGCGGTGGTTTGCCGGTCTGACCAGCGTGACATCAACCTGCAGCGAAGTATTGCCCAATAAACGAAGCAGTTGAGTCTCGGTGACGATTTTTGTCGGCATCAGGTTGAGGATGGCAATTTGCAATGGGCGGATATCCTGATGTAAAGCCCGGCTTTCATCCATCACAAAAATGTTCTCAGCGGTCAATATCTGTCTGGCAGGCAGTTGTTCCGGTATTTTGATTGGCATTCTCTACATTTCTCCGTATTCTTCTGTTTTCGATCTCGTATCTGGCAAACAAAAAGGGCTGCCTATTGGCAGCCCCGGATGTAACACCTCGGTGAAGTGGCAGGTTCTTACAACCTGTCCTCCAGTGCTGCCAATCCGATTAGCCCACGCATAGCCATAGGCATCGTGGTTTTGAACTCGTTATGGGATCGCGCAACACTGTTGTTTTTCATACTGGGTCGAATTATGTTGGAAAAATAAAAACCTGTCAAGTAATTGATCCGATCAAAGGTGATTCTCTTATGAAAATCTCAGAAACTCGGGATAGAAACCTGAAAAATTTCCAGTTCGCGCGTTTTTCAGGGCTGCCGGCAGCTTTGACAACACATCACTGGCTGTCATACCGTCCTCACCACATTTCCTGGCGGCCAGGTCCCCGGCGTGACCATGCAGTAAAACTCCCATTCGAACCGCTTCCGGAATGGGCAAGCCGAGTGTATACATGGCCGCGATTGTTCCGGTCAGTACATCGCCGGAACCCGCGGTTCCCATGCCCGAATTCCCGGTCAGATTGATATAAACTTCTCCATCCGGGCAGGCAATCAGCGTGTGAGCGCCTTTCATGACCAGTACAATATTCCATTGTTCGGCAAATCCGCGTACCGTTTCGATGGGGTGATCCTGAAATTCCTGACTTCGCGCCGGAAGAAGACGAGACAGTTCTCCCGGATGGGGAGTCAAAATAGTGGGTGCAGCGCGACGCTGTAACAGAGACAGGTCGCGGCTCAGTGCGGTCAGGCCGTCTCCGTCAATGATGAGCGGTTTGGTGATGCAGGGGATCAGATCGACGATGAGGTTTTGGGTCTCCTCATTCAGCGATAGACCCGGTCCAATGATCACCACGTCAGAAAGATCGGAAATCTCAAGCAGGGAGGGCATAGCCTTGCCTGACAGGCTGCCTGCGGACGTTTCTTCCTGCGGATGGAATACGATCTCGCTGCCTTTTGCGGCGATAAATGGAGCAACCGAGCGGGGGCAGGCCAGGCGTGCATAACCGCCGCCTGCTTTCAGAAATGACATGGCTGCAAAGCGAGGTGCGCCGTAATAGTTCTGCGCTCCGGCGATGAACAGAGCCTGCCCGAAAGTGCCTTTGTGACCATCAGGCGGGCGGGGAGGCAGATCAACTGGAAGGTTGACCTGGCACTGCAGATGCCCAGCTTCATAGAGCGCAGGTGGAAAAGAGATGTGATTGGTGAACAGTTCACCGGCGCAGGAATACCCGGGATAAAACATCAATCCAGTTTTTGGCAGCCCAAATGTGATGGTCCAATCAGCCTGAATGGCACAACCGAGTACCTTTCCGGTATCGCCGTGGATGCCGGATGGGATATCAATACTCAGAACGGGTTTCCCGGATTGATTGACCAAATTGATCACAGTCGCGTGAATTCCCTGCGGCTGGCGCACCAGTCCGGTACCAAATATGGCATCGATGATAACATCAGACTGGTCGATCGTTTTCGGAAAGTCTGTGGTCTCATCGGCGATGCATTGTTGAATTCCGATACGCTGCAATATCTCATAATTGGCCAGGGCGGAGCCATGATAATGGGCAGGATCTGCCAGAACCAGCACGGTGACGCGGCAATGCTCTGAATGCAGCAGGCGGGCGACCACAAAGCCATCTCCACCATTGTTGCCCGGCCCGCATAGAACCAGAATCTTTTTTCCGGGCAGGGGCATTTTCTCCTTGAGAAGGTTGACCGCGGCGATCCCGGCATTCTCCATCAGAAGCAATTCCGGGATGGAGAAAAGGTTCATTGCGTCATGATCCATCATTCGCATTTGCTCAACGGTGCTGATCTTCATTGTTTCCTCAAAAGTTTTGTAAATTGCGTATAGCCAATTATTCGCTCGATATATGTATATTGTAGTCACTTTCACAAAGAAGAAAAGAAACCGCGCAGGACAAAATGACCGGCGTGGTGGAATTAGAATAAGTTGTAGGTCAGGGAGTTACAGTCAGGGTGGGGGAAGCAGCCAGGTTTGTATCTGAAGCAGACGGTTGAGCAAATTGCTCCGCATAGTCACCCATGACCAGAGCCATATTACCCAGCACAGCCCATGAGTTTTCAAACAGCCAGTCCGGGATCTCGTACATTTGCCCGTTGTTGTCATAGCGGATGATGTCTTTTGAGAACCCGGTGACAATCACCACGTGTTCATAGGCTGCCACAGTGGTTTTATTCCCCTGAGAATCGATGTATTCATACGGGATACCGCCGACCACATTTCCAATTACCCATGCGATGACGGACTGATCCATGGCAATCTGGCGTTTTAATTCCTCCAGGGTCATGCCGTTTACCGCTTGTGCATTCAATCCATACTCCTGCAGCAGGTCGGCCACCGGCGCGGCATGGACACCATACGCATAGGGTGGAATTTGCCCCCACGGGCCGTCAACACTGCCTACAAACCCCAGGTCAGGGTTATCCGAAAGCGGCAGGGAAGTTTGGAACTCAAATTCATTGATGGTCACCCCAAAAAAGTCAGCCCAGTCCACCGCCGTAGCAGCCTCGCATCCCAGAGGGAAGTACTGCTTATGTCCACGCATCCCGCTGATGTAATACTTATCCGGCAGGGTGGGTTCGAGCGTCGGTGTAAGGGTGGGAACGGTGGGTGTGAAGGTAGGTTTTGGCTTGATTGAGGCTGTGGGGGTTGGGGTGGGCGTATCTGTTGCCAAAGCAAGGGTCGGGGAAGAGGTCAATTCAACCGTAGGCAAAGATGCGTTCGTTCCCTGCGATCCGGTAGATTCCTGCCGACCTCCGATCTCTGCCGAGGCGCTGCAGCCAGAGAGGATTATGAATAGCCAGATAAAGAAGATACGCAATTTCATCGTTAATTTATCCAATATTCGGATTATACCGGACGATATGGCACAAGTCACATATTTACGATACAGGACAAATGTTCTATTATCAAGGCAAGGATGGAGGTGAAGTACAACATGTTTCCTTTAGCGAGGATGGAACAAAATCAGATACTGCTGGTGATTGCAAACCATGCGGCGCGCGAACAGATGCTGGAATGGATTGCGATGCAGGCTTGTCAGGGCAGAGTGCGGGTGGTCGATGGTAGCAACCAGTTCAATGTATACCAGGTTGCGAAAACCATCCGCCGGCAGACGGCGCGCCTGACCGATGCGCTGAAGAACATCCAGATCTCCCGATCCTTCAGTTGCTATCAGATGACCGCCATGCTGGAAAAAATCCTGGCCCGTCCCGGTGAGCCCGGTATGCCAGAAGCAGGGATGCCTGCAGAGAATATCCCGGTGTTTGTTCTGGATTTATTGTTTTCATACTACGACGAAGATATCAAGCTGCCTGAGAGCCAGCGGCTGCTGAAGAAATCTATCCGCGCGCTGGAGCAGTTAAGCCAGCGGGCACCGGTGGTGATCAGTTCGCGGCCCATGATGTACAACCAGGAACGCAAGATGCTTCTGGATGAGCTGAAGGAAACCGCCACTCTAGTGTGGGAAGCCGAAGAAACGGTCACCCGGCAACTGCCCGCGCCTAATCTGCTGCCGTGGCCTGAAGAAAAATCCAGTTAGCTTCGGAGAACAACATGGGCCGCACACTCCCCACCATTTCACAGGCGTTTCAGGAAGAGCAAAGCAACTTTGCCAGCTTCCGGCGCGCACTGCGCAAGACAGATCAACTGGTACTGGACGAGTTGTTCGCGCTGGCCCGCCGGCATCTGGCGGCTGCTGCCTATGCCGCGAATGCCCTGCCCATGGAAACATTTTTGCTGGCCATGCTGCTGGAACAGCAGAAAGAAATTCACCGCTTGAAGGATGATCTGGAACTGTTGAACCGGCATTTGGCATTGAACCCGCCGGAATCTGAAAATAAGGGGTGACCCTTATGCAGATGACCGGTTTTTTGTTGGATCTGTTTGAAAATCCCGGGGGAAATATCAGCGGCTGGTTCATCGGCGATGATGGCGTACGCTACCGCTTCCGGCAGTACTTCCCGATCACATTTTACATTTCCGGCGAAAAAGAAGACCTGCGAGCGGTTGAAAACCGCATCCGTGAAATCAATTTTGATGTGCGTCTGGAATACACCAAACGGTTTGAATTTTTTGCACGCCGTCATTTGCCCGTGCTGGCTGTGGAGGTAAAGAACGCCTGGCTGCAGCCGGTTTTGTTTCGCAAGATTTTGACCGAATTCCCGGATCTGGAGTATTACGATGCCGATGTGGGGCTCACACTGCGGCACGCGGCGGTCCACCAGACATTCCCACTGGCTTACTGCCGCTTCACTTTGGATGAGGGCGCCTGGCTGAAAAAGATCGAGGTGCTGGATACGCCCTGGGAAGTGGATCACCCCAAGCCGCCGCTGCGGATCCTGAAACTGGAGCCGGATATCAACCCGCAGGCCGGCCAGCCGCGCTATTTGACCGTTTCCTATGAAGCGCACTCCTTTCGCTTTTCCTTCGAGCCGCTGCGGGCGCTGCTGGTCAACCTGAAGTCCATCCTGGAGAAATACGACCCGGATATCGTCCAGACGCGCTGGGGTGATACCTGGCTGCTATCCACGCTGAAGCAGGCGGCTGACCAGAATCATCTGGAGCTGCCCTGGAATCGCGAGCCAGGCCGTGAATTTGCGCACCGGCCGGAGCGCTCTTATTTCTCATACGGACAGATCGTCTACCGCGGACAGCAGGTACTGCTGTTTGGACGGGCGCATATCGATATCAACAATGCCATGTTCTGGAAGGATTACGCGTTGGCCGGCATCTTCGAAACGGCGCGCGTCACACGGCTGTCGCTGCAGCAGTCGGCGCGGCAGTCATCGGGCACAGGAGTTTCTTCCATGCAGATTGTGAAGGCGCTGGAGAACAATGCTTTGGTGCCATACCAGAAACAGCAATCTGAAGATCCAAAAAGCGCTGTGGAACTGCTTCAGTTTGATCAGGGCGGGCTGGTGTACCAACCCACTATCGGGATCCACTGCAACGTGGCTGAAATCGATTTTATCTCGATGTATCCCAGCATCATGGTACGCTGCAATATTTCGCCGGAAACCACACCTTCCTATACCCTTGAACCGCCGGACGAACCCCCAGGACTGATCCCACAAACGCTGGCGCCCCTGTTGAAGAAGCGTATTGAACTCAAACACCGGCTGGGGGATATGCCGGATTGGCTGCCCGATTATCAGATTTTTAAGCAGCAGTCTTCTGCCCACAAATGGTTGCTGGTCACCTGTTTTGGCTATCTGGGATACAAAAATGCCCGATTTGGGCGCATCGAGGCGCATGAAGCCATCACGGCCAATGGGCGTGAGGCGCTGCTGCGCGCCAAGGAGGCGGCCGAGGAGCTGGGTTTTACCATCCTGCACATGTATGTTGACGGCTTATGGGTGCAAAAAGAGGGTGCCACCCAGCCAAAGGACTTTGAGATTGTGCTGGATAAAATTGCCGAATGCACGGGGCTGTCGGTCTCGCTGAACGGCGTGTATCGCTGGGTCACATTTTTACCCTCGCGGGTGGATGCGCGCGTACCCGTACCCAACCGATATTTCGGCGTGTTTCAAGACAGCAGCCTTAAACTGCGCGGTATTGAGGCCCGCAGGCATGACACCCCGGCGTTCATTGCCAATATGCAGCTTGAACTGCTGGATTATCTCAGCAAGGCCAGCTCTTACAACACACTGGTGGATCACTTTTTACCTGGCGCGCTGTCGATTGTGCGCCGGCGCATTGCGGATCTGTACCATGGGGACTATGATCTGGAAGATTTGACCGTGGCGCACCGCCTCACACGTGAACTGGAGGATTTTCACGTGCTGACGGCCGCTGCACGAGCCTACCAGGAACTGGTGGACACCGGCCGCACATTGAGGCCCGGGCAGCGGGTGCGCTTTTTATACACACGCGATGTGGCGGGTGTGTATGCCTGGGACCAGCCGGACAAACCGCCCAAAAAACGAATTGATACCGCCCGCTACCGTTTTTTGCTGCTGCAGGCTGCTGAAACCATTTTGAAACCATTTGGCTGGGATCAGGCCATGCTGGAAACCTTTACCGGCAGGATCTCCGCGGTGCAGCATGATCTGTTTGAACCCGGAATCAAAAAGATGCGCCCCACTGGAAATTCGCTTCCTGTTGGGACGCATCCTGAACTATTGGAACAGGCGCTGAACTGCCGGTGATGCTATCTGCGGACAAATATGATATTCTGTACGCGCCCGGCGTTCAGGCTGAACTGCTGTACATGCCCGTTTACGGATTGAGCCGCAAGAATGCAGTTGCCCAGATCTTCACTTTCGAGAACAAAGGTCTGGTTTTCGCAGGTAACCAAAGTGCCTTTGTGCCGGCCCAATTTAAGGCACAGGTTCTCACCGTCCATGGTGATGCGGGCAATGACGGATAATTCGTCACTGAAGTAATCGCCCACCAGGGCCTGTTTCTCCACGGGAGAGGAGGCCACGAGCGGCATTTTTACGAGCTTTTCAGGAGCTTTCCCTCTTTCGAAATCGAGATTAATGATTGTTTTCCCGTTTTCCCAAGAAAAATCGAGGATACCGCGGATGGGCATATTGAGCAGATGGAAACGATTGGGGGATGACGGTGTCAGCGGGAGTTCATGCCCTCCAATACACATCAGCAGAGTTTGACCTGCAATTTTCACCTGAAACGAGACTTCCCCTTCTTCGCTGAAGTAAAAGCCATCTTTACCCGCAAGATCGCCGGGCTGCAACTCTACCGGTGTGACCTTTTCCTCTGCAGTTTCCTGAGCGTCGATGAAATGATCCTTCAGAAGGATGTCGGCTGCCTGCGCGGCGACGTTTGGCGCAGAAATATTGTTGCCGTTTGCCAGGCAGATGATCGTGAGGTGATGTTCCGGATAACGGGCAAACTCAGCCGAGTAACCGCCGTTGTTGCCGGAATGCTCTATCCGGTCGATACCGCGGTATTTCTCAACGGTCAGACCAAATGCGTAGGTGAACGGTTCTCCATTGTTGAATGTGGTGGTTTCGAGAATCCGCTGCATTAATTCCTGGCGCCCTTTGCCAAGGGCGTTATGGTAAAAGTTGCGATCCCACAGAGCCAGGTCTTCCACGGTGGAATAAATACCGCCGCTGCCAACTGTCTCAAGGCCAGGGATATTGATCAGAAAACCTTTGCCGGGTACAAAACGGTAACCGATGGCGCGGTTTGGCACTGGCTCATGGCGGTTGTCATGGAAATGTGTATTTTTCATCCCCAGGGGGCTAAAGATATTTTCCTGCGCGAACTGACGCAGCGTTTGCCCGGTGATGCGCAGAACCAGCTCGGAGAGCAGAAAGTAGCCGGAATTGGAGTAAAGATAGCGACTACCGGGTATGAAGTTCAGGTTTTTCTGGCTGATGATAGCAGTGAGTGCGTCATCCGGGGTGATCAGTTCGTCGTTGGCGCGTCCGCTTAAAGCGTTCAACTCAAGATAATCACGCAGACCGCTGGTATGGCGGATGAGGTGTTGGATCTGGATCACATGGCCGTAATCCGGTATCTCGGGGATGTATTTGCGCACATCATCTGTCACCGAAAGCAGACCTTTTTCTTCCAACAATGCGATGCAGAATGCTGCAAATTGTTTGGAGCACGACGCGATATAAAAAGCGGTATGGGGCTGAATGGTTGCGCTGTGCTCCAGCGTTGCCATCCCAAAACCTTTCTTGTAAACGATCTCACCATCTTTCACGATGGCAACGGCACATCCCGGTGCTTTTGTTGAATCATGTTTGTTGAAGAGTTCATCTATCTGGGCAAATGGGAAAGACATTGTATTTCTCCTGTGACAGGGTGTTGGAAGTACTTTCTTTATAAAGAAGTGTATTGATCAGAGATCCCTGAAGACGGAACTGAAAGAGGAAATGCGAATACAAGTATACATGAACCTGTGAAAATATCGAGGGAAATAAAACTATTGGAGAATCAAACTATTTCAGCGATCGGGATACCTTTTGACATGTCGGTTGATCTCTGCCGGCCTGAGTGCGTTACAATTGGTTTGAGTGATAATTATCGTGACAGCCTGGAAGGAGCCATGACAATCATGGATACAACAAAGAAATTTTCGCAAATCGACATTCGTGTACCTGTTCATGGGAATGCTCTCATCGAAAAGGTGCTTTCCCTGATCAATGAAGATGTTGAAATCAAAACACTTTGGCGGATCTCGAATGTGAATGCCATCGACCGGCTGGGAATGACGGATCATGGACCTGTGCATTATCAAATTGTCGCCAATATCGCCACGCGTTTGACCCGCATTTTAATCAAACACGGTGTCCAAATGTCGATCGTGCGTGATTACGAACTCACCAACCAGCACGCTGAACTGGTTGTACTGCTGGCGAGCGTGTTCCATGATCTGGGTATGTCGATCAACCGTGAGGGACACGAGAGCATCAGCCTGTTCCTGGCAAATGGCATTTTGCATCGTTTGCTTGATTTCCTGCCGTTGGATGAACGAACGATCGTGATCTCAGAAACACTGCACGCCATCATAGCCCATCGCAGCGGCGGTAAACCTTACACCATAGAGGCCGGTATCGTGCGTGTGGCGGATGCGCTGGATATGGGCGAAGGCCGGTCACGCATCCCTTACCAGGCCGGACGCATTGACATCCACTCTGTTTCAGCCGCCGCCGTGGACAAAGTAGAAATTGTGGATGGGACCAAAAAACCGATTCAGATCAATGTATCGATGACCAATATGGCCGGGATTTTTCAGGTGGATGAACTGCTTAAACAAAAATTACTGGGATCCGGAATTGAAAAATATGTGATCATCGCCACCTACCTGGATCAAGGTGAGGAACATAAACTTGTGAAGGAATTTGAGATCGTCTAAAGTTACGGTCGGCAATTCTTTGTAAAGCGAATGGATGCTGGTTGAAGGGTGGTGCGATGGATTACGAGCTGGTAGTCAAAAACGGACTGGTAGTACTGGAAGACGGACAGGAAAACGCAGATATCGGGATTTCGGATGGCATCATTCAGGCTGTAGAGTCGGGATTATCGGGCAGGCAGGTGATTGATGCGCAGGGAAAATTCGTCATTCCCGGCGGTATCGATCAGCATGTGCATCTGGAAATGCCTTTTATGAACACCGTCACGAGTGATGATTGGGAAACAGGTACAAAGGCCGCCGCGGTGGGGGGAACCACTACCCTGATCGATTTTATTGATCCGGTGAAGTCAAAGAGCCTGATGGATATGGTGAAAGAACGGAAAGCGCTGGCTGAAAACAGGGCTGTCATTGATTATGGGATGCATATGGCCCTCATTGGCGGTGTACCGGCATTCATGGATGAGATCCCGGCTGTTGTGGAGGCGGGGATTCCATCCTTCAAAATGTACAGTACCTATGCCAGCAAAATGTCAGACGCTGAAATGCTGAAGGCTATGGCTGTCATCGCGGATGCCGGTGGTATGGCCATGGTGCATTGCGAAAGCGATGCCATCATTGAATATTTACGGACGAAACTGGTAGCTGAGGGCAAAATGAGCCCACAATACCACCCGGTCAGCCGGCCTGAGGATGCTGAGGGAGAGGCCGTGGAACGGGTGATTGCGCTCGCAAATCATGCCGGCGCTTTTGTTTACATTGTTCACGTATCCACCGCGATGGGTGTGGAAGCCATCCAGCGGGCACACAATCGCGGTCAGGCGGTGTGGGGTGAGACCTGCCCTCAGTACATGGTACTTACCGAGCAGGAGTATCAACGGCCCGGCTTTGAACCGGCCAAGTATCTGTGCCAGCCGCCGTTAAGATCTCAGCCCAACATTGACCGGTTATTTCAGGGCCTGGCTGAACGCACGCTGCTGACCATTGGATCCGATCACTGCCCATTTTTCTATAAAGGGCAGAAGGACATCGGGAAAGACGTCTTTACTAAAATACCGGGTGGAATGCCCGGCATAGAGTGCCGTCTTACGCTGACCTACACTTATGGCGTAGTCCCAGGGAAAATCGATTTGAACCGCTGGGTTCAGGCGACCAGTACCAATGCCGCCCGCATTTTTGGTATGTACCCGCAAAAAGGCTGCATCCGAGTGGGGAGTGATGCTGATCTGGTGATTTTTGATCCAACCCGTTCGGGGGTGATCACTAAAAGCATGCTGCATGAAAATGTTGACTACACCCCCTATGAAGGAGTGGCTTATCAGGGTCTGCCGGTGATGACAATCGCGCGCGGAGAAATCATCGCGAAAGAGGGCGATTTTGTCGGTGCAAAGCATAAAGGGCGTTTTATAGCCCGCAAACCCATCCAACCTGTCGAATAAAAAAACAACCCTTCCAAAACAGGAAGGGTTGTTTTTCAGGTATCCATCAATCCATTTTGACAATCACCCGGTAGGTATCCGGCTGCATGGCAGATTGAATTGCTTCTTCCATCTGGCTAAATGGATAAATTTTTGAAATAAAGGGCTTCAGATCGATGATTTTATCCGAGACTATGCGCGTAGCTTGCAAGAAATCTTCTCGGCTCTGGCTGATAGTGCCCGTCAGGGTGATTTCTTTGCTGTGAAAGTCGTTAGGGTCTATGGTGATTTTCGTTCCACGGGGATGAATGCTGGCATACACCATCAATCGTCCGCCCTTTGCCAGTGAGGTGATGCTTTGCTCGATGGCAGGGGCCACGCTGACCGCGGTAAATATGGCGTTCGCTCCGCGCCCTTGTGAGTACTCCATCGCTTTGTCTTTGAAAACCTCGTGAACCGGATCGATGATGGCATCCGCGCCGATAGAGCGCGCGAATTGAGCTCGTTCCGGATCCGGTTCGCTAACAATCACAACCGTGCCGGCTTGTTTGGCCAGAATCACATGCAGGAGACCCATAATTCCGGCGCCCAGAACAACCACCACTTCGCCCCGTTGAAGCTGAGCCTTACGGATGCTGCGGATCACGCAGGCAACCGGTTCGGTCAGGCAGAGCTCCTCAAAGGGAACATCATTACTTGCTTTGAAAAGCTGATAGTCTTCGATCAAAACATATTCGCTTAAGCCGCCTGGGCCAGGAATACTGGAGGAGCTGAAATTCTTCCGGGCATTATCGCAAATCGAGTCCAGTCCCTTCCGGCAGGATTCGCAATAGCCACAGCGAGTTAATCCGGAAGCCACCACACGGTCACCGATTTTTGCATCGGTAAATACCTTGCTCCCCAGAGCCACAAGTTCGCCGGCGGTTTCATGCCCGCCATACAGGGGATAAAACGGTTCCTCCCCCGAGTATTCACGCTGTTCCCAGGTGCAAATGGCGCAGGCTTTGACCTTTACCAGCGCCTGACGCGGTCCCGGTTCAGGAATTTCCAGTTCATCGATACGGATTTGCCTGGGTCCGATAAAGACTGATTTTTTGTAGGTTGCAGCCATTTTTCCCTCACCTCAGATATTCAAGAGCCTGTTCGACCGTGGCGTTTTCATGCACAATCGCCGTGATGGCTGCGGTCACTTGATCAGGGTGGGGATGCTGATAGATATTTCGACCTACTGCCACCCCGGACGCGCCCATTTGAATAGAGGTATAAATATCGGTCAATAAATCAACCGGGTCTTTGGATTTGCTACCTCCCAAAACGACAATAGGGGTATAGATCTGGCTGACTATGTTCTTCCAGGTTTCAGGATCACCACTGTAGGTGGTCTTGATGAAATCGACCCCCATTTCAGAGCCGATCCGGCAGGCATGACCGATATTTTCCGGAGTCCAGTATTTTCCAGGGTTTTCAAAGCCACCTGGCAGCATTTCGGCCATCACCGGCACATTCCATTCAAGGCCCTGCTGGATGATTTCAGAGAGATAGGGCAATGTCTGATCTTCAAACTGAGAACCAGGCATACCCATCACACCAACCGCCTCCGCGCCCACTCGAAGCGCGTCATATACATTGTAGACCACAGAGCCTGGTGCAGGGGATTGAGCAAGCTTGGTGGTTCCGCCATCCAGACGCAAGATGATGCTCATATCACCGATTTGAGGGGAAAAGTTTTTGACAATTCCCATGGTGGTGAGTATGGCGTCCGCGCCTCCTGCCTGAACTTTGGCAATCACTTCGCCGGGTTTTTCGAGCCCCGGCATCAAACCAAAGGTGACAGCATGGTCCATTGCGAAAATGACCGTTCTTCCATCATTACGAAAGATTCGGTTCCAACGATGTGACTTGGTGTCTGACATTGAATCCCTCTCCGGTATTTGACTTTTTGGACCGAGTAATTGGGCAAGTAATGTACAGAAATTAACCTCTGACATTACGTACTTCTGAAGGAATTATCCTGAAAAGAGACCCGTGCGAATTATTTCGCCAGCCTCGTTGATGCCTGGCCAGATGGGGATGGCGCTGAGGATCCCTGCCAACAGGATGACTGCCATGATGATGGTAGGGGATACCTGCCGACGGGCCATCAGCCACCAGATCAGCAACGTAAGAAGCAGTGGCAGCAGGTTGGGCATGAATTGATCGAGCACCGATTGGAGATGGATGGAAGTTCCGCCGATCGTAAATGCCAGCGGGGTGGAAAGTTTTACAAAACTAACCGTTAGCGCTCCGATAACAAAATTTCCCAACACCAGCGCGCCGGTCATCAGTTTATCGAGGGTACCGGATTTGAGGATGTTGGTGACAGCCGTCCGCCCGCGGTAATATCCCATACGATACAACCACCAGCCCAAGCTCCAGATTACAACCGCCATGGAAATTGCAAAAAACAGAGGCCCTAGGATGTTTCCGCGGGTGGCGTTTCCCATCTCGCCGCCGGTGGCAATACTCATCCCAATTGCCAGCAGGATGGGGATAATCATACCCTGTTGGATGGTATCTCCCAATCCGGACATAGGGCCCATCAGACCGACCTTAACCGAGTTTATGGAATCATCGCTGATGTCAGCCCCCAGAGCTTTCTCCTCTTCCATCGCAATCGTGATGCCGTTGACCACGCTGCCGAAATCCGGTTGAGTGTTATAGAAAACCAAATGACGTTTCAGAGCGGCTGAAATTTCCTCACGAGTTTTGTACAGTTTTTCGATAATCGGTGTCATGGAATGGGCAAAGCCCAAACCCTGCATACGTTCCCAGTTCCAGGATGAGTGCGAGAAAAACAGCCACAGAAGGAACGACTTGAAAATATCTTTTCTTTCCAACAGCCGGTTCTTTTCCGGCTGCGATTCGCTTGATTGAACCGGAGCGGAAGCAGGCTCTGATTTGGAGGTAAACATCACATGCATGAATGCCAGAATCGCACCCAATCCTGCAAACATGAGTAAATTCACGGCACCGTCCATCAGTGTGGTGATCAAATAACCGGCAAAGAAATAAGGCCAGACGTTCTTTACCAGCAGGAATTTCAGGTTTAAGGCGATGCCGATGGCGGCCAGCATCCCACTGGCTATGAACAAACCATTCATCACCCAGATGGCGTGCGCGCTGACCCAGTTCAAAAACGATGCAACTACCGAGGAGCCCAGATATGCTGCCAAAGTGACCGGTACCGCATACAGCACGAATAAAAACGGTTGTGAATAGATCAGATTGGAGCGCGCCACACCGCGAATATCTGCTCTTTCAGCGTACTGATCGGCTTTATGCGGGATGAATGAACAGACTGACATCCGTAGTGAGAAGGTGAGGCTACCCAGTAAACCCAACGGGGCTGCTACTGCCAGAGCGGCATTGATATCCAATCCCGAACCAAGCGCTAGCGCGGTGCCGAGATAACCAGCCAGACCCGGATCACCGGGCAGAGAACCGCCTGCCGATATCCAACCCAAATAAAGCACATTGATATTGGCTCCAATGGCGATCCCCTCAGCAGGCCGGCCCATGATCAATCCTACCAGCGTACCGGCAATCAACGGACGGAACAGAACGGTATAGCCCAGGTTTGCGAAGAAGGGTGAATACGAGGCGTAGTACATCATCCCCACCAGGATCGCCATCCATAGACTCATTCGCGGCGGTTCATCCTGCGGTATAGGGGCAGCCTTGACGAGGATTGTACTCACCGCAAGCATGGCTAACGCGAGAATCATCGCGCGCGCGAGGAGCTTAACGGGTGTAACCTGTCTTTTAGGGGCTGATGATTTCGTCATATCATCCTTTTTCGGTTTATGATCTGGTCCTGCTCATTTAATTACGGGAATGTCCGTAAAATCTTTGGAGGGCTCCCCGGGTACGGAAAGAAATGTGATTTTTACCCCATTCAAAAACATCTGCCGCAACATATTGTACTCTTCTACGGAAAGAGAGATATCCTGGAACACCTTTTTTCTTCCCGGTGCGATGCCAATTCCTCCCACGTTGAGTGCCATAAACCGGACGCCGGCTTCCCATAAGCGCAGGGCAACTACCGGTGATTTCAGCAAAATCATGGTTTCCTGTGGATTTTGATCCTGTTGAAGTGAAACCAGGCTGTTGTCAAAGCTTTCCGCGTTAACCAGCAGGTCAGCAGGGGCGGAAAACCGAAGGACATCCACAAGAAATGGATCCGCGGCGACCGTATCATCGACGATATGAATTTTGGAAAATTTCTTCGAGCGAACCCAGCCGGCCACTACCTGTCCATGGATCAGACGGTCATCGATACGAACAAGGCCCCATTCCTTATGATCAGTCATATACCTGTTTCTCTATTTTACAATCTTTTCAGCAAAGGCCTGAGATTTTTTATCGTTTCAGGTGCAATTTCTGTAATATGAGCGGCCAGCTCATATACGGATTTGGCGCCACTTCGGCCAAGGATGGCCTCCAAAAGCATGGCAAGGTTTACACCGGTGATGCACTCAATACCCGGTTGAACAAGCTTTTGCGCGGCCAGATTATATGGCGTTCCGCTTAGGATATCGATCAGGATCAGGGTTTCCTCACCGATATTCTTTTGGAGCAATTCGTCCAACTTTTGCCCAAAGTCTTCAGGGGTATCACCAGGCTGCAACCCCAGACTGTAAACACCTTCTGCATCACCTGCGATCATTGACGCAGATCTCAGCAGTTCCTGAGCCAGTAGACCATGCGATATCACCACGATATTGATCATTTCAATTCCACCGAGAGAAGAAACTTGCGTATATCTGCTACCGTATGGAGCGACAGAACGTGTGCGGCGATCCCTTCTGCTTCGCACAGGGTGAATCTCCGGATGCGGTCTTTTATCAATGGAATTCCTCTGCCATTCAGGCTGAATTCATCCAAATGCAGGCCCAGCAGCAGAGGCACCGCGGTTGGATCTCCAGCCAGCTCGCCGCACAGACTGACCTTCTTTTGAGCCACGTGGGCAAGCCGAATCACATGATCGATCAGACGGATGACAGCCGGATCAAGCGCATCAGAAGCAGATGAAACAGTCGGGTTGGTCCGGTCTGCAGCCAGCGTATATTGAACGAGATCATTGGTTCCAATGCTGCAGAAATCAAACTGGTTCAGCAAAAAATCGGTGATCATCGCTGCAGCCGGTGTTTCGATCATGACCCCAACCTGCATTTGGGGATCGAACGGGAAACTTCGCCGTTCCAGTTCTGAGCGGCATTCGTCCAAAAGCTCTCTGGCTGCCAGTGCCTCCGGGATACTGCTGACCAGTGGAAACATGATCTTCAAGTTACCCTGTACGCTGGCTCGCAGAAGCGCGCATAGTTGATCACGCAGAATGTGTGGATACTTTAAGGCAAGACGGGTACCGCGTAAACCCAGGAATGGATTGGCTTCTTTTTCAGTTTGAATGTATTCGACGGGTTTGTCACCGCCTAAATCTACTGTACGTGCGGTGACTGGTTTTGAGCCGGCCTGATGCAAAATCCGAGTGTAATACTGGTACTGATCTTCCTCAGAAGGCGGGGTTTTACGACCTAAAAAGAGATATTCCGTGCGGAACAATCCAATGCCGTCCGCGCCACTTTGTAAGGCAGCCACAGCTTCATCAACAGAACCAATGTTTGCAGATACCGGAACAGTGTGCTGATCCCTTGTGATGGCGGGTTGGCAGGCGAGTGAAAACGCTGTGAGATCCCGTTGACGGCTGGTCGTCGAAAGGAGCCTGAATTTTTCGAGCGTTGTCGTATCCGGATCTACAATCACCGTACCTGTCTGACCATCGACGATGATGCTGGTGGTATTCTCAATGTCGGGATTGGGAGAAAATATCCCCGCTACGGCTGGTATACCCATCGCCCTGGAGAGAATCGCCACATGAGAGGTAAGGCTGCCCTGCGCTGTACAGAAAGCCAGAAGATTTTCCCGATCCATGCCCAGAATGATAGAAGGGGCCAGATCCTCCGAAAACAGAATGGAAGGATGATTGAGCGGTCTGGAGATCGGTTTTCCGAGCAGAATGCGTAAAACCCGTTGACCTACATCGTGCAAATCAACAGACCGTTCTGCGAACACGCCAATCTGCAGGGAAGAAAGCATCTCCTCAAAGGTGCTCACCCCTTTGAACCAGGCATATTCGGCGGTAAAACGATCCTGCAGGATCAACTGATTGACTTTGGACAGAAGATCCGGGTCCTGGAGGAACAATTGTTGTGTTTCAATGATAGAGGCGGTTTCCGGTGATAATTCGTTTTGAACTGTCTCATAAAGCGCTTCAATTTGCCGGCTGGCAACCTCAAGTGCATCCAGCAGACGTTCAAGCTCGTTTTGCGGATCGGTGCAGCGTGATTCGGCAACGCTCAGAACAGGTGGCTCAAAATTGAAAGCCGGCCCAATGGCAATCCCGGGAGAGATACCCAATCCTTGCAGTATCTTCATTCAGGATCTCCGGTGGGTAATTCTGTCGCATCTACCAAGTGGCCGTCAAAAAAATCCACGAAAGCCTGCATAGTGATTTCAGCCTGCTCGCCTTCAACGGTTACTTCAACTTCATCATTTTGAAGTGCGGAGATGGAAAGAACCATGATCAAACTGGTAGCCCTGACGCGGTTTGACTGACGCGTGAGGTTTTGTATCCAGATGGAATTTAAGGTAAAGGAGCTGGCCAGTTGCACAAACCTGGCAGCCGGCCTGGCATGAAGACCTATCTGATTTTGAATGATGAAGCGCCGTACGACAGTACCCATAAGTCCTTTCAGCAGGGGATTCGCCTATGATCCGGAAGACATTTTTATTCCCTCAAGTATACACTCCGGGTGTGCGGGTGTGAATAATATACTGAAAAAGGTTCATTAATAATGAAGATATATCATATATGATATATTATAAATATTGTGGATAGCCATGGGGGAGGGGGTATGAATCGCAATGAGATGAAAAGTTGCGGAATTCATAACAAAATCAGTTTACTTGTTTGGGAAATAAGATGTATTGGGTTTGGCGTCAGTATGAGCCGAAAAGGACAAAAGATCGAAATGTCCTAAGAAAGGTAAGGAAAAAACCAAACAAATACTTGCCAATGTTTTTCGGGATTATTACGTATATGGAGTCTGAAGCAAATGCATACTGAATTGATTTTGGATAAAGTTTAGAAATTGCACGGCACATTGTTGAAGACGGATTGAAGGAAAACTACAGTGTTCGCGTAATGAATTAATATGTGTCAGCACATGGATAGCTGTCTGGAAATGAGCCTGATAGGCCTGACAACTACGTTTATGATAATGATAC
>DAISXR010000004.1:0-57344 GCA_036825755.1 Anaerolineaceae bacterium
TCCCGGGAGGTCTATCTACCTCAAGAGGGATGGGAGGTGGTTAAGATAAGTGTTCCGTGCTGGCACACTTCATCCAGGCGGATACGATTATGCCAGATCCAGAAGCTATATTTTCGTATGACCGGTATGCCTATGTAAATTTCAACCCAATCCTAAATGATGATCCATCAGGACATTGTGTCATGTTCTGCGGTGGAGGTGGTGCAGGTAATCCTAATCAAATCAGTAATCCCACGCCTTGGTGGGTCTTTCCATTGTCTGCTTTATCGGATAGCCTCTTGAGTATTGCCGATCCAACTCGAAATCCAAGGACGGCAACATTCCATAACGCATTTTGGAGTGGCGTCAATGCGTGGAAAGATGTAGGAACCATGAGCGCAACCATAATCAACTATACTGCTTCAGCAATTAATGACCAACGATGGGAAGACGCATCCCGAGGTGCAACTGGAATAGTTACTGGTGCACAAACCTTATCTCTTGTTCCAGTAACTGTAGGTTTCGAGATAGTAAAAGGGTTAGTGACTACTCCCGTGAGAATATTTAGCAGTGATATCCCTGAATTTGTAGGCGCCATAAACGAAAGACAGAATGGACAAGATAGGTTTTGGGATGTATTATTCACTGGGTCAAATTTATCTGGTGATTTAATCGCTTTATATGGCCTAGGTAAAGGAGCTTCTCAAGTGGAGAGTTTTGCAGAAGCTGGGCGGGAAATTAAGTTAAGTGATGATGTGAGAGTAGCGCCATTCGGAAATCGAACTGGTAACCCACTGGGAGAACTCCCTCATTATCACAGAAGAGGCTTAGACACACATGGAGAAACTATACCGGGACAAGGGATTGGAAGACATCGACCTTGGGAAATAAGAAGAACGGATCAATCATTTTGGGATAGGTGGTAAACATGAGTATAACTCCACCAATAATTGTTTATGATCAGGGAGACCTCACAATATTTTCATCTATTGAAGCGGCTGAAAAGCATTTAGAGCCGATAGATATTTCAATACTAGAAGTGTTTGATGGCCATGCTAAAAGATTAGCATTGACTTCAAAGAAAATCGAGAAAAAAATCTTAGGTATTAGAACAATAATTGAGGTAGTCGAGATTATCGACACTGATAATAATGAAATTGACCAGGAAAAATTGAGGAAGATAATTATCAGCTTTCTCTTGGAAGTAGGTACTTCCCAGTCAGGACGATTCACGAACGAAAAATGGGATCAATTAACAATGGAGGATCTAGTCAACAAAGCCTCCGAAGTCGCTATGGCGAGATAGTTCTGTAAATAATTCCTAATAATCCTTTTGATTCTGAGGTGCGTTCCGTGCCTGACTGAAGGACATCGGCCTGCTGGATGGTGAGGTACTCACCTACATCGACGATATTTAAGTCTCGTTGCTCTTACTGACCGCTGGTGACGGCATCCACAACGAGTGCAAGTACTATGCCTTTGGGAGCGCCACCGCAGGTGGCGCCACCGTGCCATGCGCGAGAATGACGTGCTCACCTGGCTCTTGACCGATCAGGTGAATTCCACCACGGTGACGGCCAGCGAGGACGGCACGCTTGCTTCGGAGATCAAGTACACCGACTTTGGGGTCGCCACCGGAGGTGGCGATGAGGTCGCGCAACGGTGTATTGGTGACCGGCAACCGCTATGCAGGTCAGCAAGAACACTAGTTAAACCATTTTTGGCAGATACCTTGCCTTAATTCCCAACCTCCTCATGGTTTATATCAATAACCGAATAAACCCATGAGGAGGTATTTTTATGTCCGCCTACAAAGAAATTCAAACTGAATTCCGCTCACTCAACAGCCTGCTTGATGCTCTTCACGATCTCGGCTTCACTGATGCCATGCTCCAAGTTGCCCCGGATCCCAAATTTGCCACCCTGCCCATGTACGGGTACCAGGGCGACCAACGCCCTGAACGTGCTGGCGTTCGCATCCCCCGCGAATTCGTGGGAAGTGCGGCGAATGATGTGGGTTTCGCCTGGAATGGAGGTTGCTATGTGGCCATTATCAGCGAGTTCGACAGCTCACAGAATTTTACCGAAGAACGTGTCAACAAGCTGAAGCAACGCTATGCACTTCACGAGGTGAAAAAGCAAGCGAAAATGAAAGGCTATTCTGTGCAGGAAGTGTCGCAGAATGACGGTTCAATCAGACTGGTATGCGTGAGGAGATGACCATGTATACCATTACCTATGAAAACAACGCAGGAGAGCGTGAGTATGTGATGTATGGCGCTGGCAAGCCGTTGTTTTTTGATACAGCCGGTGAAGCCCTCTCTCTGGTCGAGGATGGGCTGTACGTGATATTACCCAGTGTGCAGGTTGAAGCGGAGGTGCTCTAATGACTGGGAAAGCTCATTCAATAGAGATCACGATCATGCCGAACGGCAAGATCAAAGGCGAGATCAAAGGAATCAAAGATACTGAGTGCGGTCCGCTCAGCAAGTGGCTTGACGAACTCGGCCGGGTCACGCTCGATAAGAAAACCCCGGATTGGTACAAACAATCAGATTATAATCTCACCAGCCGACGTTGACCCGTTACGATCCCCAACGAGTGCAAGCGGTACAAACAAAAAACCCCAAATCAAAATGATACGGGGTTTTGATGCTGCGTAAAATCAGGAGCGGGTGATGAGATTCGAACTCACGAAATGGTACCTTGGGAAGGTACTGCCTTACCACTTGGCGACACCCGCACGTGAGGATGATTATAGTAGCGGCCTGTCAGCCTGTCAAGTTTTGCATGCACCTTGCCATAATGCGAGCTTTTCTTAACAGTTTTAATGATCCCTTGACAACAAAATCATACCTAATCGGTATAAAATAGGGTATAGTTCGTTACTGTCTAAATAGAATGAAAAATCGATATAGTATAATTCGTCGGTTCGCGAAGAACGAAATGTACTCCAAATTTAAAGGAGCTCACTTTGGCGTTTAATCCCTTAAACTGGCTTTTGGGTCTATTCTCCCTGGATATCGGGATCGACCTGGGAACCGCAAACACACTCGTCAATGTACGAGGCAAGGGGATCATTATCAACGAACCCTCCTATGTTGCCGTAGATAAACGCACCCGCAGGCCGATTGCGATTGGCGTGCAGGCGAAAGAAATGGTTGGACGAACACCTGCCAACGTGCTGGCCGTTCGCCCGTTACGTGATGGTGTTATTTGTGAATTTGAGATCACCCAGGCCATGCTTGGCTATTTTATTGGCAAAGCCCATCAGCAGAGTATCGTCCCCATGCCTCTTCCCCGTGTGGTGATCGGCATCCCCTCCGGTGCCACCGAGGTGGAGAAACGGGCGGTCTACGACGCGGCCATGTCAGCCGGAGCGCGTGAAGCTTATCTGATCGAAGAGCCACGCGCCGCGGCATTGGGAGCAGGTTTATCAGCCTCTGATATCCGGGGCAGCATGGTGATTGATATCGGCGGGGGTACCACCGAGGTGGCCATTCTCTCGATGGGCGGGATTGTGGTGTCCCGTTCACTGAGAGTGGCCGGTGATGAAATGGATCAGGATATCATCACTTATTTCCGCAATAAATACAATTTGTTTATTGGCGAGCGTATGGCCGAGCAGGTGAAGATGACTGTCGGCTCTGCTTACCCGCTCCAGACTGAAAAAACCATGACCATTCGCGGGAGAAACCTGATCACCGGGCTTCCCGAGGCCATCGAGATCTCATCCGTGGAGGTTCGTGAAGCAATCTCCGGTTCCGTTCAGGTGATTATCGACACCGTCAAGGACGCGCTGGATGAAGCGCCGCCGGAAATTGTCTCCGACTTGATCGAGGTGGGCATCACCATGGCGGGCGGCGGATCACAACTGCAGTCCTTCCCGGAGCGAATGACCGAGGAATTGAATTTGCGTGTCTGGCAGGCTGATGACCCCATGACGTGTGTGGCGCGCGGAGCCGGGCTGGTGCTGGAAGATCTTGAACGTTACGCCAGCTTCCTGGTTCCGGTAGAGCGTACCACCACGCGGGCCTGATCAAACCTGCCAACAGGATTTCGTATCCGCATTATAATTTTCTGAAATATGAAAACGATCACAGGCCAATGGAAGTTGGCGGTCATTTTGTTTACCATCGCCGGGCTTTTACTGCTGGCGCTCAGCGGGTTTATGAGCTCCACGTTCAATGCTGCCATGGGGCCTGTGCTGTCGATTCAATCCTGGATTTCCAGCCGTTATCTGGCGGTGTATGAATTTTTGACCGTTCCGCGTGATGTGGCTACCCTGCGCCAGCGCAATGCCGAGCTGGAAAATGAGATCTCGGATCTGCAAAAGAAAAACATCGAACTGACGCAGCAGCTTGAGGAAGCCCAGGTGCTGTATGAGCTGCTGGATTACGCCCGCACCCAGTCCGAGAATGTTTACATCGCCTCGCCGATTATCGGACAGGATCCCAGTCCGTTTCTTCAATATGTGTTTATCAAACACGGCTCCGATCACGGCATACGTCACGGGATGCCGGTGGTAACACAGCAGGGCCTGGTGGGCAGGATCGATTCTGTCATTGCCGGGGCTGCCGGTGTTCAGTTGATCACCAGCGCTGACTCAGTGGTAAACGTGAGACTGCAAAACTCGGGTGAGGATGCCCAACTGATGGGGTCCATCACCGGCGATTTGACCCTGGAAATGATCCCGCAGGATATAGAAGTTCAACCGGGTGAGTTGATCCTCACGTCGGGCCTGGGCGGAAATTATCCCGGCGATATTCTGGTGGGGCAGGTGGTCAGCGTTCGTAAATCACCCGGTGACCTGTTTCAATCCGCTACCGTTCAACCGGCCGTCGATTTTTCCAGCCTGCGTACACTGCTGGTCATCACCAACTTCCGCCCGGTGGATACGACTTTACTGGTTCCCTCGGCGGGGGAGTGAGCCTTGATGGGATGGTTGATCGCTGTTCCCATTTTAGGTTTGCTGACAATCCTGCAAACGGCTGTCTTCAGCAATCTTCATATTTTGTATGGAACCGCAGATATCGTCCTGCTGACCGTCATTGCCTGGTCGTTGCAGGAGAAGGTCAGCAACGGTTGGTTTTGGGCCCTGCTTGGCGGGGGGATCCTGTCGATGATATCCGCCGTACCGCTGGCGCCATATCTGATTGGTTATTTTGTGATTGCTTTCTTCTGTCAATTTATTAAACGCAGGATCTGGCAGATCCCCGCTCTGGCGATGTTTTTTGTCACCACATTGGGAACCCTGCTGGTTCAACTGTTGTCTTTGGGAATTCTGGTGTTTATGGGAACAAGCCTTCAAATTGTGGAGAGCATCAACCTGGTGGTTTTGCCCAGTTTGCTGCTCAACCTTGTGCTGGCGCTCCCGGTCTATCTGTTTGTCTCCGATCTGGCAGGCTGGATATATCCCGTGGAGGCTGAGGCATGAAAGGACCGCTTTCTACCAAAGTGCCGGTTGAGAACTGGCGCATCTACATGCTGTACGGCCTGCTTGTGCTTTTGTTTGTCTACTATATGGCTGAGCTGTTCAAGTTTCAAATCATCGATGGCGAATCCTATCTGGCGCAGGCAGAGGAAAACCGGACCTCGGAGATCAGCGTACAAACCCAGCGGGGCAGTATTTATGACCGCAACGGGTATGTGCTGGCGCGTAATATTCCATCATACAATATCACCATCACCCCGGCGTATTTGCCCGCCGATGACGGCAGCATTCAAGAAGTTTACCGGGAACTGTCGCAAATCATTGGTGTTCCGGTGAGCAACGGCGAAATCACTGATGAAACGGTGCGTCTTTTCAACGAGTGCGATACCGATATGGGTATAACACAGATTGTATATATTCAGGACAGCCTGGCTCCCTATGAAGGCGTCTCCATCAAATGCGATGTGTCAGAAGAGATTGCCCTCAAGGTGCAGGAAAATTCGGATGACTGGCCTGGCGTTGGGGTGGAAATCATCCCGATCCGCGAGTATCCCACCGGTTGGATCACCTCTGAAATCATCGGGTTTCTGGGGCCGATCCCGGCATCACAGGAAGAGTACTACACCGATCGTGGTTTTGTGCTGAACCGCGACAAAGTGGGTTACGCGGGGATCGAAAGCTGGTTTGATGAAGAACTGGGCGGCCTGAATGGAACGCGCGTGATCGAAGAAGACGTGGCAGGACAGTATATTCGGGATCTGGCTGAGCCGATTGACCCGGTGCCTGGGCAAAACATCGTCCTCACCATCGATACGCGCCTGCAGACAGCAGCAAAAACTGCCCTCATCAAAGAGATTCAGGACTGGAACACCTATCTGAACCAGACACTATCTTCCAATGCGGTGGTTATTGCCATGAACCCAAAAACCGGCGAGATTCTGGCGCTGGTTTCGTATCCCACGTTTGAGAACAACCGCATGGCGCGTATGATCCCGGCTTATTACTATGAGCAGTTGACCGCCGATCCGGATTTGCCGTTATTCAACCACGCTATCTCAGCGGAACATCCGCCGGGATCAGTGTTCAAGCTGGCCACCGCGCTGGGAATCGCCAATGAACACGTGTTGGAGCCGGATCAGAAAATTGAAGATAACGGAAAAATCACGGTGATGCAGCAATATTCACCGAACGACCCCGGTACCCCGCGTGATTATGTTTGCTGGGAAGATACAGGTCACGGAGAGGTTGATTTCCGGCACGCCATCTCGTTATCCTGCGATGTCTATTTTTACAAAGCGGCCGGCGGCTACAAAGATGAGGTGCCGGTGGGTCTGAATATCTGGCGCATGGGTGAATATGCGCGCGCGGTGGGGTATGGTGAGCCAACCGGTATTGAACTGCCGGGTGAAGAAGCCGGTCTGATCCCCGACCCGGACTGGAAACGTGTATCTCAGGGAGAAAACTGGGCTACCGGTGATACCTATATCGCCGCCATGGGTCAGTCGTTTGTGCTCGCAACCCCGCTGCAGGTGCTTGTTTCTGCCGCGGTGATTGCCAATGACGGTAAATATATGAAGCCCACCTTGTTGCGTGAGATTCAGGACGCGGAGGGCAATGTGATCCAGCCTTTTACACCCACCCTGGTGCGCGATATCACCAAGGATCCCGTCATCGCGGAATATGATGAACGGATGTTTACCACCGGTGAATTCAAGACTGTTGAGCCTTGGGTCATCGAACTGGTGCAGGAAGGAATGCGGATGACCGTGGAGGAAGGTGGTACGGCAGATGCCCAGTTTGCCGGGATGACTGTTCAATCCGCCGGCAAAACCGGTACAGCTGAGTACTGTGATGCCCGGGCAGATAAGAAAGGCCTGTGTAAATCAGGTCAATGGCCGGCTCACGCATGGTATGTGGGGTATGCACCCTATGATGACCCTGAAATCGCGGTGGTGGTGTTCGTTTATAATGGCACCGAGGGCTCCACGGTGGCTGCCCCGGTTGCACGGAAAGTGATGGAAACTTATTTTGAACTTAAAGCGCTGGATTCAGGTCAGCAATAAGTACCTGCCGATATGAGAAAAGAAATCTGGCGGAACTTCGATTATCTGTTATTTGGGACCGTGGTGATCCTGAGCATATTTGGCATTGTCATGATGCAATCCGCCATCGCGGGCAGTGTCTCATTGCTGAGCCACCCTGTTCGGCAGATCTATTTTCTGGTGTTGGGTCTGGTCACGATGATCATCGTATCGATCATCGATTATCAGTACTGGGCATCGCTGACCAAGGTGATGTATCTGGTGGCTGTGATCCTGCTGATCCTCGTATTCCTGCTGGGTAAAGTTACCATGGGTGCTGCGCGCTGGCTGAACGCGGGTCTGGTCAACATTCAACCGGCCGAATTATCGAAGGTGGTGCTCATTCTGGTACTGGCAGATTACTTCTCTAAAACCCGTAACGCTGTACATGATTTCTGGTGGATTGGAAAGAGCCTGATCCTTGTAGCCGGCATGGTGGTCTGGATTGTTCTGCAGCCCAACCTGAGCATGACCATTGTGATGATGGTGCTGTGGTTCGCGTTGATTTGGATGAGCGGCCTGAAAACCAAATACCTTTGGTGGTTTGGCCTGATAGGAATTGTTGGGGGGATCATTTTTTTCCTGTTCTTTATGGAAGATTACCAGAAACTGCGTATTATCCAGTTCCTTTATCCGGATGAAAATGCCAGTTATGGGAACGAATATAACGTCCAGCAGGCGTTAATCACCATCGGGTCAGGGGGATGGTTTGGCCAGGGGTACGGGCAGAGCACCCAGGTACATCTTAAATTCCTGAAGGTGAGGCATACCGACTTTATCTTTTCTGCCATGGCGGCGGAGATTGGTTTTGTTGGCACCATGATCGTTATGGTGCTGCTTGCATTTGTGATTTTGAGGTGTTTCAGAGCTGCCAGACTGGCAAATGACTGGTTTGGGGCTCTGGTGGCGTATGGATTTGGTATACTCATATTCTTTCAAACAGCCGTGAACGTTGGGGTGAACCTCAACGTGATTCCAGTGACAGGGCTTACGTTGCCATTCATCAGTTATGGAGGCAGTTCGCTGCTTTCGCTGCTACTGGGAATTGGGCTGGTAGAGAGTATCGTTGCGCATCGTGTCACTTAGAAGACTAAGTGTCTTAGAAAACTAAGTGTCTTAGCAGACTAAGTGTCTTAGAAGACTGAGTGTCTAGCGGACTGAGTGACTTTGTAGAATATGTGACGCATTGTGGATTGGAGAAGAAGAATGGATCATCGACCGGTACGTGTTCGTGTTGCCCCATCGCCGACGGGGAAATATCATCTTGGAAATGCCCGCACCGCCCTCATCGACTATCTGATGGCCCGCCAGAGCGGCGGTCAGTTTATTTTGCGCATTGAAGATACGGATACCAAACGATTTGTGGAAGGCGCTGAAGAGAAGCTGATCGATGCCATGCACTGGCTGGGATTGAGCTGGGATGAAGGCCCCGATGTGGGCGGCCCACACGCACCGTATACCCAAAGCCAGCGGAAAGAAATTTATCAAAAATACGCCGAGCAACTGGTGGACCAGGGTGATGCTTACTATTGTTTCTGCTCTCCTGAGCGACTATCTGCGCTGCGCCAGGAGCAGGAAAAGAAGAAGGAACCCCATCATTATGATGGCTTGTGCCGCTCGATCCCGATTGAAGAGGCTCGACGGCGGATTCAAAACGGCGAGAAAGCAGTGGTAAGGTTCAAATCACCAAAAGAGGGACAGATCACGGTTCATGATCATTTGCGCGGCGATATCACCCTGGATAATCGCAACATTGATGATTTTATTCTGGTGAAATCAAACGGTCTGGCGGTCTATCACCTGGCGGCTATGGTGGATGATCATCTGATGGGCATCACCCATGTGGTGCGGGGAGCCGAGTGGCTGGCAACCTTCCCGCTGCATGCGATGATCTACAGGGCTTTTGGTTGGACCGAGCCGGTCTGGCTGCATCTATCGCTTTTCCTGAAGCCTTCGGGGAAAGGTAAGATGAGCAAGCGCGATGCTGCCGAAATGGCAAAAGACGGGTATTCCATTTATATTGAAGATTTACGCGAACTGGGATATTTGCCTGAAGCGGTGGTGAACTGGATGATTTTGATGGGGTGGAGTCTGGATGATCACACCGAGTTCTTCACCCTGCAGGATCTGATCGACAATTTCTCGATCGACCGCTGCAATCCCTCACCGGCAGCCATTAATTTCACCAAACTGGATCATTTCAACGGACTGCACATCCGTAATACGCCGGTTGATAAACTGGCAGCATTGATCAAGCCGTTTTTTGAGAAAGAAGGCTATCAGGTGGATGACACCGTTCTGCTGGCGCTGACACCGCTGGTTCAGGAACGTATGGTCACTTTGGATGACTCGGTAAAATTTGCCGGTTTCTTCTTTGAAAAAGAGGTCATCCCTGAGGTGGCGGAACTCCCCGGAAAAAATATGAGCCCGGCTGAGACTATTCAGGTGTTGAAGGACGTGATTGCGAGGCTGGAACCACTTCCCGATATTGCCCATGATACCGCCGAACCGATCTTGCGGACCTATATTGAGGAGAGCGAATATTCAGCAGGCCAGGTTTTTGGCATCATGCGTGTAGCAGTTACCGGCCAGATGGTCAGCCCTCCGCTATTTGAAAGTATGGTCATCATCGGCAGGGAAACGGTACTTTCCCGCCTGAATAAGGCTGTGGAGCTACTGCAAAACACGTAAAAAACATCATCACGGTGCCTTTTCTACTCCGTCCATCCGGTCAAAAAACAGGAAATTGCCTTAAAAAATGACCCTTAAAAATCTGGACTGGATCAAAGAATGCTGGTAGAATAGGCACCGTTCAGTTAGATTGCGGCGTCGTCTAATGGCAGGACAGCAGGCTCTGAACTTGTATGTGATGGTTCGACTCCATCCGCCGCATCTATCTTTTTTTTAACCCCCCAAATTGATCATTGCTACTTGATTTGATTTTCAGGATCCTCATGGTTGGAGATTTCCTGATCGAGTTGTGATTCCTGCAGAGCGATTTCAATATTTTCTTTCAGACGTTTGCGGTCTTTCTTGCTCCCCCGAAGAGATTTCAGCAAAACCTGGCTTACCTTGCCTGCCAGCTCCTTCATGGCCTGGGTGCTGACGCGCTCCCCTTTCGCAAACCAGTTGACCGCTGCATAACCCATCGCGACCGTCATCGAGGAAGCGATGACCGATGAAAGGATCCAGCCTGGGATGCCGCCCAGTTTACTGAGCTGATAGAACAGGGTGCGGCCTAAAAAGGCCAACCCAAACGTCATCACCAACTCACGAGCCCGGCTCTTGTTGATCTCATAATTGTAGATACGGGCGATTCCCATCACCATGGAGGTCTGATTAAGCAGCAGGGGAATGAAATCGATCATGGGGAGCGGCGTGAGGGCGATCACACCGGAAAGAGTCGCTGCACTGACGATGCTTTTCCAGGCCAGCTTCCAACGGTATTGCGGCAAAGCACGGCCCAGCGCTGCCATGATCTGCGGTTCTTCCGCTGCAATGGCATACAGTACTTTCGCGAGATTTTGCGAATCCTTTGCGGAGATCGGGATGATCTTTTCAGATGAAATACCCAGGGTATGAGCTGCATTTTGAACCACGTGGGTAATTTCGTGACCCACCAGATCCATTTTGTTCATCACCACAATGTAGGGTTTGTTGAGGTCTGCCAGGGCGGTAAATAATTCCCGTTCCGATTTTTTGATTCCCTGGGAGGCGTCAAAAAGGATGACCAGAAAATCTGCCTGAGAAGCTGCGTCGAAAGCTTTCCTGCGATGTTCTTCACCAGCAGCTCCTGCAGCATCGGCGCCGGGGGTATCGACCACACTGAACAGCGGCGCACTACCTTCCAGAGTCTCACGGGTGGTGCCGGGGATGGGGCTTACCTCGGCAAAAAACTGGTCCTTGCCCTGCACAAACTGGTTATACAGGGTCGATTTTCCAACATTGGCGGGGCCAACCACCGCAATTTTTGATTTGTTGCCCATACTGAATCGGGCCTGGTTAGCAGCCAGCCTGGCTAATATCCTCCACATATTGCTGCGGGAGGGGATGCGATCTGTAAATTGTTTCAGGCTCATCCGATCGGCATCCGGCAGTGCTTCCCAGATATTTTGAAGGACGTTGCGTGAATCCTCAGGCATCCAGTCAGGGGTCTTGAGGTGATCTTCTTTTGGGTTTTGGGGTTCTTTTGTAACCATACCCTTCATTATAAAAAATCCCCGCGATTTATTCAATCGCGGGGTACCGAAAATTTATGCTCACTTATGATCGATTGCTGAACACGGGATGCTGTTTAATACTCTTCTTCGCTTTCGTCTGACCAAAGTTCTTCGTCATCGTCTTCTTCGGCTTCATCCCAATCTTCCAATTCATCGTTTTCTTCGTCCCAATCATCTTCGGCGATGACATCAGAAGAGGGGGTGAATGTCATACAGCCTTCGTTTGGATCAATTTCCACAGCGGCTGCGCTGCAATATCCCTCATCAAGAAAGCTGCAATCGATATAGTGACAACGAATTCGTGGCATGTTCAATCCTCCAGCAAGAATAGTGACCTATGTGACGATATTTCCCTGTAAAATTTCGGGGAGATTTTACCGCAATGATTACGTTTCGTAAAGGAAATCTGATGAATCAACTCCGTATATGCCTGATTAACCAGGTTTCACGCGGTGTGTTTCGAGCACATTGGGCAGGTTTTCGATTCTCGTCAGCAGGCGGCTGAGTTGTTCGATATCCATCACTTCGATCACCAGATTGATGGCTGCCAGATTGTGGTTGATCTTTAAATTCATATTGATGACGTTGATGCTCTCATTGTTCAGTACGTTCGAAATATCCCCCATTAAGCCTTGACGGTCATACGCCTTAATTTCGATAGTGACAGGGTACGTTAATGCTGCCTGACCCCAGGATACGCGAATCAAGCGCTCGTGCTCATCATTGCGCAGCACATTGGGGCAGTCTTCACGGTGGATGGTCACACCGCGACCGCGTGTGATGTAGCCAATGATCGGGTCGCCCGGAGCAGGCTCACAGCAATGCGCGATACTGGTTTGCATCCCACGTAAACCCATCACCGTCACCGAATTGGAGCCTGCCTGAACCTTGCTGGGGGCGTGGGTGAGCAGTTGATCATCAATTTTCTGTGTTTCAGATATACGGGTGATGATTTTGCCGGTGGAAAGATCACCGGTACCTACCGCGGCATACAGATCATCGACGGTTTTATACTCCAGCACACCCAGCATTGATTCCAGGTCGGTATCCTGCATACCGAGACGGCGCAGTTCGCGTTCAACAATGATCTTTCCCTGAGCGATGTTTTGCTCGTAATTTTGCCACTTGAACCACTGCTTGATCTTTGAACGTGCGCGTTGTGTGTTGACCAGCCCAAGGTTTTTGTTGAGCCAGTCACGGCTGGGCCCACCCTGTTTGGAGGTGAGCACCTGTACCTGATCGCCAGTTTTGAGAATGTAATCCAGATTAACCAGTTTCCCGTTGATTTTGGCGCCCCGGCAGCGGTGACCGATTTCTGTGTGAACATGGTAGGCAAAGTCAATGGGTGTGGAACCGGCAGGCAGGTCGATGATATCGCCTTTGGGTGTAAATACGTATACACGATCGTTGAAGACATCCGGTTTGATGCCTTCAGCGAACTCCTGCGAGTCTTCCACCTCCTGGCGCCATTCCATGATCCTGCGTACCCAGTTGATGCGCTGCTGGTAGGATTCGGCCATTTCGCCTTTTTCCTTGTAGCGCCAGTGAGCCGCGATACCGTACTCGGCATTGTAATCCATTTCGCTGGTGCGGATCTGCACCTCGAGCGGTTTACCGTCTTCATAGATAATGGCGGTGTGCAGGGACTGGTAGAAGTTATTCTTGGGTGCTGCGATATAGTCGTCAAACTCCTGCGGGATAGGACGCCAGTGCATATGGATGACGCCTAACGCGGCATAACAGGTTTGAACATCTTTTACAATCAGGCGCACCCCGCGCAAATCGCGAACCATTTCAAACGGTTCGCCCTTTTCGATCATTTTTGCGTAAATCGAATAGATATGCTTGGGCCGGCCGCTGATCTCACAATCGATGCCGGACTGCTTCATGATGGATGAGAGATTGCAGATGATATCGGCAATCTGCTTTTCGCGGGTTGTGCGGTTATCTGCCAGATTGTCGGCAATTTCTTTGTATTTGTCAGGGTTTACATAGCGAAATGAGAGGTCTTCCAGCTCCCATTTGAGCTTCCACAACCCCAGGCGGTTCGCCAGAGGGGCGAAGATATCCAATGTTTCCTGGGCGATGGGCTGCTGTTTCTCTTCGGGGAGGAAGGACATCATACGCATATTGTGGAGCCGGTCGGCCAGTTTAATCAGCACCACGCGCACATCCTCGCTCATGGCGATGAATGTCTTGCGAAGAATCTCATTTTTCAGATCTTTCGACCTGCTTCTACGGATCTCTTCCTCTTTTTGTTGCTGCGATTTATCGGCTGCGACTTCGGTACCATTTTCTCGCACATATTCACTATCAACACGCGAAACACGCGGGAGGTTGATCAATCTGGTGACACCGTCTACCAGTTTACCCACCTCAGGTCCAAATGTATCGATGATATCTTTGATGGTGAGATTGGTGTTCTCTACCGTGTCGTGCAGGATTCCGGCGATGATCACGGGAGGGGGAACGCTCATGTCGATCAAAATCGATGCGACAGCGATGCAGTGAGAAATGTAAGGTTCCCCAGAGAAGCGTTTCTGCCCGGCATGAGCCTTTTCAGCCATCTTGTACGCCTTCATGATTTCTTCACGTTCAATGGGTGAATAAATTTCAGGCAGACTGGACATCAACGTTTCAATTTTCATTCAAATATTGGCCTCTATTAATCACTTTCAATCGGATACTCATTATAATCATTTCGAATCAGAAAGTCCAAAGCTGTAAGGCTTTCTTAACGATTGCGGTGATCAGAAATTTCCATCATCAGGTCTGTCAATGAGCAGTCGGCAAGGGACTCAAGAATCTTATCGGCAGTGCTGAAATCGAGACCCTGGGTGATCACATTGGGCACTGCCACACAGAACAAACCGGCCTGTTTAGCCGCAAGAAGACCATTGTAGGAGTCTTCAAAAGCAAGCGCCTGGTGAGGATTGACGCCCAAACGCTTGACTGCAAGTGTGTACAATGCCGGATCCGGCTTTACTTTCTGAACATCTTCCCTTACGCAGATCGCGTCAAACAAATGCTTGATCTGGTATTGCTCCAGATAAGGGATGACCCAATTCGCGCCCGAACTGGATGCAACGGCCACTTTCAAACCGAGACTCTTAGCCTGTTGCAAATATTCTGCCACGCCGGGCTGCAAAGGCATTTCGGCCATATACTGATCAAACAGACGACGGCGTTCCGTCTGGATCTTCTGTAAATCCAGGGGCTCTGAAACACGCGCCTGAAGATTTTCAACCGGATCAAAAACCTCCAATGACGCTCCCACGCAAGCCAGCCACTCGGTCAACTCAAGCCGGGCGCCATTTTGCTGATAAATTTTCTGCCAGGATATGAATTCAGGTTCTTCCGTATTTAAAATTAATCCGTCAAAGTCAAAAACCAGCGCATGAATGAGACTACCATTATTGTTGATGATAATTCCTCCGCAGACGTAACCGCATTCCAGGCAGAGGATCTGAAAAATCAGTCAGCCTGGAATGCAGCGCAAAATGAATTTCTACAAAGTAAAGGGATAATCCAACCCCAGCTCTTTTTGAATGAAGATGACATCCTTTTGGATGGATGGCACCACCGCAATACCCTGTTTGGGGACGATGTGTTCCAGTTCGTATTCTTTTTCTCCGGCTGTGTAGATGCGGTCTTCACCCGGTTCTTTGGTCGAGTTCCGCAGGGTGCGTAAAATTCCGCCGGTGGTCTTTTTGAACGAATCGAGCCCCATGAAGCTCTCGATATTGATGGCCATGAAGAAATGCCCCACCATGAAGGGGGTCTTGTTGCCGTTTTTATCAAATCCCAGCATATCGGTGAGGTAACCGCCGTCCTGCAGGGAGGCGCATAAAATCTCAACCATGGTGGCCAGGCCGTAGCCTTTGTATCCGCTCAGTTCTTCGCCAGGGCCGCCCAAAGGCAGGAGAGCAGCTTTATCCTTAGGTAAGGAAGACAGGATTTCAGCAGCGTCCGTCATGGGCTGTCCATCGGGGCCGGTCACCCATCCCGGAGGGATCGGTTTGTTTTTGCGGTTGTACACTTCCACCTTTCCACGCTGGATAATGGAGGTGGCAGCATCAAACAGGAACGGACAATCTTCATCGGTGGGTACGCCAAACGCGATGGGGTTGGTTCCCAGGAGGGGTTGCACACCAAAGGTAGGTGAGATAGAGGGGCGGGCATTGGTGAAGCTCATGCCGATGCATCCCTGCGTGAGTGCCATATTGGCATAATAGCCATCGATACCAAAATGGGTGGAGTTACGAACAGCCACTGAACCCATCCCGTATTGCTTGGCTTTGTCGATCGCCATTTGCATGGATCGCGTACCGATGACCATGCCCATTCCGTAATGGCCGTCCACTACCGCTGTGGTGGGGCCTTCACGAAGGATTTCGTAATTGGTGATTGCCATTTGCTGGCCGGATTTGATACGGTCATAATACATTTTCAAACGCTGTACGCCGTGAGACTCGATCCCGCGTAAATCAGCTGCCACCAGTACATCGGCACAGATTTTGGCTTCATCAGCGGGAACACCACTTCTGGTGAACACCTCTACCATGAATTTACGCATTGTTTCAACGGGCACTAAGACAGTATCCTGGTCCATGATTTTTCCTCCTGCCAACTGGATATGGGGTTCATTACAAAATTACTATATCATAATTCTCATGAGAGGACAGATGAGAATATGCTAGAATTCCATTAATATAATGTAATTCGCATCGAAGCAAGGGAGTGAATCATGAAACGAATAGGGGTATTAACCAGTGGGGGAGATGCGCCCGGTATGAACGCCGCGGTAAGAGCTGTGGTCCGTACGGGTATTCATTATGGCCTGAATGTGTTTGGCATTCAACAGGGATACGAGGGATTGCTCAATGGTAAGCTGCTCCCGTTGGGAACGCGGGATGTGGGCGGAATCCTGCAACGCGGAGGGACCATTTTGGGCAGCGCCCGCTGCGAAGAATTCAAGACCGAGCAGGGTCGTCAGAAAGCCATGCGGATATTGAACCAGTTCGAGATTGACGGGCTGGTGATCATCGGCGGGAATGGATCGCAAAAGGGTTCGTATGCCTTGAGCCAGATGGGCCTTCCCGTAGCAGGAGTAGCCTCTACCATCGATAACGATCTGTACGGGGCGGATATCACCATCGGGGTCGATACGGCGCTCAATATCGCGCTGGAGGCCATTGACCGCCTGAAAACAACCGCTTCATCGCACCAGCGGGCATTTCTGGTGGAAGTGATGGGGCGAGAGCATGGTTACCTGGCTTTGATGGCCGGCATATCCGGCGGGGCTGAAGCGGTGGTACTGCCTGAAGTGGAAACCGACCCGGAAGAAATTGGCGATGTGATCAAGAGCGCCTACGAACGTGGGAAGGGGCACGCATTAGTCGTGGTGGCAGAAGGTGCAACCTACAATGCAACCCGTTTGATGGATTACTTTAAAGAACATGAAGAGCGGCTGGGTTTCAGCTTGCGCAGCACCATATTAGGGCATGTCCAGCGGGGCGGCAACCCGGGCGCTTATGACCGGATTCTGGCCACCCGCCTGGGCGCGGCAGCCGTTGAAAACCTGGTTAACCACAATTACGGCATGCTGTCGGCCATGCGAAAAGGCGAAATATCCACCTGTCCGCTGGAAGAGGTGGTATCCAACAAGCAGACAATCGATCTGGATTTGTTCAGGTTGGCCAAGATTTTGGATTAGCTTAACAAGATCTTGCCGGGTAAGCCTTTCAAGGCTGGAGCGGATATCCTGCGCCACAAAAAGTGAGAGCCAATTCACAGAGCGCTTTCACACCGTTGGGCAGGATTTTTGGATTGAAAACGTAGTTTGGCGCGTGGATGGGCACTACCGGTTTACCGGGCAGGTCGTTTCCGATGTACAGAAACAGGCCCGGTACATGCTGCAGGAACAATGAGAATTCTTCACAACCCAGGCCGGCGTCATATCGATCTGTGACGCATTCTTCGCCAAGTGCTAACCGCAGAACTCCATCTGCGAAGTGCGCCAGTTTTGCATCATTCACCAGAGGCGGCATCACTCTGCGGTAATCCAGATGGAAAGTTGCCCGGGCAGCACGGGTGACCCCATCGGCAATTTGCTGGATGCGTTGCTCAATAAATGATCGTACAACCTCATCAAACGTGCGCACCGTACCATACAGTGTGACTTTCTCGGAGATGATGTTTTCAGCCGTTCCGCCTTCTATTTTGCCAATCGATATCGCGGCACGGATGGAGGGATCGATTTCTCGGCTGATGATTTTTTGCAAAGCCAGAACCAGCTCAGCCGCCACCGGAATGGGATCGACTGCCAGATGCGGCCAGGCTCCATGGCCCGGCTTCCCGAGAACTTCCAACGCAAACAGATCACTGGAGGCCATCACAGGACCGGCTTTAACCGATATGACGCCCTGCTCGAGGGCGTGAAAATTGTGCAAATGGATGATGGCATCCACCGTGGGATTGGTAAGCACACCCGACCGTATCATGGCATCGGCGCCGCCGGTATCCTCTTCCGATGGCTGAAAAATGAACTTGATATTTCCATGGATCTCATCGCGATGCCGCGCCAGGAGCTTCGCAGAGCCAAGCGTCATGGTCATGTTACCATCATGACCGCACGCATGCATCACTCCCGGGTTTTGCGAGCTGTAAGGCAAACCGCTTTGTTCCTGCACCGGAAGCGCATCCAGGCAGGCTCGGATGGCCAGGGTTGGGCCGGGGTGTGTGCCGTATAAAAGCCCCACCACACCGGTGCCGCCGATTCCGGTCTGAATATCCATGCCCTGATCTGCCAGGTAACCGGCGCACTTTTTAGCGGTACGGAATTCACAAAAACCCAATTCCGGGTGGAGGTGAAAATCATACAGCAAATCGACGAGCTCTTGCTGAATACCTGAGATTTCGTCATCCAGTTTGGTCATAGCTACCTTCGCGATAAATGATCTAAAAGGGATGGGTTATTCAATGTCCATGAACAAGCGCGATATATTTTAGTTTGCTTTCAAATAGGCCTGGATGAATCCGTTCAGGTCACCATCCAGCACAGCCTGAGTGTTGCCCATCTCATACTCGGTGCGGTGATCTTTGACCATCTGATAGGGGTGTAGCACATAAGAGCGGATCTGGCTGCCCCATTCGGCTTTGGTGAATTCACCTTTGATTTCCGCGATTTCCTCGCTTTGCTTGATTTTTTCCATTTCAAGCAGGCGGGAGCGCAGCACACGCATGGCATTTTCGCGGTTCTGCACCTGAGATCGCTCGTTCTGGCAGGTGACGATCAGCCCGGTAGGAATATGGAGTATGCGTATAGCAGTAGCGTTTTTCTGCACATTCTGGCCGCCGGCGCCGGAACTGCGGAACACATCGATCCGTAAATCGTCGGGATTGATTTTTACCTCTGCATCCTGTGAGGTGACTTCCGGCAGGACTTCCACCAGGGCGAAGGAGGTGTGCCGGCGGTGGCTGGAATCAAACGGTGAGAGACGCACCAGGCGGTGCACGCCTTTTTCCGCGCGCAGGTATCCGTATGCATATTTACCATCCACCGCAATGGTGACGCTTTTGATGCCGGCTTCCTCGCCTTCGGTCTGGTCAAGGATATCGGTGGAGAAGTGGTTTTGTTCCGCCCAGCGCAGGTACATACGCATGAGCATTTGCGCCCAATCCTGCGAATCGGTGCCGCCGGCTCCGGCATGGATGGCCAGCAGCGCATTTCCACGATCATACTTGCCGGATAACAGCACATCCATCTCAAGCTGGTTGAGCTGTTTCTCGATCTTTTCCAATTCACCGGTCAGTTCAGGGCGCAGGCTTTCATCCTCAAATTCGGCCAGTTCGAGCGCGCCTTCAATGGTACGGCCCAAATCACCCCAAAGCTTGATTTCATCTTTCAATTCGGACAGACGTTTCATCACCGTCTGAGCGTTGTTGTAATCATCCCACAGATCGGTGGCTTCTGATTTTTCCTGGAGTTCCTGCAGTTCTTTCTCTTTGACAGGTAAGTCAAAGATGCCTCTGTAGTTCGCTGAATGTATGCTGGCAAGCGGTTAGTCTGGAGATAATATCCTGCATGAAACAATCCTTATCGTTGAGAGATGAGACCGTCGACAAATTTGCTGCGGTCAAAGACTTCAAGATCTTCGGGTTTTTCACCCAATCCCGCGTACATGATCGGGATCGCCATCTCTTCCTGAATAGCAAAGGCCATCCCGCCGCGGGCTGAAGAATCCAGTTTGGAGAGGATAATGCCGTTGATATTGACGGCATCCCTGAAAGAGCGAGCCTGTATCAACGCATTTTGACCGGTAGTGGCATCCAGAACCAGTAAAACAGAATGCGGTGAGCCGGGCAGCGCTTTTCCGCAAACGCGATAAACCTTTTTCAGTTCTTCCATCAGGTTGGATCGGGTATGCAAACGTCCGGCGGTATCGATGATGGCCAGGTCGATTTTCCGAGAGAGGGCAGATTGAATGGTGTCATACGCCACCGCGCCCGGATCACTGTTAGGCTGCCCGGCGATCACGGGTATGTTCAACCGATCGCCCCAAACCTGCAACTGGTCGACGGCTGCTGCCCGGAAGGTGTCGGCCGCTCCAAAGATCACCTTTTTTCCCTGTTTCTGATAAATCTGAGCAAGTTTGGCAGCAGTGGTGGTTTTACCGGATCCATTAACCCCCACCAGCATCAGTACAGCGGGTTTGTTGACAAACAGATCCAACGTGGGAGCCTGATCCAAACGATTGATCAGTTCGGTATGAATGTATTCCTGCAGTTCGGCGGATCGGGTAAGTCCTTCATCGCGGACAATTTTCTGCAGGGACGCCATAATCGATTGGGTGGTCTTCATCCCCACATCAGCCTGGATAAGGATCGTTTCCAGTTCGTCCCAGGTATCTTCATCGATCTCGGTGGCGCCAAAGATGGAGGCAATACGGCCAAATGCGGCTTTGCGGGTGCGGTCGAGCCCCTGTTTCCATTTGCTGAAAAAGTCTGACATAGGCGGGATTATAACATGCGGGAAGTCAATAAAAGCCAAATCCTGACGTCACTCACTGCGCCGTTTACCGGCAAGCTGACCACAGCCCGCCTGGATATCGACCCCACGTCGCAGACGCACGGAACAGGATAAACCGGCTTCATCCAGAATGGATTTGAACGCCAGCACCCGTTCAGGAGAGGATCCCTTCATCGCGGAACCGGGCGTGGGGTTGAGCGGGATCAGGTTGACGTGAGCGATCATGTGTCGGGTCAATTTGATCAGTTCCTCTGCATCTTTTGCTGTATCGTTTTTCCCTTCGATTAAAGCCCATTCGAAGGTAATACGTCGTTTGGTGGTTTCTGTGTAATAACGGCAGGCATCCATCAAATGCAGGAGCGGATATTTACGATTGATGGGCATCATAGCGGACCGTAGTTCGTCATTGGCAGCATGCAGGCTGACCGCCAGGTTGATCTGGCGTTTTTCCTCGGTGAAACGGCGGATACCGGGTACGATGCCGGCGGTGGATATGGTGAAGCGCCGTTCGCCCAGACCCATCCCGGCGGGGTCATTGAGACGGTCGATGGCCGCCAGTACGTTTTCATAATTCAGGAAGGGTTCGCCCATGCCCATGACCACAATATTGGTCAACGCTTTACCCGCCTCATCCAGCAATCTGACGTGCTGGACCACCTGTTGGACAATTTCACCGCTGGTGAGATTGCGCTGAAATCCCAACTGTCCGGTAGCACAGAACAGACAGTCCAGCGCGCAGCCAACCTGTGAAGAGATACAGATGCTCTGCCTTTCACGGTAGCCCATCAGGATTGTTTCGATGTGTTTGCCGTCGCTAAGCCGGAACAGCGTTTTCCGGGTTTGTCCGTCTGTAGACTGCTGTTCATCGACCGGCTCAAGTGTATCGATCTGAAAACGGTCATCCAGCTTCTGTCGCAGCGCTTTGGACAGGCTGCTGAACTGCTCAAAACGGGAATAACCGTGACGGTAAAGACCTTCCCAGATCTGTACAGCCCGGAACGAGCCTTCTCCCATCTCTTTCAGGGAGGCTTTCAATTGATCCATTGTCAGATCGAAAATGGGCAGTTTTTCCTGAGCGTTCACGTGCCTGCGCTTCTTTCTTATCCAAACAACTCTCTGACCAGGTGTTCGAGGTCATCGCTGATGTAATCAATTTTTGGCTGCCAGCGTTCGGCTTCTTCGCGGGTGGTGACACCCGAAAGAACCAGCGCGGTCTGACAGCCGGCTGATTGCCCGGAGAGGATATCGGTCTCCAGACGGTCGCCCACCACCAGCGTGGACGCCGGTTCCGCGCCGATTTGCTGCATGACGGTGTACATCATGGCCGGTGAGGGTTTACCCGCCAGAATGGCTTTTACGTCGGTGGCGGTTTCAATGGCAGCCTGGATGGTACCCGCGCCGGGTCCCAGACCTTTGGTTGTGGGAAAGGTACGGTCGGGATTGGTCATGTAAAAATCGAGACCGGAGCGGATCAGATAGGTGACTTTGCCCAATTTCTCAAAATTGAACTCGCGATCCAGACCACACACCACTGCCTGAACATCCTCTTGCTGGTGGTAGAAACCCATTTCACGCAGAGGTTTTTGCAGGCCTTCCTCACCCAGGATGAAGAGAGGACCGCCGTGCGGGAAGCGGGATTTGAGCAGGTGAGCCATCGCAACCGATGAAGTGAAAATGCAGCTTTCAGGCACTTCGGCTCCGATTTCGGCCAGTTTTTGAACATACTGCCCCGCGGTTTTTGTGGAATTGTTGGTGGCCAGCGCGTATTTTAGATTGAGTTCACGAAAACGGTTGAATACCCACGCAATATCGCCAATGGGAGAAAAACTTCTCCAAATCACGCCGTCCATATCAAGGATGAGTGTATCAATGGATCTGTTCAGGTCTGCCATAATTTCTGATGAAAAAGCCGGATAGCGATGCCATCCGGCTTTCTTTCCTTTCGTTGGGTGATCAGGGCACCAGGATCTTGTTTTGTTCAAGCACCTGGTCGATCAGGCCGTAATCTGCCGCGGCCTGGGCATCCAGATAGTGGTCACGCTCGGTGTCTTTTTCGATCTCCGCGGCTGTTTTGCCGGTGTGGAATGCCAGAATTTCGTTCAGTCTGGCTTTCAGGCGAAGGATTTCACGCGCCTGGATCTCGATATCGGAGGCCTGACCTTCTGCACCGCCAAGCGGCTGGTGCATGTGAATGGTGGCGTGCGGGAGCGCGTAGCGGCGCCCCTTGGTGCCGGCCGTCAACAACACGGTGCCAAAGGAAGCGGCTGCCCCGACGGCATAGGTGCTGATGGGGTTGGGGATCATCTGCATGGTGTCATAGATGGCCAGACCCGCATATACAGCTCCACCCGGAGAGTTGATGTACATCTGGATCTCTTTTTCCGGATCTTCGCGGTTGAGGAACAGCAGTTGAGCCACGATTAAATTCGCGACCTGGTTATCAATGGGCGTACCCAGGAAGATAATCCTCTCTTTCAGCAGGAGAGAATAAATATCATAAGCACGTTCTCCGCGTCCCGAGGTCTCGATGACCATCGGGATAACGGATTGAATGTTCGATAAAGTCATGTCAATTTCCCCTTTCATTGAACATTATCTGTGAACACGGGTTAAGCATTCGGATCGGCAGGTTCCTGGGTCTCAGGTTCAGCCGGTTCTTCGCTCTTAACAGTCTCTTTTTTGGTGGTTTTTCTGGCCTTCTTTACTTTGGGGGCAGGTACTTCAGCGGCAGATTCGGGTTCAGCATGTTCTGCGGGAGCTTCAGTGTACTCGCCTTTGGCAATCAGAGCCAGACGATCCTGAATTTTCTGATTCAGAATGCGGGAAGCGGTGTCATAAGAGACCATGCTGGTCAGCTTGCGCATATCCTGATTGGAGGTCGGTTTCTTGAAACCAGGCGTATTGAAGAGCTGCGCCATGGTGTTGGTGACGCCTTCCTCAAGTTCTTTTTCCTGAATTTCAATCCCTTCAGTGCGGGCTGCTTCATCCAGAACCAACGAGCGCTCCAGACGTTTCACGGCAACCGGTTTGATCTCGTCTTCGATGAATTTCTCGCGCTCCAAACCGCGGTACTTCAGATAGGTCTGCATATCCAGATTCTGGTTGCCAAGGTCCTGCTCGAGGGTGGAGAGAACACGTTCCACTTCTTCTTCCAGGGTGTTGGCAGCGTATTTGATCTCAGACATCTCAACTAACTGATCCACCACTTTGGTGACGTAATCCTGGGTGTACTCGTCCTTGCGGGCATGTCCCAGATTTTCAAAGATGGCGTCGCGAAGTTCCTGCATGGTTTTGTAATCACCCACAGAAGCGGCGAAGGCATCGTCCATCTCGGGGTAATTCATTTCTTTTACATTTTCCACGATGACGTGGAATTCGATTTCTTTGTTGGCAAAGCGTGAAAGAACGGCATCCTCACCATACTGGTGGGTGATGGTTTTGGTCTCGTCCTTTGACATGCCAACCAGTTCCTTCCAGAACTCGGCATATGGCCAGCCTCGTTCCTCGGGGGTCTCTTCCAGAGTAACCTGGCGGCTCATCTCTTTGACAATGTCGGCGTCCTCGCCTTCGGCAGGGTTGACCAGTGTACCTCTAATTTTGATGGCAACCAGATCGCTTTCTTTGGCAGGGCGTTCCACCGGTACCGCGGTGGCATATCCACTGCGGATGTTCTTGAGCACTTCATCCACATCCTTATCCTGTATCGGCTCGAGGTTGTAGTCGACGCGGATGGATTTATAGTCGCCCAGTTTGATTTCGGGCATCAAAGGAACAGTGAACTCGAAAATGGGCGGGTTCTTGCTCGATACCTTGTCCAGCGCACCAGGGCCGGAGGGTTTGATCTCGGCTTCATCCAGGACTTTTGGATATACATCGTCCAGCATCAATTCGATTGCCTGCTGTTCGATGACTTCATCACCGAAATTACGCCGAATGATTTCATAGGGCGCCTTACCCGGGCGGAAGCCAGGAATCTTCTGTTCGCGGGCGATACGGCGAGCGGCCTGTCGTTTGAAGTTTTCGAGCATGTCAGCGTCAAATTCGGCAACGACTTTTACCTGGTGGTTATCAAGATACTGCTTTTCGATTTTCAATGTCTTATTCCTCAATACTCAATTTTCACGATGGGGAAGAAGGGACTCGAACCCTCACGACTTGTGGTTTCACGCAACCTGTCTCTGAAAAAAGCCGTTCCCATGCCTTCCACACGTAAAAAGCGTGCCAAATCTGCAACCTTTTTGGCCGCTTTCGGCCTAAAATTATACCATACGACCCATATTCTACATGTAGATAATTAGAATTGCATCAGATTAATGAAACAACTGTTGTTTGATTGGTACAGGTATGGGACAAATATTGTATTGCTAACAAGGAATAGAATCCTGCTTAAAACGGGAGATCAGCCTGTTTGACACGATATTTCAACTAATCCAGTCAAATCATTGATTTGATTTGAAGCATATATTCTTTTGCAAATTAACAAAAGTTCATCGTTTACGATTTGGCAGCTAAGGCGCCAGGGGACCGAGCACATCTTTTACACAGAAGAGGTCCCAAGAAAGTACTTACCATTGCCTGTTAATTGTGGATTTTGCCTGATGACCGTTTCTATATTTTACAGCGGGGTAGAAAAATAGCCCCACTCTGTAGGGGCTATTTTCAATTTATCTGTAATTTTCTGTTGGCAAAAAGAGACTCGTACCCTCGGAACTATCGCCTCCTGCGATCAAGGTATGGAATCAATGTTCAATTCCTGCGTCTAATATCAATCAACTAAATCCTGATCTACACGCTCGATGATTTCGAGAAGTTCTTTTGAAGGATCCGATCCATATTCGCTGATCTCGAATAATCTCACAAAACGAATTTTTGCAGCAATTTCTTTCCCGTATTTTTCCACCAGGCGTGATTCAACTCTGGCACGAGCAGATTTTGCGCCATTGAAGAATCTTTCAGAAAGATCAGCGACCTGTTTTTCTCTGGGCCAGGTAATCTTTTCGGTATGGTGCGGCCAATACATCCAATCGAAATACTGACATTCATGACAACAAGCCAACGATACAGTACGCTGTACATCGTTTTCTGATAGGGGAACGATCAGATCAGGATGGAAAGGCTGTGGGCGGGTAAATCCGTCGCCCCAATACAGAATTGTTGGGGTATCTTCCAGATAGGGTGTATCTTTGCATATGTGAGGGACCGTCAATAAAAACGATGCATCCTGTACCAATTGCGCGGTACTGCGGTGATCTGCATGGTAATCACAAAGGCGATTCGTAATGATCAGATCCGGTTTAAAGTCGCGGATATAACGAATTAACTCTTCGCGAATAGTTAAGGTAGGTTCAAGCTGTCCATCGGGATGATTGAGTACATCGTATCGCCCACCGAACAACAAACCACTTTTTTCTGCTTCTTTTCGCCGAATCGCAGCAAGAGCTTCACGAGTCATATCAGGATGATATGTACCGGCGCTGCCATCTGTTACAGAAAGAAGGCGGATTTCCCAGTTTGAGTCCCGTAATTTCCATAAAAGGCCACCTGCACTGGTATCTGCATCATCCGGGTGTGCTCCGATGCTTAATGCTCTATATTGTTTATTTGCCATGATCTATCATTTACCTTTCCAGTGAATCAGGACTCAAAGAATCCCCTGTTCCCCTTTTTTGTTTTAAGTAATATATCAATTGCTTTTTCTTTTGCAATACAACCAATTCCATATAAGCTCGCATTCGAACCCATCTTCGCAATTCGAATAGATAATTTCGGTTGGATTGATTCCAGTAAGCGTTTTTTGAGATGTTTTTTTATGCTCTCAAAACATGGCTGACAATCAATAATAAGCGAGCCATTGAGAATGACGATCTCGGGATTATATGAACAAGAAAGATTGTTGATCGCGATTGCGATATATTCGCCTACTACATCGAGTAAGGGCCGTAGACGATCATCACCTTTCTTGCATCCTTCAGAAATTTTAGTTGTGGAGTCATAAGATGGATCGATCTGAATTGCTTTCTGAATGACCGAATGCTCGCTGATCATTGTTTCAAAGCAACCAAGATGACCACAGTTGCAGACTTCACCCTCCGGTTGGACAGTAATGTGTCCTATCTCACCGGCTGCATTTCGAGAACCTCGCAGCAACTTTCCATCCACAATTGCTGCGCCGCCGACACCGCCCCAACCGAGCTGCAGATAGGCAAGATTTTCAACTTTGGAATCTTCATTCGCTAGAAGATTCTCTTCACCCATCAAAGCACTTTTACAATCATTTTCTACATAAATCGGCATATTCAACCGGTTTTCAAGCAAGCCTCTTACGTCGATCCCAATCCATTTGAATTGGCTGGACGCCACAATAAACCCGGTTTCATTCAGTACATGACCTGTGAGACTCATCCCACAGCAGATAATCCGGTCTGTGTGGGTATTTGCTTCAAGGGCGAGTTGCGGGACGACATCGATAATTTCATCCGTCAAATCAGTGAAACTCATGCCGGTGTGAATATATATTTCTCGATAAGCAGAGAACTCTCCTGCCATATTTGTCAGGGTCACTTTGCAACAATTAATTGCCATATCGATACATAGACAATATGCTGCATCCGGGCAAATATCCAATAACATCGCCGGCCGGCCGATATTTGAAAGAGAATCGATTGAATGCTCGTACACCAGGCCCATCTCAGAAAGGGAATTGATAATTCGTGTCAGGCTGGTAGCTGAAAGACCAGCCCGTTTGCTGAGCGTGATGCGCGAAATGGGTCCCTCGTCCTGAATGAGAGAATAAATGAGCTTCAAATTGTGATATTTTAAATCAGCCTGTGATCTCGACGTACTTGCATCCATAACAGGATCCTCCGCAGAAATCGGTTAATTTATGACAGAAGCTTATCATATTCAGTCAATTCTATTCCATTTCCACGTACGAAATGTCCCTCTTCCATTTCAGCCCAGATTGGTTTATCGGTTGAATAGTCATGACAGGAGGGATTGTAAACAAACACTTTCTTATCTTTCTCGACAAGCGGATTGGGAAACGGAATTGCAGAGAGAAGTGCTCGCGTGTAAGGATGAAGTGGATGGGCGAATAATTTCTCCGTGGGGGCCAACTCCATCAATTCCCCTTTGTAAATGACAGCAATCCGGTCGGAAATAAAGCGCATCACCGAAAGATCATGGGAAATGAACAGATACGTAAGTCCGTGTTCGTTTTGTAACCTGGATAATAGATTGAGTACTTGAGCGCGAACCGAAACATCCAGCGATGAAATGGGTTCATCGGCGATGATAAACTCGGGATCCATGGCAAGACAACGTGCAATACCGATACGTTGACGTTGACCGCCGGAGAATTCATGTGGGAAACGACTGGCAAACTCAGGCAGGAGTCCTACATCCAAAAGCGCTTTTGTAACCTTTTCTTTACGTTCCTGCGTGGAAAGATGTCGGTTTACATTATTTAGCCCTTCGGAGACGATATAGTCCACTTTAGCGCGCTCATTCAGGCTGGCCATTGGATCTTGAAAGATCATCTGAATCTCAGATACTACCTTTCGATCCAATTCGCGACTGATATTGCCGTTAATCCGTTTCCCTTTATAGACGATTTCTCCCTCACTGGTGGGATTAATGCGTATGATGGCTCGTCCGATGGTTGTTTTTCCGGAACCTGACTCGCCGACTAAACCAAACGTCTCTCCACGATAAATATCAAAGCTCACATCATTGATGGCATTGAAAATTTTTTTACCGGATCCAAAGGTTACTTCCAGGTTACGAACACTGATGAGAGGTTCTTTTTTGGGATGCAATTGTCGATAAGTCATTGTGTCACTCCCGCTTCTCGGCCAAGCTCGCGAAGTTGTTTTACAGCAGGGGGCGGATCCATCCTAGGAGCACGCGGATCGAGCAGCCAGGTTTTCGCCTTATGTGTTGGAGAGACTTCGAAGTAGGGTGGGCGGTAAAGAAAATCAATCTCCAGCGCATTCGGATTACGTGGCGCGAAGGCATCACCGCTGATGGTTCCAAACAGGTTAGGGGGTGTCCCCTTAATGGAATATAGATCCTGTCCCTGAATGCCAAGCTGGGGCAAACTTGAGAGCAAAGCCCAGGTATAAGGATGCTGAGGGGTGAAGAATACTTCCTCTGCTGTGCCTACCTCGATAATATCACCCGCGTACATCACAGCGATACGATCGGCTACATTTGCAACCACACCCAGATCGTGAGTGATATAGATCGTGGTCATATTATGCTTTTTCTTGAGATCTTTAATCAGTTGAAGAATCTGAGCCTGAATAGTCACATCCAATGCAGTGGTAGGTTCATCACAAATAAGAATTTCCGGCCCGCAGGCAATTGCGATGGCTATCACCACACGCTGTCTCATTCCCCCTGAAAATTCATGTGGATATTGGCTGTAACGGTGTTGCGGATCTGAGATGCCTACATCTGAAAGGATTTCGATGGCTTTTGTTTTGGCTTCAGCCGATTTAAGCCCTTTATTAAGAATCAAGGCTTCGCTGATCTGCCAACCGATGGTTTGGAGAGGATTCAGGCTGGTCATTGGATCCTGCATGACAATCGCGATTTTCTTTCCACGAATTGCCGACCACTCTTTTTCAGTCTTGAATTTGGCAAGATCCGTCCCGTGAAAAATAATCTCTCCTGACTCGATGCGACCGTTATTATCCAGGAGGCCAATAAAGTTTTTGGTAAACACACTCTTGCCGCTGCCTGATTCTCCAACGATGGCCAGGCTCTCTCCTTTATAAAGATCCAGTGAGACACCGCGTATGGCATGAAGATCACGCCTCCGCAGACTGAACTTTACGTTAAGATCATGGACGGAAAGGATGATTTCTTTTCCCTGCTGCGTTTCCATATCTCATATCTCCTTAAACATGATTCTTTGGATCGGCTGCGTCAGAAAAAGCGTTACCGACGATATAAAAAGCGATCGTGATGAAGGCCACTACTGCGGCTGGAAAAATCAACTGATACCGAAGGTCGCTTTGCATCATCAGCACACGTCCGGCATCTACCAGGTTTCCCAATGAAGGCGTAGAGGTCGGCAAACCCAGACCAATATAGGTGAGGAATACCTCGTCACCAATGGCGCCAGGGATTGCTAAAGCGGTCTGCAGCATAATCACCGACACCATTTGCGGCAGCAGGTTTTTCATGATAATTTGCGGAGTACTTGTTCCAAGACAGCGTGACGCAAGGTTGAAATCTCGATCCCGGAAAATGATGACCTGGTTTCGAATAAAACGTGCCATGGCCATCCAGCCCACAACGCACATCGAGATGATAATTGTTGACATACTGGGGCGTAAAATATAGCTGACAAGGATCAGAATCAACGTTTGAGGTATATTACTGATTACGTTATAAATTTCAGTAATCAGCTTATCCAACCGGCGGATATACCCCCAGGCCATACCGATGATTAATCCAAATACCAGATCGCTGAAAGCGACGATCAACCCAATTTTGATCGAGGTACGAGTTCCTGCCCAAACGCGTGACCAAAGATCCTGTCCAATTGCATTCGTTCCAAACCAAAATGATTTTTCAGGAGCCAGGTTCCTCAATTGGATCCCATCTTCGCCATTATGAATGAAGGATGGATCACGTTGATTGGGGAAAAATGGCTGGATGAACGAGAATACGATCACTACAAGCAAAGAAATAACCAGGAAACGAGCTGCTTTATTGCGCCAGAAATTTTTAAAGGTACTGGCCCAATAAGAGTAGTTTGAATAACCTACGCGTTCAGCGTTTTCTTCATCGAAAAGATGGATAGTAAATAACGCTGGATCAAGCTTTTCAATCTGTTCCTGAGAAAGGTCTACGGTGTTAAATTGCGGCGTCTTCTTGCTTTCATTTTCAGCCCGCAATCCCTTGGCGATATTCTTTTCAAATTCATCCAAACGTCGAGATTGAGAATTGGCAAACCCTATATTTTTCGACATTATCGGCCATCCTCCTTCTTGCTAAAGCTGATGCGAGGATCCAGCAGCGCCATGAAAATATCACCCAGAACCATTCCAATGATGCCGATACTCGAATAGAGGATCACCAGAGCCTGTACGACAGTATTGTCCTGTCTTTGGATTACCTCAATAAGAAGACCCCCTGTACCGGGAATGGAAAATAGATGCTCTACATAGATTGAACCGATGATGGTTGAAAGCAACGAAACCGGTAAAAACTGAGCCATGGGGACAAATGCATTCTTGAATACATGGAGAAACATGACTCGTCGACTGGAAGCTCCTTTGGCAATAGCGAGCTTGACGTAATCCATGTTGATATTGTCAATCATGTAGCGGCGCATCCACATCGCATAGGTTGAGATGCTAAGTAATGAGATTGAAAATACGGGAAGGATAATGCTAATCCAATTGTTCTTATCATATAGTAAGGGTAGTTTGAACCAATTGGAAAAATATAACTGCACAAATAATAACAGTACTGCGGCTGGTAACGCCTCGATAATGGCAATAAATCCGGTGCCAATTTTGTCACCAAACTTATCCTTCGAACGCGCCATCATCGCGCCCATTGGAATACCGATTACCAGCGACACCACCATTGAAATTAACCCGAGTTTCAGGGAAACCGGGATCTTATTTTGTAATATCTTTGCAATGGGATATTTTGCGCGATAGATCCACGAGGTGCCCAGATCTCCATGAAACAAACCTTTATAGAAATTAAACAGTTGTACGATGACAGGTTTGTCAAGTCCCTTTTCAGCTAAAAGGCTTGCGCGTGTTTCGGGGCTGAGTTTATCGTATTGTGCGCCAAAATAACCTTCCATAGGCATGAGGCGAAGCAATATAAAGATCACCGTGACAATGATGAATAATGAGAGCGTTCCGCCTACCAGTCGTCTGAGGATATATCGAGTCATCGTCTCTCCATTCCAATATGTCGGCCGGCGGTTAATTGCCGGCCGACAATTCTTCCAAGGGTATTACACAGCAAATCTGGTTTTGAGAAGAAAAACCATTCCTTTGTTTATTCGGCAGCAGCCAACGCTGCATCGCGATCGATCTTCCACTGCTCAAATTGAGCCTGGAATTCCTCAAGACTCATGGCTTCCTGCAAAAGGTGCTTTCCTTTATAACGCCAGGTGCTTACACCAAATGAGGAGTATTCGCCATCGAAGACGGTAATCTTGCTGGCGACATAGCCACTCGAGAACACACGGAAGGGGATCACGATGCCTTCATTGATGAGCCATGCCTCAGCTTTGGCGTAGAGCTCGTATCGTTTGGCAAGGTCGATCGTTTCTGCCTGGGCTTCCTGGATCATCTTGTCGTAAATTTGCTGGGCCGTTCCAACATAGGCAGGGTCATCGATGACACCATTGTCATAATCTTCCTGCGTATAGGTATAGCCAGTCAGATATTCTTCCTGGGTATTCATAGAGCGGTTGTTGTAACTCCAGCTCAGGCCCCAGGGAGCTGCATAGGTGGAAGGATCGGCAAAATCAGGACCCCAACCTTCTTCCATCAAGCCATACTTGCCAGCTTTACGAACTTCGGAAAGGTAGTTTTCAGCCGGTCCGGCCATCGGTACGATATCAATGTAGTCAGTTCCAAGGAGGCCTTCGAGCTGCTGTTCAACAATCTGGGAAACGAGATCCTGATTGGCCTGATCAACGCGATAATAGTAGGGGAAGACAACTGGGAATGTGGCGCCTGCTTCAGTCAGTTCGGCAATTGCCTGCTCTTTATACTCAAGCGCTTTATCGCTCTGGAACCAATCCTGATTGGTGACTGCTGCAAGGTCACCGGTTACGGTGAAATCTTTACCATCGATGGCTACGAAGTTCGGGGGAGTGATGGTATTCATCAAATACTGATCGGGATCATACGGATCGTAAACGGTCATTGCTTTGACACGATCGAGGCCATAGACAATTGAGAGTCTCCAGGCAGTGTTGTTGACGGCCAGTTTAAAATTCTCGTTGTCGAATTGTTCGTCAAAATGAGGATCGAAGTCAAAGAACCACCACATGGCATCATAGGTAGCTCGGTTGGGGCGAACGATGTCTTTGGTTTCTTCGTCGGCCATCCAGCTATCCAGAATTTCTACCGGGATCTGGGCTTCATCGATTTCACCGCGTAAATACATTTCAGGTGCAAGAGCTTCAGCCTCGGCATTATATCTACCGGAAATTGTCTTGATGTAAACATTTTCGACATCCCAATAATTGGGATTGCGTTCCCAGATGAATTCACTCTGTGGTTCCCAACTGGTGCAGTAATATGCGCCATTGTAAAGCAGTGTATCATTGCTGGTTCCGAACAATTCAGCATTTTCTTCAACAAACTGCTGATTTGCGGGCATGAAAGCCACATAGCTCATCATGGAAAGGAAATACGGGCAGGGTCGGAAAAGCGTGTATTCAAGGGTGTAATCATCGATGGCTTTTACGCCGACCTGTGTGAAATCGGTGATGGATCCATCAAAATACTCACGAGCGTTCTTGATGACGGATGCTACATGATCTACATTGGAGGATTCGTTTGCAGGTGTGAGAATCCATTGAATAGCGTAGACAAAATCATTTGCAGTCACATCAGCATATTCTTCGAGCTCGCTGGTATACCATTTGACGCCTTCGCGCAGTTTGAACGTCCAAACCAGACCATCTTCCGATACGCTCCACTCAGTAGCCAGATCGGGTTTAACGACACCATAAGAGTCATACTCGATCAGGGTATCAACAAAATTCGCGCTTGATTTATAATCGGCCGTGGTTGAAGTTGCCAGATAATTCATGGTGCCAATTTCTGAAGAATACAGATAACGGAAGGTACCGTCTTCTACATAGTTTTCTTCTTCAGGTTCGGCAACCGCTTCTGTGGCTGTTACCTCGGCTGCAACTTCAGCGTCTGAAGCCTCAGCAACTGCTTCAGTAGAGGACTCACTGACGGCTTCTGTTGCGCTCGCATCGATGGATGGCTGTTCTGTTTCAGTGACGCCTGAGCAGCCAACAAAATTGAGCATCATCAACACGCACATTAACAATGCCAGAACTTGCTTCTTCATTATTGCTTTTTCTCCATTTCAATATGATTTTTGGGTCGAACTGCGCGATTTACTGTAAAACCGTTTGATGACGATTTATTAACAGCATGTTAATAATAATATCGGTTATTCACTGAGTCAATCATGACTAAAATACTATATTTAATCTGACAAGGAACTAATTGTTTCATCGATAGCAGTAAGAAATGCCGATTTTATTAATGGTTAATCGTGAAGGGAATATCGTCGTTATCCATATCATATGCCCAGGAACGAGCATCCATCCTCATAAATGTGACCACAACACCGAACAGTACAATGATCGAAACAGCAAAGCGATCGCAACAATAAATGCATTTGCATACATTCTTTTACCCATAAAAATTGACCCTACATATGTGAAGGCCTCCTATGTATGCACGCCTATATATTATGGTGGGGAAGAAGGGTCTTGAACTCTCACGACTTTCGCCTCATGAGCTCAAGTCAGCAGTTACTCATTTTTTGAATAATGGATGTCATTTGATCGATAGTCGCATATAGGCTTAGTCATGCTTTAAGAGTGCCCTTTGTTTCATCTTGTTGCAGGGTGAATCAAGAAGAAATCTGCCGGATAAGGGATTCTTCGCTTTTCTTTTTCAAAATTGTTTCCGCGACACCTATACTGGGTTATAATTTTTATACCTGTCGTAAACTCATCATTCTTTTTCATCGTTATCTCCCCTTTCCTTATTTATAAGTGGTTTCCTGTCGCAAATTCTGTGTGATCGTACTCATTCACATCCAGTTAGCTGATCACGCTTTTTTTATGCAGGCGGTTGATCAGGGAAGCATTCACTTGGAAATGAAATGACTACTCCCATTGTGCTAACCAAATTCGAACGTCCGAAACCTCGGCTCAATTCTGTTGCCCGCCCCCGGTTAATAGAACGGCTAAACGAGGGATGGAAACAGAACAGAAAGCTAACCCTCATCACCGCGCCGGCCGGTTTTGGGAAGACGACTCTGGTCACCGAGTGGCTGAAGCAGATTGAGTGCCCGTTTGCCTGGATCTGCGTGGATGAAGAGGATAATGATCCGGTCCGATTCCTTGAACTGATCACGGCAGCCTTACAGACGCTCGATGATCGCATTGGCCGTTCTGTTCAAAACATCCTTCAATCCAGGCAATACACCTCAACTCAACCTGTTTTATCGTTTGATCGGGATGTCTCCGGCATCAATTCATGGATTGCCGTTCTGATCAATGATCTGACTCAAGCATCCATTCCTGTAGGTCTCGTTCTGGACGATTATCACCTGATTAACCAGCCGGTAATTCACCAGGCAGTTCAATATCTGCTGGAACACCAGCCAACCCACTTGCACCTGGTAATCATCACGCGTGAAGACCCGCCTTTCCCTTTGCCTCGCATGCGCGTTCGAACTGAGCTGACAGAGATCCGCGAACACGACCTGCGCTTTACCGAAAACGAGGCAGCCTCATTCCTGACCGGAACGATGGGTTTGAATCTCTCTGCTGAAGCTGTCACAACCCTGGACACCCGCACCGAAGGCTGGATTGCCGGTTTGCAGATGGTAGCTTTGTCACTTGAGGGTCAAGACTCAGCGCAGGTAGAAGATCTGATCCACACATTCAGCGGCTCACATCACTACGTAATCGATTTTTTGGCTGAAGAAGTTCTTCGTCGTCAATCAACAGGTATTCAGCGTTTTATGTGTCAGACAGCAATCCTTGATCGGATGTGTGCATCTTTATGCGACTCGATTTTGGAAGGAGAAAATAGTCAGGGGGTTCTTCTTCAGTTGGAACACAATAACTTATTTGTGGTTGCTTTGGATAGCCGTTCAGAGTGGTACCGCTATCACCATCTTTTTCGAGATTTTTTGCGTGCACAATTACTTCCAAACGAACAGACTTCTCTTCATCACAAAGCCTCCGTATGGTATGAAGCCCATGGACTGCATCATCAGGCAGTAGAACATGCGCTGGCGGCAGGAAACCTGGACGAAGCAGTCCGAGTCATCAGAATCGCATCCAGGCGTGCGATTATGGAAGGCCATTTAACCACCATGTTAATGTGGGTAGATTCCCTTCCTGAGACACGGCTGCATGCCTGTATTGAGCTGGTAGCTTACAAAGGCTGGGGGTTGGTACTGATGGGGAAACTGGAGGCAGCTGAAACTATTGCTGCATGGGCAATGATCGATCCGACCGGTGACACGAACCAGGTTGAGTCAGGCGTACTGCTTTCGTTACAGGCTTATCTGGCTGTGCAGCGGGGAGATTACGCAAATGCACTGTACCTGGCGCAAAAAGCGCTGGCGGCTCTGGATAAAACCGACCCTCTCTTTCGAACCTTCCAATATGCTTCTTTGCTCAGCCTCGGCCATGCCCAACGCGAGCTTGGCAACACACAGGCTGCAATTGAGACATTTCGTCAGGCGATTCCACAGGCACATCTGTATGGAGATAATCTGGGTACCATGGGCTTGCTGGAAGAACTATGTCTGTTGCTCCACATTCATGGAAGGCAGGAAGAGGCGGCAACCCTGTGCCAGCAGGCTATCGAGCGCTGCGCTGCTGAAGGCCATGATCCATTGCCCATACTCGGGATAACTTATATAATTCTGGCAATGATGTGTTATGAGAGTGACGAATTGTCTCAGGCATACAATTATGTGCGCCAGGGTTTGGAGCTTTGTCGGCAATTAATGATGCCGATGGAAACACTGCGCGGTCAGATCCTGTTGGCGTTTCTGCTGCAGGCTGCTGGCAAAGATCAGATGGCGTTGGCAAAGATGGAAGAAGCCAGCCAGATTGCTGTCCGTTTGAACGTTCCGCGCTTTTCTTGCCTGGTGAAGGCAGCAGCGGCTGATCTTCACCTTCGACAGGGACGTCTGGACCAGGCTGCGAACTGGGCTGAAAATACTCATTTGCTGATCAAAGAATTCCCGACAGAGATTTCTTCCCCTGAGAGGGACGCAGAGTACCGGATTTTTGCCAGACTGCTTTTGAAACAAAAACGCTTTGATGAAATGCAGATAATCCTGTCGAGCCTTGTGCGTTCCGCCCAGGAAAAAGAACGTTTTGGGGATCTAATCGATACACAAATCCTACAAATGCTATTATTTCTGGAATTAGGACGAACAGAAGCAGCGCTTGAGGAGCTCGATAAGGCGCTACGACTGGCATCACCAAGGAGATATTATCGAGCTTTTATCGATGCCGGAAGTTCGATCATTGATATGCTTCCCAGCCTGCGATCTGTTGCACCGGAGATGGTTGACCGGTTGCAAAACAGTATGGTCACCGGCACAGGTCATAGAGCAGATTTGGTTTCTCCGCTGGTTGAGCCGCTCAGTGGGCGTGAACTGGAAGTTCTGCGCTTGTTGGCAGACGGTCTCTCTAATCGGCAAGCTGCTCAGGTGCTTTTCGTCACCGAAGAAACCATAAAAAAACACCTCAGCCACATTTATGGCAAGCTAGCAGTAAAAAGCCGCACGCATGCGGTAGCACGCGCCAGGGAAATGGGTCTGCTGGCTTAGCCTAAATTTCCACCCTTGTTTCCACTTTCGGGGAATGTCAAACATTCCCCTTTTTTGTAGTCTATAGGTATCACCATGAAAACATACTCAGACCTTGACCGCGCTATTGAGGCGCATATGCAGGCTCATCGTATTGTCGGGCTGGCTGCCTGCCGGCTGCAGGACGGACAAATCGTTTGGGCAAACGGCTATGGCTGGGCCGACATCGCCAACCGTAAACCCATGACACCCGATGTGATCTTAAATATTGGCTCGATCTCCAAAACGTTTACATGCACCGCACTGATGCAGCTATGGGAACAGGGCAAATTTCAGCTCGACGATCCGGTCAATGGGTACCTGCCCTTCAAAGTTCGACATCCGCTGCATACAAATCCCATCACCTTCCGTCATTTGTTGACACACACCAGCGCCATTCAAGACAGTCCGGCAAACGAGACCAGTTACTCTGTCGGCGATCCGGTCATTGCGCTGGGTGACTGGTTGCAAGATTATCTGACACCCGAGGGAAAGTACTACGAGGCAGAAGAAAATTTCCTGCCCTATGCTCCCGGCGCCGACTGGAACTATTCCAATGTAGCATTTGGGCTATTGGGTTACCTGTGTGAATGCCTGAGCGGTGAACCGCTTTTTCAATACACTCGTCGCTGCTTGTTTGAGCCACTGGGTATGCTCAACACCGGATGGATGCTGAAAGACATCGAACTTACCAACCACGCTATACCCTATGGATTGCCTGAATTGGCATCCATGTATGCCAGTCTCTGTGCGGAGCAAGCTTCCCCGGCCACATCGGCTCCCATCCCGCTGAGGTTGTATTCATTCCCAAATTATCCTGACGGGCTGGTGCGTACCAGTGCCCGTCAACTTGCCATGTTTGGAGCCGTTTTTACCGCCTCGGGCGAACAACAGGGCTACCCGTTACTGAAAGCCGCCACCGTTCAACGCTGTTTCAGCCGGGAATGGAGTGCTCAAAATCCAAATGGGATCAGCGGCATCCAGGGGTTGGCGTGGCACAGCCTGCCACAGCCGGACGGGGCGTGTGTTTGGGAGCATACCGGCGGCGACCCGGGCATTAATACCTGCCTGGCCGTACGCCCTGAAGATGGAGCCGGTATTGTCATCTTAACCAACACAAATCACACACCCGAGAGCATGAACGCTCTAGCACACATGCTGTGGAAGATTGAGGTGTATCGATGAAAATACTGTCATCCATCGCCAGTACAGTGTCCGGATTATTGCCATTTGCCGGTGCAGCACTTTTATTACGCCAACGTTTATCCGGAAACCCGGCACAATTTACAGATTTATCAGATCTGGAAACCTACCTGGAAATGCTGGTCAAAAAAGGAACGCCGCCCGGACTTACCCTGGCGGTAATGCGGGGAAATGAGACGGTTTATACCAGAGGCTTTGGTTATGCCGACGGTCCCAACCGCGTGCCCGCTGAGGTGGGTACCGTTTACAGGTGGTGGTCTGTCACCAAAATTGTGACTGCCATCGCGATCATACAATTAAGCGAGCAGGGATTATTGGATATCGATGCGCCGGTAAGCGAAATTCTCCCGTATTTCGAGATGCGCTATCGCAATGAAGGCGATTTACCGGTCACGGTGCGGCATCTGCTCAACCATTCTTCCGGGATGCCGGACAATGTGCCGGAGGTGATGGGCTGGATGCACCTGGTTGGAGAAGAGCGGCCGGATCAGACCACTCTGCTGCAGCATGTGCTGCCTAACTATACAAAACTCAAATTTTCTCCCGGCCATCACAGTGTATACACCAATGTGGGATACATGGTGCTGGGAGCGATTGTCGAGCGGGTATCCGGGCTGACCTATGAAGAGTATGTGAAAGAGCGTATCCTGCAGCCGCTGGATATGTCACAAACCAGTTTTCTCTTCACACCTGAGATGATCGCTCATGCAGCAGCGGGTTCTCACCCGCTGGTGAATATCCAGACTGTACTCCTGCCCGTCATCTATGGGCGCCGGCTGAGCGGATTTGTCCGTCAGACCTGGCGGGGACGCTTGTGGTTCAACCGTTTCTACCCGAACAGTGACCCGCCAACCGGGTTGATTGGTCCTGCCGGTGAGATGGCGCGGTTGGGGGCAATTTTTCTGAACGGCGGTGAATGGCAGGGCAACAGAATTCTCTCGCATGAAAGTGTGCGGGTGATGATGGAAGATAGTTGGGTCCCAGTGAAAGGATTCGGTCAGACAGATGCTCCTCTGCAGGGGCTGGGATGGGAAGTTCGCTCACATGATCATGACTATATATTGATGCATGGTGGAGGTGGGCCTGGCTTTGGCTGCGCCATCCATCTGTATCCTGATCGCAAATTGGTGCTGGTGGTAATGGCCAACGACACCACCTATGACTCCCCCGGCATTCTCGATTTGGCAGCCAAATTGGACTGGTGAGCTGACGTATGAAAACACTTTCGAAGGACTGGCCGGGATACTACGAATTTCGTCTCAAAGGCTACTTCAACGACCAACGTTTCGCGTGCTTTGCAGAAATGGATATCTCCGAACTGACTAATGGTGAAACCCGTCTGGCCGGTTGGATTGAGGATCAGGCTGCGATGTACGGCCTGCTAAGTCGGTTTCGTGATCTAGGTGTGTTATTGCTTTCTCTCAATCGGTTACATGGAGCAGACGAATCATGACAACCTTACAAAACACTTTCTTTGAGCAGATCGATGAGATCAGGTGCGAATGGCATGTGCCGGGTCTTGCCCTCTGCGTGGTACAAAACGGTCAGGTGGCATTTTGCGCGGGGAGTGGATACAGAGATGTGGAGCATCAGCTCCCGGTTACTCCTCATACCCGTTTTGCAATTGGATCTACAACGAAAGCATTTACTACTTTAGCGCTGGGAATACTGGTCGACGCCGGAAAACTGGATTGGGATACACCCGTGCGCTGCTATCTTCATGACTTTGGAATGTACGATCTTTTCGCTTCTGAACGCATCACCCCACGAGACCTCGTCACACATTGCTCCGGTTTACCCCGATATGACACGCTCTGGTACTTTGCCAATCTGGATCGTCGCGAAATGATCAGACGGATCCGGTACCTTGAGCCCTCGTACGATTTCCGGCAGGTATACCAGTACAGCAATCTGATGTTTGCAGCAGCCGGTTACCTGATCGAGCAGATCTCCGGTGTGACGTGGGAAGAATTTGTTACCTCTCACATCCTGCAACCCCTGAAGATGACCGACTCAAGTGCAGGGCTTCCCAACTCTGTTGGCTTTGCAGATTTTGCGTTTCCCTATATGGAGCAAAACGGCTCTGCCGTACAAATCTCATTTTTTAACAAGTTAGCTATTGGCCCGGCTGGTTCGATCAGTTCCAGCGCCAGTGATCTGGCGAAGTGGTTGCTGCTCCATCTCAATGGGGGGGAGCACGCCGGGCAGTCGCTGATCTCGAAAGAAAACCTGAGAGAAATGCATTCTCCCCAAATGGTCATCCGGGATATTGGACAATTGAGCCCCGGTGATCGTTTAGGTGGCTTTCCGGAAATCGGCCCCAGTTATTACGGGCTGGGTTGGAGGTTGAACACCTATCGGGGTCATAATATGGTCCACCATTCCGGTTCTATCGATGGGTTCAATGCAATGGTGTCCTTTTTGCCCAATGATGATATGGGCATCGCAGTGTTGACAAATGCAGATAACACGCTTTTACCCTATCCACTGATTTTTTCCATTTATGACCGCTTATTACAAATGGAACCCATTGACTGGCTCCATCGCGTGAGCCAGATGCTGGCTGAAAGCGAAATAAACCCAGAGGATCCACAGGAAAACAATCGCGTCGCAGATACCCATCCATCCCATCTCTGCCTCCAGGATTACGCAGGTAATTTTGAGCATCCCGCTTATGGTATTTTCTCGGTAGTTTTCGAAAATGATCGATTGCTTGCGCATTATTATGATCAAACATTTCCACTGGACCATCATCACTATGATGTTTTCACATTCGCTTTTTCGCATCGTCAGGAAAAGGTGCCGGTCTCTTTTATGGGAGATAGAAGTGGGCGCATCAACCAACTCACGATCCCTTTGGAAACGGCCGTGAAAGACATCGTCTTCATCCGTAAGGATTGATCATGCACTGCTTAATTTTCAAAATGTGCATTTATAACCGGATTAAGCGCCAAATCAAAATGAATCTATCGGTGTGATAGGACAGGTCAAGAGCCTGTTTTCAAAATCAACCAAAAACTGAAATGAAAGCAAAAAGGTAATCTGCCAATTGACAAAATCGCGATCCATTTTTCTTAGGTCGTAAAGTAAGGAGAAAAGGAAATGAAACGTTTCTGTCTATTCATCAGCTTGATTGTTGTAATTTCGATGCTGGTCGCCTGCGGTAACAAAACCGCAGCGCCCGAGCAACCGACAGCTGAAGTGGGGTTGGTGGGTGAGCCCGCGCAAACCGAACCCCAGGTGGGGGGTACCTGGGTATATGCCACCGGAGATGAGCCGGATACGCTTGATGTCCAACGCACCGTTTCAGGCGACTCAGAATTAGTCATGTCGCTTGTAGGCGGAACCATGCTGGCAGCAGATCCGGACACGAAAGAATTTGTGCCTTACCTCGCGGAATCTTATAACGTGTCGGAAGATGGTTCGTTATGGGAGATCAAAATCAAAGATGGGATTACCTGGCATGATGGCACGCCTCTTACCGCAGAAGATTATGTGTTTACGATGGAACGCGTTTTGGCAAATCCCAGCCCTGCTACCGGTGCAATGACAGAAGGTATGGTTTCAGTTGAAGCCATTGATGATCTCACCGTCCAAATCCATATGGATACTCCGAATTCGGGAATGTTTTTCGGGTTAACCTGCGCATATATGCAGCCACTCCCAAAACATTATATCGAAGAGGTCGGAGATGAAGAGTTTGGTCGGAATCCAATCGGCGTCGGCCCGTATAAATTTAAGGAATGGATCACCGGGGACCGCATTATCCTGGAGCGAAATCCGGATTTCAATTGGGGGCCTCCTTTTGCGCATAAAGGACCGGCGTATATCGAGACGATTGAAATCCGTTTTGTTCCCGAATACGTCACGCGGCTGGCAGGTATTGAAACCGGCGAGATTGATTTGTCCGTAATCCAAAACAAAGATGTCAAGCGTATTCAAGGATTGGATATCGTGGATATCATCACAACCGAATTCAAAGGCGCCGGTCCATACCTGTTATTCAACGTGAGCAAACCGCCTTTTGATGACATCCTTGTCCGAAAAGCTTTCAACCTTGCCATCAACCGGGAAGAACTGGTACAGGCTGTCTTATTGGGTTTTGGAGAGCCATTGTGGGGTGTCATCACGCCGGCAACTCTTGGACATTGGGATGGTGATAAAGAGATCGGATACGGCTACGATCTGGAGCAGGCCAAACAATTGATGGCTGAAGCAGGTTATACACTGAACAGTGAGGGAATCCTGGAAAAAGACGGTCAGCCATTGGTACTGGAGTTCAAGGTAAGCCCATCAGAACGTGGTGATTCCATTAAAACTGCTGAAATATTACTCGAGCAGTTTAAAGCTCTGGGTGTTGAGTTGGATCTTCGGCAGTTGGAATACGGTGTCTGGCAGAGCGAACTCACGTCAGGAAATTACACCGTGACCATTGATTCCTGGGGTTGGGCAGAGGCACAAATCCTGATGCCCATTTTCCATTCCAGCATGATGGGTGGAATGAATGTAGGTTATGTCAATGATCCTGTCCTGGATCCCATTTTGTTGGATGCATACATCGCTTCCAATCGTGACATCCTTCAGGAAAAGCTGAATGAAGCACAAAAATATGTCATCGAACAGGCTTTTACCGCCCCCTTGTACAGCATACAAATGAATTATGGGCTCAGTCGAAAATTCGAAAACATCAAGGTGGATTTCCTGAATGTTTATCCTGTCCTGTATGATGCGTATCTGGCGCAACCTTGAAATTAATCTACACATCCACCGTGATGTAAGGTGCCATCACCTCAGGGAAAAACAAAATATGCAGGTAGATCGAGTCACCCGGTTATGAAATCAGCGGGTTCTACCACAGCAGGAGAACATCATGCTAAATAAAAAAACTGTCCCGAGTAAGTTGGATTTCATGCAGGACACACTGGATTTTTACAATCAACTCGGCTTGGATTTCAACGTTCCGGTGACTGACTCACCTGCTGATGCCTGGATGATTGTAAATGGCAGACGGGTTCTCAATCTTTGCAGCAACATCTACCTGGGGCTTGCCAATCACCCTCAGATCAAAGAAGCAGCCAAACAGGCGATCGATCGATGGGGTGTGGGTGCCGGCGCAGTACGTTTCTTTTCCGGCACCCAGGCAATCCATGTGGAATTGGAACGCAGTCTGGCCAAATTCAAAGGAACCGAGGCTGCCATGTACACGCAGACAGGTTTTATCGCAAACCTGTGCAGTGTATCCGCGCTGATGGGCCATGAAGATGTCGTTTTTTCCGACGCATTGAACCATGCCAGTATCATCGATGGGGCGCGGTTATCGAAAGCAAAAATCGTAGTCTATGAGCACTGCGACATGAATGATCTGCGTTCAAAAATCGAGGAAAACCTCCAGGGTCACCGGCGTGGACTGGTGATTACCGATGGCGTTTTCAGCATGGATGGCGATCTTGCCCCATTGGATCAGATCGCCTCCATTGCTGAAGAGTACAACCTGCTTACTCTGGTTGATGACGCTCACGGCGAGGGGGTAATGGGCCATGGGCGTGGGATCGTTCATCATTATGGGCTCGAGGGCAAGATCGATGTGGAAGTAGGGACTCTCTCCAAAGCGCTGGGGGTGATTGGAGGGGTTGTCGCCGGAAAGAAATTGGTGGTTGATTTTATTCGCGCCGAGGGCCGGGCACAGAACTACTCCACCGCTACTACCCCGGCAGATACGGCAGCCTGCCTGGCGGCAATCAAACTACTCTGCAAATCAACCGAACTGGTTGATCGTCTGTGGGAAAACACGCGATATCTCAGGCAAGGTCTTGAAGTGCTTGGTTTCAACCTCGGTATTACTCAAACACCTATTTTGCCGGTACTGTTGGGTGATGTTGGATTAGCTAAAAGTTTTGAGACCTGCCTGTTCCAGGAGAATGTGTTTGCGATTGGAATCGGGTATCCCATTGTACCCAAAGGTGCCGCACGCCTGCGGGTGATGGTTTCTGCCTGTCACAGCCGGGAAGACCTTGATTTTGCTCTGTCCGCTTTCCAAAAGGTCGGCAGAGATTTGAACATTATCTGAGATCCAGGGAGATTATCTTATGGATGAAACGAAGTCTATCGCACGTTTTTCCGGAAAGGTAGCCATTGTCACCGGTGCAGCACGAGGATTGGGCAAGGCGATTGCGCTCAGACTCGGACATGAAGGAGCTGTGGTAGTGGTCAATGATCTACGATCCGATCTGTCTGATCAGGTCGTCGATCAAATCATAGCCGGCGGAGGACAGGCAATCAAACATTTGGCAGATGTGACCGATGAGTCACAAGTGGCCGAGTTGGTTTCTTCCACGCTGGAGCGTTTTGGTACGGTGGATATTTTGGTAAACAATGCCGGTATCATGCGCACCACTCGCCCAATGGAGGATATTTCACTGGAAGAGTTCCAGTCAGTGATGAAAGTCAATGTGACCGGTGTGTTCCTGTGTATGAAATACGTGCTGCCGATCATGAAATCTAAAAAGAGCGGCAAGATTGTGAACATTTCCTCTTCCGCTGGACGCTGCATGAGTTCTTTTAATGGCGCGCACTACACTGCTTCGAAAGCAGCCATCCTGGGCTTAACCCGGCATGCCGCTCACGAATCTGCCGAGTACAACATCAATATCAACGCCATCGCACCCGGCACTTTCTTGACAGAAGGCGGAAGTGAACTGTTTCCTGAACTGACGCCTGAACTGATCCGTCAAATTGAGCAGGGTATCCCGATGCACCGCATTGGCGATCCGCAAGACAACGCCAATTTGGTAACGTTTCTGTGTTCCCAGGAAGCCTCTTATATCACCGGCGCGACCATCGACATCAACGCCGGAGAATTGATGATGTGATCCATGGCAATTCCATACTTTTCAACAAAGACTCGCGTGATCGTGCCGGCTGGATCGCAAGCCGGGGATCTGATTATGAATCCCTGTTACTATCGCCTACGGCAAGGACTCTTTAGGTCTGAAAAATATAATGCAGATTTTGGCACTCTGGTGGTGCCAGAGAATAGAGCAAAACCCGGATCCCGCCAAATTGCACTGCCCGTGCTCCGTATCCATGCAGTCGATCCGCATCCGTTGGAGCCTATATTCCATTTGGAGGGAGGTCCGGGAGGCAGCAATATCGAATTCGTTCCCCCGGCATGGATGCTGGAAAAGCATGACTTTGTGCTGGTTGGCTACCGTGGGGCAGACGGTTCCAGTATTCTGAAGTGCCCTTTGATGGCCAAAGCCTCCAAAGGGATTGGAGATGACCTGTTAGGCGAGGAATCACGAGCCCTTCTTGTCGAGGCTACCCGCCAGGAAGTCCGCCGATTAGAGGAAAGCGGCGTAGACCTGGCAGGATATGTAATGACAGAGGTGATCGAGGATGTCGAAGCCGTACGCAAGGGGCTGGGGTATGAACGCATCAATCTGCTTAGCGAAAGCTATGGTACCCGTCTGGCACAAATTTATGCGTATATGTATCCTGACAGTATTTTCCGTTCGGCAATGATGGGGGTCAACCCGCCAGGTCGTTTTGTGTTCGAGCCAGATACTACCGATTCGCTGTTGGCAAACTATGCCGACTTATGGGCAAAAGTCCCCTATTGTACCTATCGCTCAACCGATCTCCTCAGGACACTTCGTAATGTGAACCGAAATATGCCCAAACGCTGGTTATTTATACGTATTGATCGCAGTAAAACCCGCATCAGCGCATTTTCATTATTTTTCAACACGCGTACTTCTCCTTATGTTTTTGACGCTTATGTGGCAGCAGAACACGGTGACCCCAGCGGCCTGGCATTGATGTCTGCGGTGTATAACCTATTCATTCCCCGGATGATGATTTGGGGCGATCTGTTTGCCAAAGGGCACTGCGCCGACTATGATCCCAATCGCAATTACGTAGAAACACTGGAAACACCCAACTCGATTATGGGTTCGCCGCAAGCGCTGCTGATGTGGAACGCAGCTCAAGCCTGGCCGGCGACGATGCTGCCGGAAGCCCTCAGACGGGTTCAACAATGCGCTGTACAAACCCTTTTAATCAGTGGGAACCTCGATTTTTCAACCCCTGCACGCTACGCCACCAATGAGCTCCTCCCTTACCTGTCCAATGGGCGGCAGGTGATTCTGAAGGAATTTGGACATACTGATGATATCTGGCGTTGGCAGCCTGCGGCGACAGAACGTTTATTGACTCGGTTTTTTGATAGAGGCGTGGCAGATGATTCGATGTTCCATTACCAACCAGTAAATTTCCGTGTTCGATTTGGTTTTCCTTTCCTTGCCAAAGCCCTGATGGGAATCCTCATCGCAATCTTACTGGCCATCCTGGCCATTATTTTGGTCATTCTGTTTTAGTCATCGCAACAAACGAGGTAAACAATATATGAAAAACATCGGCATAATCGGCGGGATCGGTCCTGAAGCCACCATGGAATATTACTCATATATGTTCGAAAAGGTGAGAGAGCGGATCAGTGTCGACAATGACTTTTCCTGGGTTCCCCATATCATCATTTACAGCATGGGCAGAGAAAACTACTCGGGATCCAATTTTGGCACACCCGATAAACCTGAAAAGGTCAGAGCAGTGATTGAACAGTTGCATGCGGCCGGTGCTGATTTTGTGATCGGCGCCTGTAACGCGCTACACATTGTGTTTGACGAGCTATCCGGTACCCTTCCCATTCCCTGGATCAGCATCATGGATGCTACGGCAGAAGCCATCAAAAAGGCCAACCTGGATACGGTGGGATTACTGGGTACCTACATGACAATGACGGAAGGCTTTTATCATCGCGCACTTGCAAGCCATGGTATTAAGACGATTACCCCGGATGAAGACGATATGTGCAAAGTTGAAGAAATCATATTATCCGAATTGATTTGGAACAAAACGCTCGATGTTTCAAGGAACTGCCTGCTTGGAATCATGGAGAAACTGGTTCAAAAGGGTGCTCAGGGAATCGTCCTCGGTTGTACCGAACTTCCTTTGTTGGTGAAGCAGAAGGACACGCCGATCCTCATTTTTCCGACCACAACCATACTGGCACAGAAAGCCCTGGATTTGGCCTGGGAAGAATAGAGGCCCAGGATTGTAAAGACCGACCTATTGAAGGTGAATATGGCAGAAGAAAAAAACCTCAAAGTAGTAGCTTTCAACGGAAGCCCTGATATAAGTCACTCAAACACAGCTCTCATTCTCAATCCTTTTTTGGATGGATTGGAGGAAGCCGGAGCTGAGGTAGAGCTGAACTATGTAAAAGACCTGCATATCCACCCGTGTCATGGAGATCTGTGCTGCTGGGTCAGAACACCTGGCAGGTGTTTTCAGCAGGACGACATGCAGATACTGCTTCCAAAACTGCAGCAGGCCGATATCTGGGTGATAGCCACCCCGGTCTACGTAGATGGGGTGGTGGGACCCCTGAAAAACCTGATTGACCGGCTGGTGCCGCTTCTGCAGCCCTTCTTTACCCTGACCGATGGGCACTGCCGTCATATGGTCCATCAAGGGCATAAATATGGCAAAGTCGTCCTGGTTGCCAACTGTGGCTTCTGGGAAATGGACAACTTTGATCCATTGCTGGCCTTTATGCAGGCCCTATCCAAGAATATGTCCAGGGAGTTTGCCGGTGCTTTACTGCGGCCACATGGCGAGGTCATGCGACCCATGATGAAACAGGGAGCCGTTTTGGATGATATCTTCGCGGCTGCCAGGGATGCCGGTCGTCAACTGGCATGTCAGGGAAGCATGGATCGCCAAACGTTGGATACGATTGCCCGCGATCTGTTACCCAAGCAGACATATGTTGAACTAATCAATAAAAATTTCACCAGAACTTTGGATCGAAACAAAAACAGCGTGGCTCAGAAAGTTTTGTCGCCTGCCGAACAATTACACCAAACTACCAGGGAGTAGAAGTACGTTGAAAGAAAATATTAAACGTGTGGCAGTCATAGGTGCCGGCACCATGGGGGCGGCTATCGCCGCACACGTGGCAAACGCCGGTATCGACGTCTATTTGCTGGATGTTGCTCCAAAAGAACTGACACCAGATGAGGCAGCCAGGGGTCTACCACTGGATCATCCTCTAGTACGCAATCGCATTGTCACCCAGGGTTGGGAACGTTGTTCAAAAGCCCGACCTGCTAATCTTTTCTGCCAGGATCTTGCCAGGCGGGTGACTTTGGGAAACCTGGAAGATAACCTGACCTGGTTGTCTGAAGCCGACTGGATCGTGGAGGCTATTGTTGAGCGTCTGGATGTAAAACAGCAACTGATGGCGCAGATCGATCTCCTTCGGAAGCCGGGCAGTATCGTCAGCACCAATACATCCGGCATCCCGATTGGAGCCATTGCGGAAGGCCGCTCCGACGATTTCAAGTCCCATTTTCTTGGCACCCATGCATTTAATCCGCCGCGCTATATGAAACTCCTGGAACTCATCCCTCACGCCGGGACGGATCCCGCGGTTATCGACATGATGAAGTATTTTGGCACCCGTACATTGGGTAAAGGCGTGGTGGTATGTAAGGATACGCCGAATTTCATCGCAAACCGGGTGCTGGGGTTGCTGGGTGTATACACGATGAGTTATGCACTCGATCATGGCTATTCAGTGGAAGAGGTGGATGCTCTCACCGGTCCAGCAGTGGGATATCCGAAAACAGCTACTTTCCGTCTGTACGACCTGGTGGGTATTGATGTGCTGGAGTTGGTCACGAAAAATTTATACGCAGCGATCCCCCACGATCCCTATCGTGAAGTACTTAATCACACGAAAAGCCTTGCTTTGATGGAGGCAACGATCGCTCGCAACTGGCTTGGCAATAAAACCCGCCAGGGATTTTATAAACAGGTGGAGACACCCGAAGGACGACAGTTTTGGGTTCTGGATGCGGAAACGATGGAGTACCGGGCGCCGGTTAAGGTAACCTTTGAGTCGATGGAAGAGGCAGGCGGATCCGAGCTGGGTAAACGTCTCCGGCAACTATGCGCCGGGAACGACCGCGCGGCGGAGTTTATTTGGGCAACACGCTCTTTCGGTTTGAACTATGCCGCGAGCATCATACCGGAGGTCGCCGATGACCTGATTTCCATCGACAATGCCTGCAAGTGGGGTTTTGGTCATCAGATGGGTCCATTCGAAACCTGGGATGCCTTGGGAGTTGCCGAATCTGTGGCGAGAATGGAAGCAGAAGGGAAAAGTGTGACACCCTGGGTGAAAGAGATGCTGGCCCACGGCTTTACGACCTTTTACACCCACCTCAATGGCCGGCTGCACTGTTACAGCCCCATCAGTAAGCGTTACGAACCTGTCGGCGCCGATCCCTGGGCAATCGTGATCGAAGATCTCAAAAAAGAGGAAAAACGAGAGCTCAAAGCCAATGCCAGCGCCAGCCTGCTGGATATGGGCGACGGCGTCCTCTGTCTGGAGTTCCACTCGAAGGCAAATTCACTCAACAGCCAGATATTTGAGATGCTAAGCATCACTGCTGAAGAGATGGAGAAGGATTGGGTTGGTTTGATCATTGGCAACCAGGGGAAGAATTTTTGTGCCGGTGCTGACTTGACCTTGTTTCTCGACATTATCGAGCGCCAGGCCTGGGATGAGATGGAGTTCCTGATCCGCAGCATGCAGACAGTCCTGCTTGGTTTTCGTTACGGCTGCAAACCGGTTGTCAGCGCTCCGTTTGGAATGGTACTGGGGGGCGGAGCAGAGGTAATGATGGGCTCATCAGCCATCTGCGCTGCAAGCGAGGCATATATTGGTCAGGTAGAGGCCGGTGTAGGGGTCATTCCCGCTTTGGGCGGCTGTACCGAACTGGTTCGCCGTGTCATTGCTCCGGTTAAAAAAGGAAATCCAAATGCCGACTTGACCCCATATTTGCAGAGAGTATTCGAAATGATCGCCATGGGTAAGGTGAGCAGTAACGCCATGGAAGCCATGCAATGGGGATTTCTTATGCCATCTGACCGGGTGGTGATGAATGCCGATCACCTGCTGTCTGATGCCAAACGAATGGTATTAGGGCTGGCGGCGAATGACTATCATCCACCATCTCGAAATAATGATGTCTGGGTGCTCGGAAATGCGGGGCTGGCAACCCTCAAACTGGTTATCTGGAGTTATAAAGCGGCCGGTTACCTTTCGGATCATGATGTGCTGGTATCTGAAAAAATCGCCAATGTCGTCTCCGGTGGAGCGTTGACCCGACCACAATGGGTTAACCCTGAATACCTCCTTGATCTTGAGCGTGAAAATTTCCTTTCTGTGTTTTCTGAACCCAAAACGCTTGAACGGATCAAATACATGTATCAAATGAAAAAAGTTCTGAGAAACTGAGGATAAAGCCATGAAAGAAGCAGTGATCGTTTCCGCAGTTCGTACGGCGGTCGGCAAAGCGCAGAAGGGTACTCTGGTAGATGTACGCCCGGATGAGATGGCTGCTGTTGTGCTGAAAGAAGTATTGCAGCGAGTTCCGGAGGTATCACCCGAAGAAATTGAAGATGTGATCCTGGGTTGTGCTATACCCGAAGGCGAGCAGGGTATGAACCTTGCTCGTATCGCTTCCCTGCGTACAGGGCTTCCCTGCACAACCCCTGCACACACAGTGAACCGGTTTTGTTCCTCCGGTCTGCAAACAATTGCTCACGCCGCTCAGCAAATCATGGCCGGGATGGGTACTTGTGTCATCGCAGGCGGCGTCGAATCGATGAGCATGTTGCCGATGGCCAGCCTTAAAATCTCACCCAACCCATGGCTGATAGAACATCATCCCGAGGTCTACGCCGGTATGGGGCAAACTGCTGAAAATGTAGCCCAAAAGTATGGCATCACCCGCCAGGACCAGGATGCTTTTGCCTACAACAGTCATCGCAAAGCGATTGCTGCTCAAGATGCAGGTCGTTTTACAGGCGAGATCGCACCGATTCTGGTGGAGCAAACCATGCTGGAAAACGGTAAACCATCCAACAGAGTAACGATTTTTAAGGAAGACGAAGGTCCACGGCGTGACACATCGCTTGAAGCGCTGGCAAAACTCAAACCTGCTTTCGCCCTGAACGGCACGGTTACGGCTGGTAACTCGTCTCAGACCTCCGATGGCGCGGCCGCTGTGCTACTCATGGAACGTAAACGAGCTGAAGCCCTGGGTATCAAACCGCTGGCCCGGTTTGTGGGCTATGCGGTAGCCGGCGTCCCGCCGGAGATCATGGGAATCGGCCCGGTAGCAGCCATCCCTAAAGCGCTCGCCCTGACAGGTCTCTCCATCAAAGATATTGATTTAATAGAACTGAACGAGGCGTTCGCTTCTCAATCGCTCGCAGTCATCCGCGAACTGGGATTGAACGAGGAGATTGTCAACGTCAACGGGGGGGCCATTGCCCTGGGTCATCCTTTGGGTTGCACGGGGTCCAAGCTCACCACTCAGATCCTGTACGAAATGAGACGGCGCAACGTTCAGTATGGCATGGTGTCAATGTGTATTGGTGGAGGGATGGGCGCCGCGGGTATTTTTGAGAATCTGAACTGAACCCGGGTGAAAACATGATTGATTTACGCAGCGATACGCTTACTCTCCCATCCCATGCCATGCGAAAAGCCATGTACACTGCAGAGCTGGGTGATGACGGTTATGGTGAAGACCCCACTGTTAATCAACTCGAGTCGACCGCGGCTGAAATCACCGGTAAAGAGGCTGGACTTTTCTTTATCAGCGGAACACAAGCCAATCTGGCGGCGTTGCTGGCTCACTGCCAGCGTGGAGATGAAATTATTGTTGGGGACCTTTCGCACATATTTGTTCTTGAGGCAGGCGGATCAGCTGCTTTAGGGGGTATCCATCCCTGCGCGGTTCACAATCAAAAGGATGGGACGCTGCGTGTCGAGGATATCGAAGAGGCCGTGCGACCCAATGATAGACATTTTGCAAAAACGCGTTTGATCTGTCTTGAAAACACTCATATGATGTGCGGCGGCAGTGTGCTCTCACCGGACTATACTAACCAGGTGGCAGACCTGGCCCGCCGCCATCACCTTACTCTTCATTTAGATGGTGCACGAATCTTTAACGCAGCCGTCGTGTTGAGGGTGGAAGTCAAAGAGCTGACCTGCGCCGTCGATTCGGTGATGTTCTCACTCACGAAGGGACTCGGTGCGCCAATGGGTGCCCTTTTATGCGGCAGCCGTAATCTAATCGATCAGGCGCGTCAATTGCGCCAGATGTTGGGGGGAGGGACGCACCAGTCGGGCATCGCGGCGGCTGCCGGCCTCAAAGGGTTGAGAGGTTATTCAGAACAACTCCGGCGTGATCATATCAACGCGAGGTACCTTGCCGAGATAATTGCCGGTATTTCTGATTTTGAACTGGATTTAGGAACAATTCAAAGCAACATTGTGATGTGGAAGCTAAAACCGGGGCGGTACACTCCCGAGGAATTAGTATCCATTCTTGAAGCCAAAGGCGTCAAAATCATGCATCTTGGCGGACGGTTATTGCGGGCGGTAACCCATAATGGCATCGATACTGCAGCCATCAAGAAGGCAGCAGATATGATTTTGGAAACGTTACGCGATAAGCAACCGTTCCCCGTTAAGGACCTATCATGCTGATCTACACGTTGCGCAGACTGCTGATGCTTATCCCGGTACTGCTGGGTGTGACCCTGCTCACCTTTGCGATTATCCAGGTAACACCCGGCGATCCGGTGAAAATGATGTTGGGAACACATGCAACTCCGGAACGGATTGCAGAATTCAGGGAAGAATTTGGTTTGAACGATCCGCTCTTTGTGCAATATGGGCGTTACGTATGGAACGCAATCCATGGTGATCTGGGTAAATCGTTTCGTGGGCAGACACCGGTCATGCGTGAGATCCTGGTCCGCTTTCCCAGCACACTTGAGTTGACACTGGCATCGCTGGTATTAGCGATACCGGGTGGGATCATTTTTGGTATTATCGCCGCCGTTTCAAAGCAGAAATGGATCGACAATCTCAGCATGACGGTCGCACTGATAGGTCTCTCCATACCCAATTTCTGGCTGGGTATCATTTTGATCATCATTTTCGGTATCAACCTGGGATGGGTATCTGCCACAGGCGGGGAGGGGTTAGAGAATCTGATCCTCCCCGCTTTTACCCTGGCGTTGTCACCGGCTGCCGTGCTTGCGCGATTGACTCGCTCGAGCATCCTGGAGATCATCCGGGAGGATTATATCCGTACAGCCCGTTCCAAGGGATTAAGTTGGCGTGCGGTCACAGGGGTGCATATCTTACGAAATGCCCTGATCCCGGTTGTGACTGTGATTGGTCTGGAGTTTGCGGCGCTCTTAGGAGGGACCGTCTTCATCGAAAATGTCTTTACTCGCCCGGGGATTGGGCGTTTTGCCGTAAACGCGATTTCCGCCCGCGATTACCCGCAGATCCAGGGAGTGGTTTTATTTGCTGCCGTGATCTACGTGATGGTCAATCTGGCGGTCGACCTGATTTACGGCCTACTGGATCCTCGTATTCGCTATGATTGAGCAGGGCTTATAGATAATATTAAACCTATGGTTCAGGGAATACGAAGTCTCGTGAGACCTTTCGAGAAGAAATTTGATCCGAAACAAGATTTTGAGGATGGCTGTCAATCCTGATACTGGGATGACATCACAAGTGAATAAAAAAAATCCGTGCTGGCAATTATTTCTCAGACCGCGATTTAAAAATTGAAAGCAAGGTGAGATGGAAACCGAATACACGTCAAAACAAGCGAACCGGCGAACCACCCTGCGGACTACAAAAAGTGAAAACCTATGGCGTACTGCCTGGCGGACCCTGCGCAAAAATACAGGCGGGATGGTCGGGTTGACGGGTTTTGTTCTCTTGCTATTAGTGATCTCTCTGGCTACCCTGATCGCTCCAGCAGACCCGACCGAGATGGATTTTGAAAGCCTGTTGGCTCCTCCCGGTCCAGAGCACCTTTTCGGCACCGATGACCTTGGACGAGATATTCTCAGCAGGGTGTTGTGGGGTGGTCAGGAATCAATGCGAGTTTCGCTGCTTGCCCTGTTCGTCGCAGCGATCGGCGGGATTGTGCTGGGATTGATCTCCGGTTATTTTGGGGGTTGGGTTGACAGCCTGATTATGCGGGTGATGGATGTGCTGCTGGCCTTTCCAACAATTCTGCTGGTATTGAGCATCGTGGCGGCACTGGGTCCCAATTTGGGCACAGTGTTGATTGCGCTGGGGTTATCTGCCATTCCATCGGTATCTCGTTTTGTACGCGGTACCGTGCTGGCAACCAAAAACAGCGAATACGTCACCGCCGCCCGGGTACTCGGAGCCACCCATGGTTACATCATGTTCACCCAGATACTGCCCAACACCATGGCACCTCTGATCATTTACAGTACGCTGGGATTGGGCAACTGTATCATGGCGACTGCCGGATTGAGCTATATCGGATTAGGTGCTCAACCACCTTCACCTGAGTGGGGTGCTATGTTGAGTTACGGTCGTGACTACCTGCGGGAAGCCTGGTGGATGTCGGTCTATCCAGGTATGGCAATTTTCCTGGCAGTGCTGTTTATCAACCTGCTGGGTGATGGTCTGCGTGATGCGCTGGATCCCAAAATGCGTGTGTGAGATGAACATGACCAATCTATTAGAAGTACATAACCTGACCACCCAATTTGCCACTCATGAAGGTGTGGTTTGTGCAGTCAATGGTATTTCCTTTTCCGTTCAAGCCGGAGAGGTGGTGGGGGTGGTGGGGGAGAGCGGCTGCGGCAAGAGCGTCAGCATGCTTTCATTACTGGGTCTAATCCCCCAACCACCTGGACGGGTAGTGGCGGGGGAGGCAATATTTGCAGGAAGGGATTTGCTTCAGCTTTCTGAAAGCGAATTGGAAAAGGTGCGTGGGGCTGAGATCGCCATGATCTTCCAGGATCCTATGTCATCACTCAATCCAACTCTGACGATCGGGTATCAAATTAGCGAAGCACTCAAACTTCACCAGGGAATGGATAACCGTCAGGCGACAAAGCGGGCGTCCGAATTGCTTTCTCTGGTGGGTCTCCCTCGGCCAAACGAGAGTTTACATTGTTACCCGCATCAATTCTCCGGGGGGATGCGCCAACGAGCCATGATCGCCATGGCGCTGTCGTGTACACCGCGGTTGTTGATTGCTGATGAACCGACCACGGCTTTGGATGTGACCGTGCAGGCCCAGATTGTGGAACTGGTCAAGCGTCTGCAGAAAGATTTCGAGATGACGGTCATCTGGATCAGTCACGATCTGGGAGTGGTAGCCAGGTTGGTGGAGCGGGTAATGGTAATGTACGCCGGTTATGTGATTGAGGATGCATTGGTGGACGATCTGTATACTGCTCCGCGCCACCCCTATACACTGGGTTTGCTGGGTTCCCTTCCGAAGCGGAATCAAAAAGCGGGATCAGCATTGTTTTCCATCCCTGGCCAACCGCCAAACCTGATCGGATTGCGGACAGGATGCCCGTTTGCGCCGCGCTGCGGCTATGCCAGCGCACGTTGCTGCCAGGAAAATGCCTGTCTGCAGACTATTGCTCCGGAGCACCGGGTGGCTTGCTGGGAAGTAGAAAAAACGGAAGGAGCCTGGGGTGGTTTCAGATAAACAAGTGTTGTTGCAGGTTTGTGGATTGAAGAAATACTTTCCTGTTACCTCCGGTGTGCTGCGCCGGAAAGTGGCAGATATCAAAGCGGTGGATGGGGTGACCTTCGACGTTTTGAGAGGCGAAACTCTGGGGTTGGTTGGCGAAAGCGGTTGTGGCAAGACCACAGTAGGACGTACCATCCTGCAACTGTACCCTGCCACCGCCGGATCGGTGCGGTTGGACGGTGTCGAGCTGGGTGCTCTGGGGAGCCGTGAACTGCGGCACATGCGCAGCCGCATGCAGATGATCTTCCAGGATCCTTATGCTTCACTCAACCCCCGTATGACTGTGGGGAGCATCGTGGCAGCGCCATTCAAAATCAACCACATCGGAAATGATAAGGAGATCCAGGAACGGGTGGAGGAATTATTCCTGTTGGTTGGGATGGATCCGAGCTTTGTCAACCGTTACCCGCATGAATTCTCGGGTGGCCAGCGTCAGCGGGTGGGAATCGCCCGGGCATTGGCTCTCAATCCCGAGTTGATCATTTGCGATGAGCCAATTGCCGCCCTAGACGTATCCATTCAATCCCAGGTGATCAATCTGTTGGGTGAGCTGCAAAGCAGATTCTACTTGAGTTATCTGTTCATCGCCCACGATTTGCGCATGGTCCGGCACATCAGTGAACGGGTAGCGGCAATGTACCTGGGTAAGATTGTTGAGCTGACAGACCGTGATTCTCTATATACCAATCCGTTACATCCCTACACACAGGCATTGCTGTCGGCAGTACCCAGCCCTGAACCCAGTTATGAGCGGCAGCGCAAATTAATCCTTCTGGAGGGGGACTTACCCAATCCCGCCAACCCGCCTACAGGCTGCAATTTCAATACACGTTGCCCTCTTGCGATTGAGATTTGTCAAACAATGGAGCCGATTTATCAGGAAGTGGAGACGGGGCATTGGGTAGCCTGTCATCGGGTAGAAATGGGTTGATCAATTGTAGCTGAATGCTTTTATGTAATCACTTGACAGATCGTTTACCCAAACCAAGGGATAATAATTTGAGTAATTGCGTGTAGCTAATATCTATTGTAAAAATAACCAGGTTCTTCTATCGATGTTTGTCAGGT